>CAYOIU010000175.1:0-8257 GCA_964404085.1 uncultured Desulfobacteraceae bacterium | reverse complement strand
TAAAGAAGAACTGGGAGGCAAACAAAGACCTGAAAGCCGTGCTTGGCAAGATGGCAAATGTCAAGGGTGACCCCATACACGTGCACCCAAGGGAGCTTTGAAAATCATGAAACTTAGACTGAAAGTCCTCACAGAAAATGAACCCGACCGAATCCATGCAGCCTCTCTGAAGATCCTGGAAGATACCGGCTGTGTGTTTCATAGCGAAGAGGCCCTTGGGATATTTAAACGACACGGGGCCAGGGTCAGCAACCAAACAGTTTACTTTTCATCTGAAATCGTTGAAACCGCCCTCGGCAGTGTACCGCCGGTTTTCAGATGGACAGCCCGCAACGACAAACGTTCCACCACTGTCGGTGAGGGTGGTTCTCGACTGGCGCCAAATGCAGGCAACATCTATGTCCAGGACTTAGACCAGGGACGCCGGCGGGCTACCTTGCAGGATGTTGCACGGATCCAGACCATTCACCAGCTCAGCGATGCAACAGATTTCGTCGGCAACAACCCCTGCGACCCAAGCGATGTGGACCCGCGCAAAAAGCACTTGCACATCACCTACGAGATTCTCAAGCATACCGACAAACCGCTGATGAGCTATTTCGGACCCCATCCCGGTCAAGCCGCCGAAACCCTGCAGATGGTGAAGATCGCCTTCGGTGATGACGACATCCTCGCTCGGAAGTACGTCATCGGACTCAGCGTTCCGCCAACAAGCCCGCTTTCCTATGACCAGGATGTGCTGCGTGCCATCACCGAATTTGCGCGGAACAGCCAACCGGTACTGATCGTGCCCGCTGCCATGGGCGGCGTGACGGCACCTATCAATCTGATGGGCATTGCGCTGCAGCAAAATGCCGAGCTTCTGGCCGGTACAGTCTACGTTCAAATGGTGAACCCGGGCAACCCCGTGGTTTGGACCCCCAGTTCTACAGTAGCCTGGCTGCGGACTGCCAGCTACAACACCGGTACGCCCGAAGCCATGCTGCCGAACCTTGCCATCCTGCAGATGGCCCGGGATTTCTACCACCTGCCGACCCGGAACATGGCGGGTCTGACGGATTCCAAGGCGGTGGATTGCCAGGCCGGCTATGAAACCATGCAAAACCTGACCCTGGCCATGCTGGGCGGGGCTCAAATCATCTACGAAGCCCTTGGTGTGCTGGACAGCGTCATGACCACCTCTTACGAGAAAATCATTATCGACGAAGAACTGTACCGCCGTGCAAAGCGTATCTGTGAGGGGCTGGACACCTCTGAAGAAGCTCTCTCGCTGGATCTCATCCAAGAGATCGGCTGCGAAGGAGAATATTTGAGCCATTCCAGCACGTTGACCAAGTTCAGGGATATGTGGCAGCCCTCGGTGTCGGATTGGAACAGCTACACCGATTGGGAAAAGGACACGTCCCTGTGGTTACTTACCCAGGCCAATACCATCTGGAAGCGGCGCCTGCAAGAGGCACCCGAGACATTTCTAGATGTTACGCTGGATCGGGACTTGAGGCAATTCATCCGATTGCACCAGTAAGCCGTTGGTGGACATGGGGTCAGCCCTTGACACTTGAAACATGGCATAAATAGGAGTACAAGTCCTCCCATCGGGAGGCTTTTCTTATGGCAAGACCCCTTAGAATCGAATACGAGGGGGCATTTTACCACCCCCATGGAAAAATTCAGGGAGGAATGGGATCGGGCTGGGAAAAGGCCAGGAAAAGGCCCTGTCCATTCTAAAGTGGATGTGCATCGAGAATGTGGATCTGGAGGGTGAGGATGAGCCTCTCCTTCAGGAAGTGGCTGGTGTCGAGATCGGCCCCCTCAAGAGGCGCTTGACAGGGCCAAAGTGGATTTTGAAGTGGAGCGTTCTGAATCGCTCGAAAGAATCAGGAAGGCATTGGCTGAATCAGGGATCTCCGGATCAGCGGTACAGCCAAACCTTCATGCTGATCCGCAATGGAAAGAGATCGTCTCCCGGCTCAGAGATCGGCTTCAAGACGAATTGCTCTTTCTTCTGCACAGATAATCTTCCCGCCCATTCTCGCGGATCGTTCCAGAAAAAGAGAAAAAGCCCTCTGCAACTATAAAAATCCCTGCCAATTAATGGAATAATAATTCTTATTTCTAAGTAATTTCCCCCTCATTTTTTATACCTTTTTCATTGAGATTAATTAACTTATTGGAATATAAGCAAAATATTAGATCGTTACTTTTGGTATGACCCTTGCTTAAAAACAGGTTGGATTTTCCCTTTTCCAATACGTGCCCATGCACAAATGATTTTGGGCACAAGTGAGTTTTCAAGCCAGAAATGAGGCATTTTTTGCAAGGTCAAGGCTTCCGGGAACCCGCTGCGAAGCAGTGGGACTTTGTTACCGCGGAGCGGTGCAAAGAAATCAAGGGATTGTGCGAAGGCATACTTTAGTACGTCGCACAAGGAATCCAGCAGATTGACGTCCCGCTGAAAGCGGGACGAAAAAGGGCCATTTATGGATGAAAACCAACGTGGTCTTCGGGCATGAGGAGAAAGCAAGAAAGAGAAAAAAACAGAAGTTCCAAGAGCTACGGTCCAAGGACATTTGCCTTGATTCTGCTCATTGTCCTGCTGAGCATAGTGGATGCGTACTTGACCCTGGTCCTCGTCAATCATGGTGCCGTAGAACTGAACCCAATAATGGCCTTCTATCTCAAGTGGGGTCCGCTGGCATTTTTCGGCATAAAATACTTCTTGACGTGCGCGGCTGTTATCCTGTTTTTGATTGTTATAAATGAGTCCCTCTTTGGAACCAGGGTTCAAGGAAAAGCCATGCTTCTCTTCTGCCTTATTGCCTTTGGTCTGGCTGTCCAGTGGGAATTGATCCTCATGTTCATGTATGACCATCCCTTCGGTGGATAAGTGGACATGGTGGACATGGGGTCAGCCCTTGATACTTGACACATGGCATAATTAGGAGTATAAGTCCTCCCCATCGGGAGGCTTTTCTTATGGCAAGACCCCTTAGAATCGAATACGAGGGAGCATTTTACTACGTAACGAGCAGGGGAAACGAACGAAAAAAGATCTTTTCTGCAAAAGCGGATTACAATCAATTCAAAAAATACCTCAAAAAAAATGCTCTGCAGTCTATTTAAGGGATGACGAGTCTGCGCCAGAGGCTTCGGCCCAATTCCGCTCAGATACCCTGCAACCTGCAGCAACGAGATCCATTTACTTCATTTTCCGATGTGATCCCCATACCAATGGGCAGTCCTGCTATCTTTTCAAGTGAAAACCACTGAAAATCAGCAAAATAAGAACTTGACCGCATATAGTGATTTCAGTAGGTTATTTGAAGGGCCTATTTTCGCGATTGTCATTATGGAAATGCATTTATTTACAGTAAGTTAAGTGAGGAAATATCAATATGAGTGCCATCCTGGAAGTGTTTTCGGACTACATCTGACCCTGGTGCTACTTCGTTACCGGGCGTATCGAACGACTGAGGCGGACGTATGACGTGGAAATACAGTGGATGGCTTTTCCGCTCCACCCCGAAACGCCGATGGAGGGCAGGTCCTTGGAGGATCTGTTCCGGGGCCGGTCCTTCGACCTCTCGGCAGTGGCGGCGCGCCTGAAATCCGTAGCCCGGGAGGAGGGGCTGCCTTACACCGACCGCAACATGACCTATAACAGCCGCCTCGCCCAGGAGATGGGAAAGTGGGCGGAGTCCCGGGGAAAGGGGGAAGAATTCCACCATCAGGCGTTCCGGGCGTATTTTGCCGATGGAAAGAACATCGCGGAACTTCCCGTGTTGATTCAACTGGCGATATCCGCAGGATTGCGAGGGGAAGAAGCGGAAAGGGTCGTGCGCGATAGACGCTTCCGGGAGGCCGTGGACGCGGACTGGTCACGTTCCCGCCGGATGGGTGTCACCGCCGTGCCGACCTTTGTGCTGGAAAATCAGAGGCTGGTCGGGGCCCAACCCTATAAGGTTTTGGAACAATTTCTGGGTGCCATGGGCGTGAAGGAGCGCAAATGAGCCATCAGCCATCAGCCTTCGGCACGCAGCTCACCTGCTTGTGACCCCTTTTGACCCCAGATTGCAGCTTGCTTCTTGTTCTCGCGAGGGGTATCCTGTATCTGAAAGGCAATGATAAGGCCACTCGGTACGAGATCATCCGGGCGATGACGCCGAGCTATCGGCGGACGCTCCGAATCTGCAGTGCTCCCTTGGAGGGGCTGAAATATGTCCTGCCCGGGTAATGCCCTCCGGGCACGTTGACGGCGGGATAGACGATGGAACGTGGGCCCATCAAGGTGCCGGGGGATGTCACCGAGTTGCATCCCGTTTCCGTACCGTCTCCCAGAATCGCCCCCAGTTTGCGTCTTCCAGTATCGTAGCGTGCATTGCCGGAGCGGATCACGATCGTACCTTTTATCATCCTCAGGTTGGCCAGCTTGGTTCCAGCGCCCAGATTCACCTCTTTGCCGAGAATACTGTCGCCGATGTACGCGAAGTGTCCCGCCTTCGCCCCGTCAAGCATGATGGAGCCCTTGATCTCCGTGGCATGGCCGACCACACACCCATCGCCCACCAGGCAATTTCCTCGGATATAGGCGCCTTGCCTTACCTCGCAATTTTTGCCGATGACTGTCGGGCCCTTGATCATGGCGCCCGATTCGACAATGCTGCCCGCTCCGATGACGACTTTGCCGTCGGAAAGGTATGCCCCCGGCAGGATCACGGCAGCGCCTTGAAGCACCCCGCCATGGGCGCCTGTCCGGCGTTCGCCCTTCCATCCCGTCACGTCCGGCTCCTCCACCTCCATGACTCTCCAATTCTGAATCACCAGTGGCCTTTTGATGAGACCTCTTACACTGGAAAGCGGCCAGGATTCTTGAAAAAAGGAGGCGAGGAATTCCGGCAGATGATCGAGCGCCTTCCAGATATTCTCCCCAGGTTGAAATATCCCCGGGTGGGATAGATCCGCGATATCGAAAAACTCTTCCGGCTTAAGCATATCTCCGACCTCCATTCTAGTCCTCTTCCAGAGTTGAAGTATCCCCCAGCGGCAACCCCAGTTCCCGTGCCTTCAGCAGGCGGCGCATGATCTTGCCGCTGCGGGTTTTGGGCAAAGAGTCGATAAATTCTATTTCGCGCGGCGAGGCGGCGGAGGAAAGCCGCTTCATGACAAATTTTTTCAGATCTTCCCGCAATTCCTCCGAGGGTTCATAGCCCTCGATCAAGGACACAAAGGCCTTAACCACTTCCATTGCAATGGGATCGGGCTTGCCGATCACGCCCGCTTCAGCTACGGCAGGGTGCTCGATCAACACCGATTCCACCTCGAAGGGGCCCACCAGATGTCCGGCCGTATTGATGACGTCGTCAGCGCGGCCCACAAACCAGTAGTAACCCTCTTCATCCTTTTTCGCCTTGTCCCCTGTGATATACCACCCGTTACTGAACCTGGACCTGTAAAGATCCTCCTTTTTCCAGTAGGTTCGAAACATGGATGGCCACCCGGGTCTCAATGCCAGGTTCCCCTCCTTGCCGTGGGGCATTTTTCTGAACTCCTCATCGAGGATGGCAGGCTCAATGCCTGGAAAGGGCCGTCCCATTGAGCCGGGTTTGACGTCCTGGACGGAATAATTGGCGATCATGATGGATCCGGTTTCCGTCTGCCACCAGTTGTCGTGGAAGGGCTTGCCGAAGATCTTCTGACCCCAGACGACAGCTTCGGGGTTCAGAGGTTCCCCCACACTGCACATATGGCGTAGGGAATCGAAGCGGTACTCTCGGGGCAGTTCATCTCCCGATTTCATGAGCATCCGGATTGCCGTCGGTGCGGTGTACCAAACCGTGATCTTGTACTTTTCGAGCAATCGGTACCAGTTCTTGGAACTGAATCCGCCTTCATAGACCATCTGAGTGACGCCGTTCGACCAGGGACCGAACATCCCGTAGGAGGTCCCGGTCACCCATCCCGGATCCGCCGTGCACCAGTAGACGTCTTTCTCCTGAAGGTCCAGCACGTGCTTCGCAGTCGCATAGTGCCCGACGACTGCTTCGTGCACATGTACGGCGCCTTTGGGTTTTCCGGTGGTGCCCGAGGTGTAGTGCATCACGGCATGGTCTTCCTTATGGGTCTTGACCACATCAAAAGAGTCGGAAGCATCGGCCATGGCATCTTCAAAGATCAATGCATCCGTATCTTCGGCGGCCTTGCCGCGCCGGACCAGGATGACCCTTTCGAGGCAAGGAAGCTCGGGCAGGATTTCGACGATTTTTCTTTTCAGGACAGGACTCGTCACCAGGACCTTTGCCTCGCTGTCGGCCAGACGATCCTTGACCGCTTCAGGCCCGAAGGCCGAGAAGAGCGGCCCGATGACCCCTCCCGCCTTGAGCGTCCCCAAGACACCTATATAGATCTCCGGTATGCGCTCGAGGAAAAAGAAGACTCTGTCGCCCTTCTGGAGCCCGATCTCTTTGACCAGGATATTGGCAAACCGATTGCTCAATCGAGCAAGGTCCGAGAATGTGTACTCCTCGATCTCCCTCTTCTTACTTTCCCATATGAGGGCT
Organism: uncultured Desulfobacteraceae bacterium; assembly: GCA_964404085.1. Lineage (GTDB taxonomy): Bacteria > Desulfobacterota > DSM-4660 > Desulfatiglandales > Desulfatiglandaceae > CAYUCJ01. Next base: position 1,700 of record CAYOIU010000175.1, on the reverse strand, counting down.
TTCTTGCTTCCCCTGCCGGTCTTCAGGTGGGTGTCGACGGCGATATGGGCGATGTTGATATGCCTCGGATCGAACCAGTCCAGTTCCTTTGAAACCCTATCCCAGCTGAATTGGTGAACCATTTCGGAATAATCCTGGAGATTGTGATTGACGTCTTGACGCTCGGAAGGCGCTTTGACTATTCTCGGATGCTCCATTTCATGCTTCCTCCTCTTTACCTGCGGTTTTTCGCGCTTCAGGGCAAGCAATTTCAACCCCGAAAATCCCTTGAAACCCTTTCTCCCTTGAGCTGCGATCTAGCCTTTCGAAGAGATCCTGGAATCGATCAGTTTTGCGAGTTTATCCACGGTCTCCATATCGATCAGGTCATCGGGAATCATCTCAATTCCGTACCGGGCGGATATTGCCTCAGACAGGCTCAAAAGCCCCAGCGAATCCGCCCCCAGATCATCCTGCAGATCGGCCTCAGGCACTATTTCCTTCTCTTCCAGGGCCAGTTCCTTTGCAATCATTCCTCTAATCTCGGCGTAAACATTCATGGACTTCCTCTCCTCTCATCGCGTAATCGATCCCATTTGGAAAAACGGTCCTACCCTCATTGCAAAACTCCCGTCCTCTCCGGATTCGTTCAGGAAAACCCGAAGAGTTCAATTTCAAAGGCCTCGGCGTATTCTGGAGAGGACTTGCCGGGGTCGGCAGGACCTGAAAACCGTTCGTACCTGCGACGGTTTACGTCCAGAATCCTCTCGTCCAATCCCATCCCGCGAACCCGCATATTTCTCTGCTGTTGGGAATCATGAATTCGCAACATGTCCCCTTTCCATTGAGCGGCCTTTTTATCAAACAAGACAAAGAGGTCCGGCTCCATAGAGGTGGTCTTCGGATTTTCGTTATAAAGAGCGATCATGGGTCGCTTGGCACTTCGGGCCAGCTGTCCGGCGCACTTCCTGAAAACCCGCTGAACCCATGCATGGGTTCGATTCGTGTCCTTCCCCACCGGCATGATCACGATGTCCGGAGCTCCGGATTCCAGAAGGAGACTGATCCTGTCCCTGTTCTCCAGGGAGTCCGAAACGTTTCCTCTTTCGTTGTCATCCAGAGAGAGAAAGGAAATCTTGTCCTCCGTCAGCCCCAGCATTCCAGCAGATATCATCTGCTCGCTCTTGCGGATTGCAATCTTTTTGGCCGCCAGGGATTGGCAGACCGGAACGGAGGAGGTTTGCGCATAATGATCCTCAACACCCGAAGGGCTCATGCTGACAATAGCGTAGTGAAGATCACATCCGGAATCCAGGAGGAGCCTGCAGGTAATGGCTGTGGTTTCCGGATCGTCAGGATGGGGAGCCAGAACCATGACCCGCGCATGGGAAGGCAACCGAAGCTTCAACCCGACTGCAGATTCTCCATCGGCCCAGACGAAAGGTCTGCCGTTCCAGTTCTGCTGCAAATCGGAGACAAATCGTTTCACCGGTCCCGGACCTTTCATGTTTTCTAGTTGAGACGTTATGTGTGGGGCGGTACGTCCATTGGTGATGGGGACAAGGGCCGCGGCCACCTTTCAGCTTCAGCGATATCTGAGACATTTCGATTAAAGCAGCCGAGCAAAATACAAAGAGTCCATAGCCCGGTCGGTATTGCAATATTCAATCAGTAATTTCCGGTTAAGTTATTGCATGTAAAGGGGAAGTCGGTTGCCTCCC
>CAYOIU010000174.1:0-8311 GCA_964404085.1 uncultured Desulfobacteraceae bacterium | reverse complement strand
CAAGCAACCTGGATGTGGAGACCATGCTGGCGTCCATGCTCATCGCCAAGTATGCAGGGATTGTGATCCTCTCCGACTTTTCAGGTGAAAGCCTGTTTTCTCTCCTTGTGGAACGTTTGAATATTTTCACCGATCCGCAGCGGCCCATGACGGTGACGGAAGGAATCTACGAGATCGGCGCCCCGGATGAGAATTCACCGGTCTTGATTACCACCAATTTCTCCCTTACCTACTTCATCGTGAGCGGCGAGATCGAGGGAAGCAGGATCCCGAGCTGGCTCCTTATCATGGATACAGAGGGACTCTCGGTCATGACCGCCTGGGCTGCAGGCAAGTTTGTGGGAGATGCCGTGGGCATGTTTGTCAAGAAGTCAGGCATAACAGAGAAGATAGCCCATCGCAAGATCATCATCCCCGGGTACTCGGCATCCATCAGTGGCGACATGGAAGAAGAACTGCCAGATTGGGAAGTACTCATCGGGCCCAGGGATGCCTCTTTGATACCCAAGTTTCTTAAGGAGATGTCCAACTAAAGGACTTGGTTTTTATATTCACTAAAACGTTTTTGAAGTAGGGAGAATACCCATGTTACTGATCGGAGAGAACCTAAATGTCATAAAGACGGTGATAGGGAAGGCCTTCAAGGAAAAAGATCCCAGGCCCATCATTGAGGAGGCTAAGAAACAGAAGGAAAAAGGAATGGACTGGATTGATATCAACCTGGGTCCCGCCAGGAAGGGCGGTCCCGAGCTGATGGAGTTTGTGGTCAAGACGGTCCAGGAGGCCATCGGAGATTCTCCAAGTCTCGTCCTTGACACTTCCAACATCGAGGCCATGGAGGCAGGTCTGGCCGTTCACAAGGGAAAGGCCATTATGAACTCCATCATGTGCCGGCCGGAGCGGTATGAAAAGATGATTCCCCTGGCCGCCAAGTACAAGGCCAACATGATCGCCCTGATGTGGGGGCTTGATGGACTGCCCAGAGACGAGAATGAGCGGGCCGCCCTGGCCGTGGAGCTTCTCTACGCGGCCAATGAGGCCGGTGTTCCCAATGAGGATATCTTTGTGGATGGAGTTGTAACGCCGCTGAACATCCAGCAGCCGCAGCTCATGAGCCTGTTGGCGTTCCAGGGGATGCTGCAGGACATCGCGCCGGGCGTCAAATCCACCTGCGGACTTTCCAATGCATCAAACGGGGTCCCGGATGACCTGAGGCCCATCATCAACCAGACGTATCTGGTTATGATGGAGCGCAATGGCCTCTATTCCTGTATTGCTGACGCTTATGACGAAGGCCTTGTCGCCATTTCCCGTGGAAAAAGACCCGATGTGGTGGAAGTGATTCACAAGGTCATGGACGAGGAGGACATTGACATGGGATCTCTGTCCAAGGAACTCCAGGCCTACGTAAAGACGGCCCGGGTCATCCTGGGGCAGACGCTTTTTTCGGATTCCTGGCTGGAACTTTAATTCAATTCATAATCCAATCAAGGCCTGAAAGGCCTTCTTCAGAGGGACCTTCCCGATTTGACAAAGAGATGGGGGAAGGTTCCTCTTTTTTGGAGGACTGTTGTTATGGGACAAAGTGAACCAGGGGCCGGCGCGACCCCGGGAGATATGGAGAGGGCCGAGCAGGAGAAGATGATCCAGGACAACCTGGGCAGGATCAAGAGAAAGATCCTCGTTATGAGTGGGAAAGGGGGCGTCGGCAAGAGCACCGTTGCCGCCTATCTGGCGATCTTGCTGAGTTCGAAGGGATACAAAGTGGGGCTCCTTGATGTGGACCTCCACGGTCCGAGCATTCCCCATCTTCTTGATGTGCAAGGCGGATTGGACATGCAGGAGGCGGAAGGAATCGTAAGGCCTTTTGCCTTTTCCGAAAACCTGGGGGTGGTCTCTCTGGAGATGGTCCTCGGGGACAGGGATACAGCGGTCATCTGGCGCGGTCCCATGAAAATCAGCGCCATCAGGCAGTTTATCTCTGACATCGAATGGGGTGAACTGGACTATCTGATCGCGGATTCTCCCCCTGGGACAGGGGATGAGCCCTTAACGGTTGCCCAGACCATTCCCGATGCGGAGGCCCTCATCGTGACCACGCCACAAGAGGTGAGCCTGGCTGATGTGAGAAAGTCCATCAATTTCTGCAAGCAGGTTGGGCTGAGAGTATTGGGGCTCGTCGAGAACATGAGCGGATTTTTCTGTCCGCACTGCGGCGAAAGAATTGCTCTTTTCGGGCGAGGCGGTGGCGAAAAAACCGCCACCCGGATGGGTGTCCCGTTTCTCGGGGGAATCCCGGCCGATTCCCGGCTGGTGGACCTGGCTGATCAGGGCAGCCTGGACAAACTCAGAGATGAAAATGACCTGGAAATCAACAAGGCCTATCAAAAGGTTTTGGAAAAGGTTATTGGGGGTTAGCCTGGCGCAAACCCTGCTCTTTCAGTTCATCATCAGGGCCACCATCTGAAAAATGCGTGGCCCTTCCACGCCCGTATAAGTCTCATCAGAACGCGTCCACCCGCCTATTTTTCCTTCATGAATCCGAACCCCTTCATGAAGCTCTTCTGCATCACGAAAAACACGATCAACGGAGGAACCGCCGCAATGAGGACCCCGGCCATGATGACACCCCAGTTGTTCATGGCTTCGGTACTGATCAGCATCTTGATGCCGATCTGGACGACCTTCATCTGATCACTGTTGACCACGATGAGGGGCCAGAGGTATTGATTCCAGATGTAGACGAATTCAATGACGGCGAATGCACCGATGGTGTTTTTGGACAGGGGGATCAGGATCTGAAACAGGAAGCGCATGGGCCCGCAGCCATCGATCTTCGCCGCGTCGGTCAATTCGTGTGGGATGGTATAGAAATGCTGACGGAAAAGGAAAGTCCCCGTGGCGCTGGCCAGGAAGGGAACAATGAGCCCCCAGTAGGTATCCACCCATTTGAGATCCGACACGATTTCGAAGAGCGGGACGATCCTCACCGGGATGGGGAGCATCAGCGTGATGAGAATCACCAGGAACCAGAACTGCTTGCCCTTGAAATTGAAGTGTGAAAAAGCAAAGGCCGCCATGACGGATATGATGAACTTGCCCAGGCCGACCATGACGGCACAGAACGCACTGTTGAACATCATGCGGCCCAGATCGACCTGTTTCCAGGCTGTCAGGTAATTGCTGTAGTGGGAGCCTGGAAGCAGTTTAGGCGGATAGCTGAAGACTTCCGTCTGGCTTTGGGTACTGATGATAAAGCCGAAAATGACCGGTGCACCCACGATGAGTATGGCCCCGAGGAGTGCCAGATGGGTAAGAATATGGTATTTTCGAAAGGCTCTTCTCATCGTGTCCTTTTTCTATTGATAATGGACCCCTTTTCCCGAAGTACGGAACTGTACCAGCGTCAGGACCATCACAACGGCAAACAAGATGATGGATTCGGCTGCGGCGAGACCTGCGGTATGGTTGATGAATGCCTCCTTATAGAGGTCATAGATCAGGATATTGGTGGCGTCTGCAGGGCCGCCCTCGGTCATAACATGGATCAGACCGAACGAACCGAAGTAGGAATAGATCAGGTTCATGATAAGAAGAAAAAAGGTCATGGGGGAAAGCAGCGGGAAGGTTATTCTCCAGAATACGTTGAAGCGGTTGGCCCCATCTATTCCCGCCGCCTCCAGGACATCGTCGGGAACATTCTGCAGCCCGGCCAGAAACAGAATGATATTGTATCCTAGGTTTTTCCAGGTCGCCGCGGCCGTGACCACGATGATAGCTAAAGATCCGGTTGTGAGCCATTTGGGCTTCACATGGAAGAGAATGGAAAAAAAGTAATTGACGTATCCTGCGGAGGAATCAAAAAGGAACACCCAGAGAGCCCCCGCTATTGCCGGGGAGAGGGCATAGGGCCAGATCAACGCGGCCCTGTAAAAATTGATGCCGCGGATTTTCTTGTTGATCAGTACGGCCAGCCCCAGGGAAATGGCCAGTCCGAAGACAACCACGGAGAAGGAAAAAACAAAACTGACATTGAAGCTGTGGAGATAATCCGCCGACGTAAACAATTCGACGAAATTGCCGAACTTGATAAATATTTTCCTGATCCCAAAGGGTCCCAGACGGTAGAGACTCAGACGAAAGGTCTCATAGGTTGGATAGAATAGGAAATATCCGATGATAATGAGAGAAGGCGCCAGCAGGAAATAGGGGAGGATCTTGTTGTTGAAAGTGGACTTTTGCTCCATTCTTGACCTTCCCTCGTTACACGGCAGAAGCCGGATGGCCGAAAGCCGGATAGCGATGGGACACGCCGGCTTTCGGCCTTTGGATCTGTGACAGCTTGGGTTTTATACCCGTACTGGCGTCCATACCCTTATTGATAAAGTGAATTGTATTTTTTCAGTTCCTTGTTGGTCTTCTGTGCGGCCTCTTTCAACGCCGCCTCCGGAGTGGCCTTTCCTTCGTAGACTTTTTCTATGGCCGATTGGACCGCATCCCGGAGTTGGGGGAAAACCCCGATCAGGGCACCCCTGGTGGCCAGGGATGTCTTGGTTTGCAGCAGCTGATCAAAGGTCACTTTGTAATTTGGGTATTGCTTGTACCAGCCTTCTTCCTCAAGCAGTTTCATGGCGCTTTTGCGGATGGGGAAGTATCCCGTCCCCTTGTGCCAGGTAACCTGCTGTCTTGGCATACTGATCCACTTGAGAAATTCCCATGCGGCCTCGATTTCCTTACGTGGATGGTCCTTGGTCAGCCAGAGAGTGCCGCCTCCAATGATCACGCCTTGACGGGGAACGGCATCCGGCCTGGGAAGGAAACCGGTTCCCAGATCCCACCCCTTGGTGTTGAAGGCCTCGGTCATCTGGGTCACGTCTGAGGTGGATGAGATCATCATGGCAGCCTGTCCGCTGATAAAGGCCTTGCGGTGGTTGCTCCAGCCCCTGCCCGCATTCAGGTAAATCTTGTCTTTTTCCAGACCGGTCCACCACTTGACGATGTTGACACCCGCCGGTCCATCGAACAGGACCTCGGTGGCACGGCCTTCCCGGCCGTTTCCCTCATTGACCAGCAGGGCATTCTGGACGGCATGCCACTCTTCAAAATACCAGCTGTGCAGGTTCCAGGTGATCCCAGCCTCGGCGGCACCGCTGTCCATGATTTTCTTCCCCATCTCTCGAACCTGGTTCCAGGTGTCAGGGGGGCTGTTGGGGTCCAGCCCCGCCTTCTTGAAGAGCGTCCTGTTGTAGAAGAGGATCGGCGTCGAAGAATTGAAGGGCATGGAATAGAGCTTCCCGTCGATGGTGTAATAGGACATCACCGCGTCCACATAATCGCCCCAATCCACCTCCCCGGGCTTGGCCAGATCCCCGATGGGTATGATCATGCCGGCGTCGATCATGCCACGGGTTCCCACCTCGTAGAGTTGAAAGATGTGGGGGGCATTTCCGGCCTTGACGGCGGCGATGGTCTTGTTCAAGGTCTCGTTGTAACTTCCGATATACTGGGCCTCCACCGTGATTCCGGGATGCGTTTTGTTAAAGTCCGATGCCATGCCTTTGAGCAAATCAATCCGCGTGCCGGACATGGCGTGCCAAAACTTTACCTTCACTTCCGCCTGGACGACGCCGGCCGTTAAAGAGAGAAACAACGTAAAAACAAACAGCACAATGAGATACGAAAGACGTGATTTTTTGGACATACCCAACCTCCTTTGAATTGATGGTTCACAAGCCGGAACACCAGCCGACCAGAAGGGGCTTTGCTCCATGGCCGGCTCTACATTATGCCATGTCCCTGGAGAGTTATGCAGTCAAAGATTAAAGAATATGTATATTCTGCGAATGAAGGCGACAAGTAGTATATTTAAAAGATAATAAATCACTTTTTCTTGAAGAAAGCATAGAGAAGAGAGCCTTGCGTGTCAACAAAAAACAACTTCCAAAACCAGCTGTTTCCATAAACATAGATGAAATTAGACGGTAGATTTGGGCTTTCACATTGACTCGATGGGGATTATCCACTATCTTTCATTCGCAGAAAAGGAGATTTTGTGAACTGAAGGCAATGAAAGATGGGCATTCTCTGAAAATCTGGGAGGCGTGATCCATGGCCAGGGTGTTATTGCGGAACATCACCAAGCGGTTTGATGACGTTGTGGCTGTCGACAAGATCAATCTTGAGATAGCCGATCGGGAATTCTTGGTCCTTGTGGGTCCTTCAGGGTGCGGGAAAACGACGACCCTGAGAATGATCGCCGGGCTGGAGGAGATCACGGAGGGGGAGATATTTATCGGAGATCAACGGGTCAACGGCCTGGCCCCGAAGGATCGAAATATTGCCATGGTCTTTCAGAGTTATGCGCTTTACCCCCACATGAAGGTCTTCGACAATATGGCCTTTGGGCTGAAAATGCGCAAGGTTTCCAAGGAAGAGAGAGAGGAGAAGGTCAGGAACGCGGCAGCCATACTGGGGATTGAGAATCTTCTGAACAGAAAGCCAAAGCAGCTCTCAGGTGGTCAAAGACAGCGCGTGGCTCTGGGTCGAGCCATTGTGAGGGACCCGCAGGTCTTCCTCTTCGATGAACCCCTTAGCAATCTGGATGCAAAACTCCGCGTCCAGATGCGAACGGAACTAAAAAAACTGCACGAGCGTTTACAGGCGACGGCCGTCTACGTCACCCACGATCAGGTCGAGGCCATGACCATGGGCAACCGTATTGTTGTCATGAAAGACGGCATCGTTCAGCAGGTCGGCAGGCCGCTGGACCTCTACAGAAAACCTTCCAACCGTTTTGTGGCAGGCTTCATCGGAAGTCCGTCCATGAACTTTATCCCATGCCGACTCCTGGAAGAGGATCCCCATTTGTATATCGATACGGGAGATTTCAAAATCCCCCTCCCTGATTCCTTGGCCGAAAAGGCGAGACCCACCCGTGAAACGGAATTCACTTTCGGGATCCGACCCGAGGATCTGCGTGAAAGAAGTGACGACCAAGGACCGGCCGCAAGCGAAACAACCCTTAAGGCCAGCGTAAACGTCATCGAACCCTTGGGAAAAGAGATCTGCCTCGATCTCAGCACGGGCACGCACAGTTTGACCGCCGTATTAAATGCGGATGCCGGGGTAGCACTTCATGAAGATGTGGAACTGGCCCTGAACATGGACCGTATACATCTCTTCAGAGGGGAAGGAGGCGAAGCTCTTTTTTGATACGTTATCTTTTCTTGACATAATATCTTCTGATGAGGTCAAGGTTGTCCAGATACTCCTGCTGGTACTGCAGATCCGGATAATGGGTCATTTCCTCGCTCAGGGCCCGGATGAAGGGGTAGATGTCAATACCGTAGGTGTTCCTTCCCCGTTTGTCCGCCTGGTGTACGATCAGAATGGAGTAATAGCTCAGAAGGACACGGGTGGAGGACGTTCGCCGCAGGAGATAGGCCCGGCCGCCAATGGTATTGAGAAAGAAACCGGCATAAGGATAGACCAGATCGTTACGGGGCCTGAAGCGATCCGTTTCAGGGTCGCCTTCCCCTTTTATGAGCCACTGAAAAAACATGTCGAGGTCTATTTCCATATTGTCCCGTTCGTGGCGCAGGACCGCCTTGATAAGCCTGAGGTCTTTGGGATCGAGGGCCCTGAAAAAGTGATAGACATTGGCCGTCAGGATCCTGGGATCGATTCCTTCCCCGGCGGGGGCCGGGAGATGTGAAGAGAGGGCCTTCAGGATCACCTTGAATCGTTCAAACGTGCCGGTGCCCAGGGCGAGATTGCGAACATAGGGCTTCTGATCGAGGTAATGAAAGAATTCCTGCATGCCCAACGTCATCTTGGGCATGACTTTTTCTGCGGGGGATTCTACGGGGAGAACCAGTTTCTGCGAAGGCTCGGCGGGAGGCTTCTCCTCTTCGGGCGTGGATGGCGAGGTCTCTGAGGAGGAGGCGGTTTTCTCCTGGGCAGGAACCGTTTTTTCAGAAAGGGTCTTTCTTTCCGACTCCTTTCCAAGATCTCCCCTCAAGAGATAACCTATCAAGGCGCCCAGAAAAAGAAATAACAGCAACCACCACCAGAAACGTCTTGATCCGCTTGATGCACTCTCAACCATATAACCTCTCCGAAGAAAAAGATTAAGGATATGCAGTTTGACTTTTTCTATGTGATCATTAATGATGATCGCGTAAAAAGCTGGTTTATGCCGCAAGCGGCAGCCTATGAGCAACGAATGGGAACCGAACCTGACAATCTTTTTCAGACGCTTTCTAAACACTCCGGAGGGGATGGACGGTTATTTGGGGTTTAGCGGTACGCA
>CAYOIU010000173.1:0-8435 GCA_964404085.1 uncultured Desulfobacteraceae bacterium | reverse complement strand
TGGTATTCCAGGGCAAGGCCGACAGGCGTCTTTTCAAGGACCAGGGTTTTATTGAACGCTTTGTCAAACAGCTTGAAGAAGAGAAATTCAGGGTGACGGACGTCCATGTGGAGGAAGAGCGCGGCAATTATGAATTTGCAGTCACAGAGACCCTCGACGGGGGACAGACCTTTGCGGTCAACTGGGAATTTCTGTCATCTCCTGAATTGAAGTATCTGGTGAACACCTCGGATAAGATCAAGATGCTGTCCGGAGGGGGATGCGGTATCCTGGAAGACAATGAAATCCGGGTCATTGAGAAACCCAAGGAAGTCTTGAAGGAACTACTGGAAAAGGGAAAAAAAGGTCTTTCGATCCAACGTTACAAAGGCCTTGGCGAGATGAATCCCGGACAGCTTTGGAACACTACCATGGACCCCGACAAGAGAACCTTGCTCAGGGTGGATATCGAAGACGTCGTTGAAGCCGATGATATCTTTACCGTGCTGATGGGAGACAAGGTGGAGCCCAGAAGGGAATTTATCCAGTCCAATGCCCTCGAGGTAACAGAACTGGATATTTAGAAGAAAAGGTTATAGGGCGTAAGGCTAAAGGCAAAAGGAAGAACCATCAAGATGATGAACCGTGCATCTTGAGTTGTTCTTGTGATTGGCCTTTCACATAAGATTTGGAGAAAAAAGATGACATTAGATATAGCGTCAGCATCAGTCAACATCGAAGATGAGATGAAGAAATCTTATCTCGAGTATTCAATGAGTGTCATTGTGGGGCGGGCACTTCCGGATATCCGGGACGGCCTGAAACCCGTCCACAGGCGTATCCTCTACGCCATGCATGATCTGAAGAACTATTTCAACCGCCCATTCAAGAAGTCCGCACGCGTCGTGGGGGACGTGATTGGTAAATACCATCCCCACGGTGATACGGCCGTCTACGACACCATCGTCAGAATGGCCCAGGACTTCGCCATGCGTTACCCCATCGTGGATGGTCAGGGAAACTTCGGCTCCGTGGACGGTGACTCGGCCGCGGCCATGCGTTACACGGAAATCAGAATGACGCGGCTCGCACAGGATTTTCTCTCGGACATCGACAAAGAGACCGTCGATTTCATGGCCAACTATGATGGCTCGCTCATGGAGCCGGTCATCCTTCCCACAACGATTCCGAATCTCCTCATTAACGGGAGTTCCGGTATTGCAGTGGGCATGGCCACGAATATACCGCCACACAATATATCCGAGGTCTGCGACGCTGTCATCAGGCTCCTGGACGAACCGGATACCGACCTTGAAACACTCCTTCACATCATACCTGGGCCTGATTTTCCCACAGCGGGATTTATCCTGGGGAGAAAGGGCATCCGGGAGGCCTACAGGACCGGCAGGGGAGTGATAAAAATCAGGGCGCGGGCCTTTGTGGAGAAGGTCGGTCAAAATCGGGAGCGGATTATCATTTCAGAGATTCCCTACCAGGTCAATAAAGCAAAATTGCTGGAAAAAATCGCCTCTCTTGTCAAAGAAAAGAAAATAGAGGGGATATCGGACATTCGAGACGAGTCCGACCGGGACGGCATGCGGGTCGTCGTGGATATCAAGCGGGATGCCATATCACTGGTTATTCTCAACCGGTTGTACAAGTTCACTCAGATGGAGGTCTCTTTAGGTATCATACTTCTGGCCATTGTGAATGGACGGCCCCAGGTCCTGACCATCAAGGAAATCCTGGAACACTTCGTGTCCCATCGCCGGGAGATGATCATCAGAAGGACCATTTATGACCTCCGCAAGGCCGAGGAAAGGGCCCACATCCTGGAAGGACTCAAAAAGGCCCTCGATTTTCTGGACGAGATCATTGAATTGATCCGATCATCTTCCGACCCCAAAGAGGCAAAGGTGCGTCTCAAGTCTGAATTCGATTTTTCCGATGTCCAGGCACAGGCCATCCTGGATATGCGCCTTCAGCGGCTCACCGGTCTGGAAAGGGAAAAAGTCAACGCCGAGTACGCGGATCTCATCAAGAACATTGCCAGGTTTAAGGCGATTCTCTCAAGTGACCGGATGGTGTTGCAGATTGTCAAGGAAGAAACCCAGTCAATCAAGGACAGATATGGCGATGAACGGAGAACGGAGATCCTGGAGGCGTCCGGAGAGATTGATGTTGAGGATCTGATCGCAGACGAAGACATGGTGGTGACCATCAGCCACCAGGCCTATATCAAGAGAAACCCCATAAGCCTCTACAGGGCGCAACGACGCGGCGGAAAAGGTATGACCGGGGTCAAACCCAAGGCAGAAGACTTTGTGGAAAATCTCTTCGTCGCGTCTTCCCATGACTACTTCCTGTTTTTTACCAACCAGGGCCGTGTCTACTGGAAAAAAGTCCACGAGATACCGGAGGCGGGGCGTATGGCCAGAGGAAAGGCTATCGTCAATCTCCTGGAACTCAATAAGGGCGAAAAGGTGGCCACCATTCTCGCGATCAAGGATTTTCAGGAGGGTAAATACGCGGTCATGGCCACCAAGAACGGCCTGGTCAAGAAGACGGAGCTGCTTGCCTACAGTCATCTCAGGGCAGGCGGCATCGTGGCCATCAAGATCAGGGAGAATGATGAACTCATCAGCGTCAGGGTCACCACAGGGGATCAGGACGTCTTTCTGGCATCCCGGCAAGGCAAATCCATTCGCTTCAATGAATCAGGCCTGAGGAGTATGGGCAGGGTTGCGAGTGGAAATATCGGGATTCGGATGGACGCTGGTGACGAAGTGGTGGCCATGGAGGATCTGCAGGAGGGAGCCACTATCCTCACTGTCACGGAAAACGGCTTCGGAAAACGCACGCGCACCGAAGAATACCGGCGGCAGTCGCGGGGCGGGAAAGGGATCCTGACCATTAAAGCCTCCCTAAGAAACGGACCTGTGGTCGCCTCTTATCAGGTGGCTCAGACCGATCAGGTCATGATCATCACGGAACACGGAAAGATCATTCGCATGAAGGTAGCGGATATCTCTGTGATCGGACGGAACACCCAGGGGGTGAAACTGATCGATCTGGGAGAGGGCGAAAAGGTTGTGGGTGTGGCGAAACTCATGGAGGAGTGATCACCACAGGCTATGGATGAGATCAGGAAAATAGGGGTGATCGGTGCAGGGAGCTGGGGCACCGCCCTGGCCGATCTCCTGGCTTCAAAGGGTAAGGGCGTTGACTTATGGGTAAGGGAAAGAGAGGTCTACGATCAGATCAGGACGAGGCATGAAAACGGGGTGTTTCTGCCCGGCGTTGTCCTCTCCGACAATCTCCGTCCGGTGAGATCTTTTGAAGAGGCCTTGAATGAAAAAGAACTCGCCTTGGTGGTCGTGCCTTCTCATGTCTTTCGCGAGGTCCTGGGTTCCATGCGACCTCACCTTAAGGAGGACGTGGTCCTCATCGCCGGAACAAAGGGTATGGAAAACGACACTGGCATGGTGATGTCCCAGGTTGCGGCGAGTGTCCTGCCTGAAATCTTCATGAAGACCTACGCTTGTCTTTCAGGGCCGAGCTTTGCGAAAGAGGTCTCTTCCGGCTATCCCACTGCCGTCACCATTGCCTGTCACGACATGACACAGGCAGCCCGTTTGCAACGGTTGTTCTCGACCTCCTTTTTCAGGGTCTACACGACCGAAGACCTGATGGGAACCCAGCTGGGTGGTGCACTGAAGAATGTTATTGCCATTGCTGCCGGCGTATCGGACGGGCTTGATTTCGGGCACAACGCCCGGGCCGCCCTCATCACGAGGGGAATTGCCGAGATCACGCGACTGGGGGTGGCCATGGGGGCGAATCCCCATACGTTCGCCGGCCTTGCCGGTATGGGGGATCTGGTGTTGACGTGCACAGGTGATCTGAGCCGGAACAGGACTGTCGGCCTGAAGATCGGGGAGGGCATGAGTCTCGATGAGATCACCGATGGCATGCAAATGGTTGCTGAAGGAATCAAGACCGCCCGCTCGGCCTATGATCTTTCCAGGAAAATGGGGGTGGAATTGCCGATCACCACTCAGGTCTATGCAGTGCTCTATCAGAACAAGGATCCGAGAGCAGCGGTTAAGGCATTGATGGCCCGAGAATTGAAGGTTGAGCTTGAGCATTGACCGGCCATGAGCATTTTTTCGAAATATCTCTCAAAAGAGTTCTTCAAGCTTCTCTCTTTTTCTCTCTTTGCCCTCATCGCCATCTATGTGATGGTCCATTTTTTCGGGAAAGTGGATGATCTAATCGAGGCACAGGTACCAAGAGGCTTGATTCTGGCCTATTTTGCCTATCTGCTTCCGTTTATTACCGTACAGATGTTTCCCCCCGCGTCCCTGATCGCGATCATCATTGCCTTGAGCCTGATGAAGAAGAACAATGAGATCATGGCACTGAAGGCGTGCGGGATCAACATGCTGGAGTTCCTGAGACCTCTATTTTTCCTGGCCATCCTTCTTTCAGTCGGTCTGTTTCTCTTTTCAGAACTGGTGATGCCTTATTCCAGCTCCAAGGCCAACGGCATTTGGAGAAAATATGTCGACAAGAAAGATGCGGCCACCACTTACGGGACAGATCACATCTGGTACAAAGCGCACAATGCCATCTACTGGATCGGCCGTTTTGACAAGAAAAACAATGTGATGTACCGCCCGACCTTTTATTTCTTTGATACCTCTTTTCGCGTCTTGAAACGGATAGATGGCAGCACGGCGGTATGGAAGAACAACGAATGGGAAGTCAGGAACGGGATAATACTGACCGCGTCCGGAGACGAGGGGTATCGGCTCACCAAGTTTAAGAAATTCCCACTGAAATTACCGGAGGGCCCCCTCTCCTTTTCCAAGGAAGAAAGGCAACCGGAAGAAATGGGTTACTGGCAGCTCAAGCGGTTTGCCCGAAAAGTCGGCAGGGAGGGCTATGACGCCTCAAGGTATCTTGTAGACCTCAATATCAAGCTGTCCTTTCCCTTTATCGTCTTTGTCATGGTGCTCATCGGGGCCCCAACGGCCCTCAGCAATAACAGAGGGGGCACACCCGGTGCCATTGCCCTGGGTGTTGTGGCCTGTTTCTTCTACCTGGTCCTGCTGGGCGTATCCAGATCCCTCGGTCTGGCAGGGGTCCTTCCGCCGGTTCTTTCCGCCTGGCTGGCCAATGGGATCTTTTTCTTCCTGGGATCCTATTTTGTCCTGAAGCTTGATCGCTGAGCAAGCGAAGCCCCTTACTACAACGGGGGTTTCCGGCAACTTCCGGAAACCCCCTTGGAGTTGAAACCCGGGCTGACTATTTCTCAGGAGACGGTTTGAGTACCACGTAAAGCGTACCCTGTCCGCGCTTGACCAGGAGTAAAACGCCTTTCTCCTTCTTGGCCTTACCCATGGCCTTCTTGTAGTCGCCGAGGTCTTTGACGGCATTGCGGTTCACCTCCTTGATGACATCACCGGTCCTGAGGCCGGCCTCGGCTGCCGGACTTCCCGGCTCCAGGCCGGAAATCACGACGCCCTTTTCCTCGGGATCCAGGCCGAGGTGACTGGCTAGGTCAGGCGTGATTTCCTGCACGGTCAGGCCCCAACTGCTTGCATTGGCCGGCAAACCAGCCTGCATCTCTTGGGGCATGGTACCGATTGCGATCTTGAGGCTCTTGGCCTTCTTGTCCCTGATGATGTCGATGGTGGCCACGGTCTTGGGTCGCGTCTCCGCCACAAGGCCTGAAAGTTCATGGGCATTCTTGACCTCTTTCCCATCGAACCGGATGACAACGTCTCCCCTCACCAGGCCGCCCTTTTCCGCCGGGCTGTCTTTCTGGACGTCGGAAATGAGGACGCCTTTCTTGGAAGTCAGGCCGAAGGACTTGGCCAATTCGGGTGTGATATCCTGGATCATGACGCCCAGCCATCCCCGTACGATCTTACCTGATTTGAGCTGGGGAAGGAGCTTTTCTACAATACTGATGGGAATGGCGAAACCGATGTTTTGGCCACGGGCTATGATCGCGGTGTTGATGCCGATAGCTTCCCCCTTCATGTTGAAGAGCGGGCCCCCGCTGTTGCCGGGGTTGATGGCGGCGTCGGTCTGCAGAAAGTCATCATAAGGCCCGGCGCCGATGATGCGCCCCTTTGCGCTGATGATACCGGTGGTCACGGTCTGTCCCAGGCCAAAGGGATTTCCTACCGCCATGACCCAGTCTCCGACCCGGATGGCGTTTGAATCGCCCAACGCCACGGGTTTGGGAAAACCGGAGTCCGGTTTCACCTTGATCAGGGCCAGATCCGTTTTCTTGTCGCGCCCGACGATTTTCGCGTCATACTCTTTCCCATTGTCCAACTTCACCTTGATCTCCGTGGCCTTCTCGACCACGTGATTATTGGTGAGGATGAACCCCTCCGAGCTGATGATAAAGCCTGAGCCCAATGCATGTGTTTTCATCTCGCCCCTGGGCATATTTCCAAAAAAATGCTTGAAGAAATCATCTCCGAAAAAGCGGCCAAAAGGCGCATTGGGGCCTGAAAAGCCTCGAAGCGGCGCACCCTTCAAGACCTTGGTGGTGGATATGTTGACTACGGCATGTTTGACGCTGTCTGCGAGATCCGCAAAAGAGGTGGGTGCGTTTTTTGCCGGGCCGGATGAGGCCAGTAGACCATTTGGAAGCAAGGCAATGGCAAAGACGGCCAAAATACTGATGTAGCCAATCCGTTTTGCTGAGTTCGTCATACGGGTTTTCATTTTGTAATCCTCCTTATTGCTGAGTGGTGTTATTCTCGAACGGCGATTTTTTCCCTGGATTCTTCACTCCCGTGCTTTGAAACCTGAAGCACGGCTGCATTGCGTTTTCCCTTAGGACAGGTCCTGCAAAGCTCCAGGCCAATCCGCCTGATGATATCGAATTCCCTCAACGGTATTTCACCGACGATTTTCTGTGCCTCCAGGTGGCGCAAAGCGCACGCATGCCTGGAAATACGGAGATTCCCCGGTTGTCTGGGACATGTCATCAACTGCAGTCTCATCATTTTTCCTCCTTCTTTTTGTGAAAGACCTTACCGGATATCCTTTGCACCACTATAGGAAAGAAAAATTTCTCCTGCATTTCAGAAACATTACAATTCGGAAAGGTTTTGACTAACAATAAAAAGTCTATTGCATTTGACAAAGAATAGGCCTAGATTTTGTTCCAGAGCTGATGGGGTTTTCTACCCACACAGACCAAGGGAAAGGTATTGCGCTCAAGATAAAACCACGTTTAGGGAGGAATTCAAAAAATGGCGATCATAACGATTTCCAGGGGATCATATAGCAGGGGTGAAGAAGTAGCGGAAAAAGTAGCCAAGAAATTGGGGTATGGCTGCATTTCTCGCGACATACTCCTCGAGGCCTCAAAAGAATTTAGTATTCCTGAAATCAAGCTGGTACGGGCGATTCACGATGCCCCGTCCATCCTCGGACGCTTTGCCTACGGAAAAGAGAAATACATTTCCTTTATAGAGGCGGCTATTCTCCGGCATTTCAAGGAAAACGATACCGTGTACTGCGGACTCGCAGGACATTTCTTTGTGAGAGGCGTGTCTCATGTATTGAAGGTCAGGATACTTGCCGAATTTGAAGACCGTGTGTCGAGTGAGATGGCGCGTGAAGGAATGGGAGAAAAAGAAGCGGCAAGTTTGCTCAGAAAAGACGATGAAGAACGAAGAAAATGGAGCAAACACCTCTACGGGATAGATACAGGGGACCCAAGCCTTTACGATTTGGTGATCCACATAAAGAAAATCAGTGTGGATGATGCAGTGGAGATCATCTGCAAGACAGCGAGATTACGGCATTTCCAAACAACACCTCAATCTCAGAAAATGGTGGAGAATTTGGCCCTTGCGGCGGAGGTGAGAGCCGCTCTCGTTGATTTAAAGCCGGATGTTCGCGTTCAGGCATCTGACGGGAATATCAGGATCCATACGGCCGTGAACGAATCGAAAGACATGGCTGTCGTAAAAGAGATGGAGAAGATAGGCAGATCCATACCGGGCGTGAAGGAAGTGACGACCGAGGTACGCCCAAAAGATCCGGTTGATTGATATGTCTTTCAGGCAGTCAACCGGTATTGGTGGTTCAGTTTTAGAGAGATAGTGCTTTCTCCCGCGGGAGACGCTTCGCTCACCCCGGCGGTTGTGCCCCTGCATTTCATAACACACGCACATCGTTGAGTGAAGGAGTAGGTCATCTGCGTTGTGTCTTGGGAGGGAGGGTCTCTTTAGGGGTAGGCGGCCTGGAAAGGAGTGTGTTGTATGTCAATCATTACCATATCAAGAGGGTCGTACAGCAAAGGTAAAGAGGTGGCAGAAAAGGTGGGTGAAAGGCTTGGGTACGCTTGTCTTTCACGAGAGGTACTTCTGGAGGCCTCAAAGGAATTCAATGTTCCTGAAATTAAGCTCATCCGGGCT
>CAYOIU010000172.1:0-8446 GCA_964404085.1 uncultured Desulfobacteraceae bacterium | reverse complement strand
CAACGGGGTCGGAATGCGTGCTTAATACCAGTCCAAGCTTTCAAAAACCTTTCAAAAACATTACACTTTTGAAAGGTTTCACATTTTGACGCATTTCCGTTTCTCGAAATCCCGGTTTCCGGTTTTTCCTCTTGACTTCCTATTTAACTTACAGTATAAGTTGAACTGTAAATCATAAGTTCCATTTCAAAGGAGGGCTCCCCATGAAACTCACACCCAAACAAAAGGCCTTTCTTTCCTATCTCAGCCGATACATCGCCGAATGGAACAGGGCCCCCAGCTTTGATGAGATCCGCGAACAGTTCGGCTTCGCCTCCTACAACACGGTCACCACCTATCTTAGGATCCTGGAGAGGAAGGGGTATATCCGTCTCCCGCGGGAGAAGAATCGAAAACGGGCCATTCAAGTGATCAGCCCCGTGGAGACCAGACGTTTTGAACTCCCCCTCCTGGGCAAGGTCGCTGCCGGAAGGCCCATCGAGGCGGTGGAGGACCCCAGGGCCATCGAGGTGCCCCCATCGCTTACCGAAGGCGGGGATTGCTTTGTCCTGGAGGTGCAGGGAGACTCCATGGAGGAAGACGGCATCATGGAAGGGGATTTCGTCGTGGTCAGGAAACAGCCCAACGCCGAGAACGGCGAGACCGTCGTCGCCCTCATCGACAATGAGGCCACGGTCAAGAGATATTACCTCCACGGCGATCACGTGGAACTCAGGCCCGCCCATACGGGCATGGAACCCATCCGCGTGAGGTCGGAAGATCTCACGATCGAGGGGAAGGTTGTGGGGGTGATGAGGTATTATAAATAGGCCTAAGAAACCATGCTCCGCAACATCATCCATATGCACATACCGGCCTTTCCCATCGCAATAGCACGTGTGGCACATCCGGAACTCAGGGACCGTCCCGTGGCCGTAGCCCCCGCCCAATCCGTACGCGGTCTGGTCCTGTCCGTCTCCTCTGAGGCCAGGCGGGAAGGGTTGTTCAAGGGGATGCCCCTGGTGAAGGCCTTTGCCCGCTGCCCGGGCCTGACGGTGATCCCCCCGGACCCGGGTCTGGCGGAAAGGGCCGGCCGGGAATTGTGCCGGATGGCGGCCTGGTATACCCCCCTCTGGGAGCCGTCCAGGCCGGGCCATATCTACCTGGATCTCACCGGGACCCAACGCCTCTGGGGCAGGGCCAAAGACACGGCCCTGCGTCTTGGAAGGGAGATCAAAAACCGCCTCTATCTTCCCGGGGCAGCCGGGGTGGCCGGCAACAAGATGGTCTCCGGCATTGCCTCACGGATCATTCCTCCGGAAGAAATTCTGGACGTGGCCCACGGCCGGGAGCCGGGTTTTATGGCCCCCCTTTCCGTGGGTCTGCTTCCCGGCATAGGCCGTTTGCGGCGCCGCCTGCTTCTGGAGGAACTCAACATTACCCGGGTCAGGGATCTGGTGGCCTTGGATAGGGCAAGTCTCGCCGTTCTTTTCGGACGACAGGCGCCTATCATACACCAGAGGGCACTCGGGATGGATCCGACCCCTGTTTACCCTTCCAAAAGAGAGCCGGTAATCAAAGAGGAGATCACCCTCCCTGAGGATGAAAATGATGATTGCAAACTCATGGATGCGCTTTTTACCCTCGTGGAAAGGTGCGGACGCCGTCTGCGGGAAAAGGCGTTTTTGCCGGGAAAGGCCGGGATCCTGATCCGCTATGGTGATCACATGGAGGTCAAACGCCAGTGTCGGCTAGCCCATCCCGGTTTCTGGGACTTTGAGCTTTACGACCCCGTGAAAGGACTCTTTTACAAGGCCTGTACCCGGCGTGTCCGCGTTCGTTTCATGCGGGTATGGTTCCGGGACTTTGCCCGCCCGGACCACCAATTGTCCCTTTTCAATGTCCCTTCCCCCGACCGCCGGAAAAAGACCCGTCTCATACAGGCCCTGGACCGGATTCGAGAACAACATGGGCGGGATGCGATCCGCTATTCCAGGGCGGCATGACCTTCATTCATCTCAACGTCCATTCCCAGTATTCCAAGGGCTGAGGCACCGGCACCGTTCAGGAGATCTGTGAGGCGGCCGGCCGCATGGGCATGAAAAGGCTTGCCCTCACGGACACCAACAACCTTTACGGCATGATCTTCTTCATCCAGTGCGCCGGGGAGATGGGGATCGATCCCATCGTGGGCAGCGAAATCCTTTGTGATAATCACCGTGCCCTGCTCCTGGTCAAGGACCGTCACGGCTACGCCAACCTCTGTCGGATCATTTCCGACCGCCACTGTAATGCAGCCTTCGACCTGGTTCAGATTCTGAGGGAGAAGAGGGAAGGCCTCATCATCCTCTCGGATGATTTCAGACTCCTGAGGGCCTTGAAACGCGAGGGGCTTGAAGACCTCTATGTGGAGCTGTCTCCCGGCTACCACATGGGCAAGTGCTATGCCTTTGCCAGGGAGAGCCGGATTCCCCCCGTGGCCACCAACCGGGTCTACCTTGTGGAGAAAGACCAGTTCCCCATTCATCGCATCCTTCAGGCGATCTCTTTAAACACCAAGCTCTCCAGGCTCGTGCCGGAGGACACCTGCCTGGCGCAGAACTTCCTGATCCCACCCGGAGAGATGACACGTCAATTTCCCCATGCGCCCCTGGCCATAGCCAATTCCCGAAAGGTCGCCGAATCCTGCCGCACGGATTGGGACTTCCACCGGATCATCTTCCCGAAGTTCGACGGGATGACGGATGAAGAGGCATTCCATCGCCTCTACCGGGAAACCCTTCTGGGCTGCAAACGGCGGTATGGAAGAATCACCCCTGCGGTGCGAAAACGCATTGACCACGAGATGTCCATCATCCAGGAGAAACACTTTGCCCACTATTTTCTGGTGGTGGCCGACATCACCCGCGGGGCCCCCAGGTCCTGCGGCAGGGGAAGCGCCGCCGCTTCCATCGTTTCCTATGCCTTAGGGATTACCCACGTGGACCCCATCAAACACAACCTGTTTTTCGAGCGATTCCTCAACCCCGGGCGGATGGATCCCCCGGACATCGACGTGGACTTTCCATGGGATGAACGGGAAAAGATCCTTGATCTTGTCTTTGCCAAGTATGGCACACGACGCACGGCCATGGTCTCCAACCACAACACCTTCGCCGCCAGGTCGGCCATCCGGGAAACCGCCAAAGTCTTCGGATTGACAGACCTGGAAATCGGCCGGGTCACGAAACAGATCGGCTTCGGGTGGAAGCTGGACAAGACCGCCGCCGAACTCTCAACCCACCCCAGGATGCGGGGGGTGGAACTCAAAGAACCCTGGGATGAGATCCTGCGGGCCGCTTCACGGATAGAGAACCATTTTAACCACCTCTCCACCCACTGCGGCGGGGTGGTGATCGTCCCCGATGATATTCGCCGCTATTGTCCCGCCGAAATCTCCGCCGGCGGACTCCAGGTACTCCACTGGGAAAAGGATTCCGTGGAACAGAGCGGCCTGGTCAAGATCGACATCCTCGGAAACCGCAGCCTGGCCGTCATCCGTGACGCCCTGGAGCTGGTTGAAAAAAATGAGGGGTGCCGCATTGACTATGCCCGACTCAATCCCCTCCGTGATCCCGAGACCGTGCGCATCTTTTATGAAGGAAACACGTTCGGGGTCTTCTATTTTGAAAGCCCCGCCACCCGGCAGGTCCTCACCAAGGTGGGAAGGGGCTTCACCTTCCATGACTACTTCCGCATGGACCATTTTCATCTCAATGTGGTGGTGACATCCATCATCCGCCCGGCCTCCAATCAGAGTATCCGTACGTGGGTCTCCCGACTCAGGGGAGAATCCTGGGCGCCCCCCCATCCCCTCTTGAGGCCCGTACTGGAAGAGACCCTGGGCGTCATGGTCTTCCAGGAACAATTGAGCCAGGCCGCCATCCATCTTGCGGGCTTCGATCCTGCCGAAGCCGATATGCTCCGGAAGGTGGTGAGCAAGAAACACAAGGAGAAAAAACTCCGGGACTTTTGCGCCCGGTTCCTGGCCGGGGCCGGGAGACGCGGCGTCCCCCTGAAAGTCATTGAAGAGGTCTGGACCATGATGATGGGCTTTGACGGCTACAGTTTCTGCAAGCCCCACTCGGCCAGCTACACCCTGGTGGCCTACAAGTCCGCCTTTCTCAGGGCCCACTACCCGGCTGAATTCATGGCCTCCGTCATCTCAAACGGCGGGGGCTACTACGCGGCCTTTGGATACCTATCAGAGGCAAAGCGCATGGGGCTCCGGGTACTCCCTCCCCACATCAACCTGAGCCCTATCAAATACACCGGGAAAGGCCGGGAAATCCGCGTCGGTCTCATGCAGATCAAGGAACTCTCCCTTGAAGCCATGGAGGCCATTGTCCATGTGCGCGAAAAAGACGGGCCCTTTTCATCCCTTGGCCAGTTCCTGGAGCGCACCCGCCCCCACATCCACCTCCAGGACATGAGGGTATTGATCAAGGCGGGTTGCTTTGACAACCTTTCCGGCCCAACCACCAGGTCCGGGCTCCTGTGGCAGGCACTCCGTTTCTTTTCCCGGAAAAGGGCTTCACAGGTCCAGACCTCTCTCGTGAAAAATTTCGGCTTTTCATCCTCCCCGGCTTTACCTGTAAATCAGCCGTGGAGAGGCAAACCTTTTTCTCAAAAGGTCCTGCTCTGCCAGGAAAAGGAGGCTTTAGGGTTCACCCTTTCCGTACACCCCCTCGAGCTCTATGGAGGTCACCTCAGGGGAATCCATTATGCAAGGGCCAGGGACCTGAACCGACTGGTGGGGAAAAGGATTACCCTCACCGGATGGCTGATCACCGGGAAAACGGTCCGTACGAAAGGAGGGGAAGCCATGAAGTTCATCACCTTTGAAGACCCTACAGGCGTCTATGAAACGGTCTTCTTTCCCAAGGTCTACCACCGGTTCTGCCACATGCTCAACGGTTCACGGCCCTATATTTTGAAAGGGAAGGTCGAAGAAGATTTCGGTTCCGTCACCGTGACGGTCCATTGGCTTGATTTTCTTGATAAGATCCCTTGAAGGCCACCGCTCTATTTTCTTGACCTCTTTCCTATGATACCGTATATTTCCCGGAACAAACCCCGGCAGCTTGTTAGGGCACAGTGGCTTTTTCAATATGGGACAAGGGGCATGGAAATGGATGAAAAAATAGTCCAGGAAAAGAAAAGCAAGGCAGAAACTCACAGGCGGAAATTCGAGACAACCACCGAACTGATTACCATCAAGACGATAGATGGTTCCACTATCCGGGGGAACATCAATCTCGGGGTGAAGGAAAGGGTTTCCGATCTCTTTACAAAATCAGCCAACCCCTTCATCGTGCTGACGGGCGTCACCTCAGGGGGCGGCTCCAGGCAGACGCTCTTCATCAACAAGCAGTATATCGTGTGGGTCGAACCGGAAGAAGAGTAATATCCGGCGCCCGCCCAAAGACACCTACTTCTCCCGCCTCTTCAGGATCCATTTCCTGGTGACAAAAAAACCCACTAGGAGCGCCAGAACGGTCAGGACGGCAGCATTGTAGTGAAGGAAGATCGCGGCCATCTTCGTCCGGACGACGACCCAGTTGCTCCCCAGGGAATAGCCCACAGTGATCCAGATAAGGTTCCACACACTACAGCTGATCAGGGCCAGAAAGGCGACGCGGAAGATGCCGAGTTTCGATATTCCCCCTGCCACGGCAATGGCTGATCGAACTCCCGGGAAAAAACGGTTCAGGGTTATCAGGAGGTATCCGTACTTCTGGAACCAGGATTCCGCCCTCAGGATATCCTTTGCCTTGAAAAACCGATAATCACGTTCCAGAAAAAAGCCCCTCCCCAGGGCTGTTCCAATCCAGAAGAGGGAGAGGAACCCCGCCAGGCTTCCCACCGTGGTGGCAAAGTACACCCAGAAAAAGCTGAGTCGATGGGTGCCCACCAGAAAGGCCCCGAACGCCGTGATGGTGTCACCCGGGATAGGCGGGAAGACGTTCTCAACGAACGCGCTCGCCCCCAGGACCAGGTACATCAGGGCCGCAGGCAGTGCGTTCAAAAAATCCAGAAAACGGTCTATGTAACCCAATTATTTTTCTCCATTTATCACTGTGCAAAACATATAGTAACATGACATCTAAAAAGCAACCCATGTTTTTCCCCTGATCCACCACAAAGGATCCCCCGCTTATTGCTAACAGCTGACAGGGATAAAAGACATCGGCCTGTTTTTGTCTTGACTGGTTCAGCCGCCATCTGGTATCACCTTTGCCTGGCTCTTCTCAATCAAAATCCAATGCACGGAATGGAAAATCATGGCAAAAAAGAAAATCACCAGGAAGCAACTGCTCAATGAACCCGATGAATTCCTGACCTTTTCCGCAAAAGCGATGAACTACTTTGCCACCCATATGAAGCAACTCAAATACCTGGGTATCGCCCTAGGCGTTCTTCTCATCATCTACCTGGGAGGATACACCTACTACAGGCATATGAACAACAAGGGACAGGAAGTCTACAATACGGCCTATGAGGCCCTGGCAAAAGCCCTTAAGCCCGACCTGAAACCCGACGACCTCAAAAAGCCCGGAGATTTGTTCAAGAAAGTCATCGACGAGTATGGCCTGTCCAAGGCCGCGCGTCTGGCATTCCCTGAGAGGGCCTATATCCATTTCCTGGAGGGAGATTACGATGGAGCCATCACCCTCTACCGGCAGTTCCTTGACAAGGTCTCCGGAAATGATCGCTACGAATCCCTGGCACGAATGGCACTGGCAGCCTGCTACGAACAAAAGGGTGAATACCAGACGGCCATTCTCAGCCTCAAACCCATTCTATCAGATAAAGGCAATCCCTTCAGAGGATCGGCCATGCTGAGCATGGCTCGCCTTTACGGGCTCAACAACCAGGCCAAAGAGAAGCAGGAAACACTCAAGGAGTTTATCGAAGTCTACAAAAACTCGCCGTTTCTGCCCATGGCCAAGGCGATGCTTTAGTTCACATTTCTTACCGATAGTCTGCTGTGACGGTGGATTGCCCTTATCAGATCCAATGGGTTCATTGAAACCCGAATCCCACCTATCCGGACCCCCGGGTATTGTCCCAATCCCCAGGAAGGAGGCTTGCCATGATTATTGGAGAGATTTTGGCTAGAAACGCCAGGATGTACGGTGATGAAATTGCCTTGATCGAAAGGGAGCCCGCCAAGAACAAGCGACTTTCCATCACCTGGAAGGAATTCGACGACATGGCCAACCGTGTTGCCAATGGACTCATTGCGAAAGGGGTGCAAAAAGGCGACAAGATCATCCACCTCATGATGAATTGCCTGGAATGGCTTCCCGCTTATTTCGGCATTTTGAGGACCGGGGCATGGGCCGTGCCCCTCAATTTTCGGTTTACGGCCGAGGACATTCTCTCTTGCGCTTTGATCGCAGAGGGCAAGGCCATCCTCTTTGGAGAAGAATTCGTAGACCGTATCAACGGTATCAAGAAAAATCTGACCACCATAAAAGATTACATCTTTGTGGGGCCCGATGAACTTAGGCCTTCCTATGCGGAGCCCTTTAAGACCTTTCTGGACACGGGCGCTGCCGAGGACCCCCGTATCCCCTTGAGCATCACGGACGAAGCGGCCCTCTACTTCACCTCCGGAACCACGGGGACCCCCAAACCCATCCTCCTCACCCATCGAAACCTGGAGTTCGCCTGTGTTATCGAAAACCGTCACCACAACCAGACTCACGAAGACAACTTCCTCTGCATACCTCCTCTTTACCACACCGGCGCCAAGATGCATTGGTTCGGAAACTTCGTTGTGGGCGCCAGGGCGGTCATACTGAAGGGCGTCAAGCCACAGTGGATCCTCGAGGCCGTATCAGAAGAAAAATGTACCATCGTCTGGCTCCTGGTTCCCTGGGCCCAGGATATCCTCGTGGCCCTTGAAAACGGCGAACTGAAGCTTCAAGACTACGAGCTCGACCAGTGGCGGTTGATGCACATCGGTGCCCAGCCGGTCCCCCCGAGCCTTATAAAGAACTGGAAAGCGGTCTTTCCCCACCATGACTACGATACCAACTACGGATTGAGCGAAACCACGGGCCCGGGCTGTGTCCACCTGGGGATGGAAAACCTTCACAAGGTCGGGGCCATCGGCGTCCCCGGCTTTGACTGGGAATACAAGATCGTGGACACCGATCTTGAAACCGTGCCGAAGGGGGGGGTAGGAGAACTCATGGTCAAGGGGCCGGGCGTCATGAAAGCCTACTACAGGAATCCTGACGCCACAAAAAGCACCCTCTTTGACGGCTGGCTCCTGACGGGCGACATGGCGCGCGCGGATGAGGACGGGTTCATCTGGCTGGTGGATCGAAAGAAAGACGTGATCATTTCGGGAGGTGAAAATATCTTTCCCGTGGAGATTGAAGATTTCCTCATGGAGAACCGGAAAATACAGGAT
>CAYOIU010000171.1:0-8454 GCA_964404085.1 uncultured Desulfobacteraceae bacterium | reverse complement strand
TCCCCATAATCCACACCGCTCCAAAGTGATAGGGACCAGCATGCCTTCCCGTCCCGTCGCAGCCGTAAACCGTAAAGTCCAGAGGGTCATCACTGCGGCCACCTCCCCGTCAATAGCCATGCCTCCAAAGGGGGTCAAGGGACCCCACGGGGCTGGACTCCTTGCCATAACTCCCTCTTTTCCCAAGGTCAATTTTTTCTATCTGTGGTGGAAACTGCTTTAATGGATCATGGGAAGCGTCACGCTACTGAAGGGCTTCCCGGAGTGCCTTTGCCACCCGCTTCAAGTTTTCCGCCCAATCTTGAGCCAGCGGGTCTGCGGGGATGACGCGGGCGCCGATGGCCCGGGCAATGACCCGGGCGGTTTTCATTGAGAACTGGGGTTGAACAAAAATGGCCTTTGCACCCTCCTTTTTTGCAAGGCCAATGAACGCCCGCAACTGTCCCGGCCCAGGGGCTTTTCCCTCCTCCTCAATGGCAATTTGCCTGAGGCCGTAGGTTTCAGCGAGGTATCCCCAGGATGGATGAAAGACCATGAAGGAGCGGCCGTCATATTCTCCAAGCAAGCCTCTCAGTTCCGTGTCCAGTTTTTCCAGTTCTCTCATGAAGCGGTTGTAGTTCTTTTGATAAAGATCCTCGTGGGTCGGGTCAATCCGGGAAAGGCCCTCCAGGATGTTACGTGCCTGCACCATGACCAAGGGTGGAGAGAGCCAGATGTGGGGGTCCCCTCCTTCCACCCTTTTGGCCTTCTTACCCTGCCCATCCGACGGATTCCCGCTGGAATGGAAATTCCGCATGAGCCTCTTGGAGATCCCCTTGTCTGTGGGTATGATCGGCAGATCCCTGTACATGCGGGTGATCCTGGGCAGCCAGGATTTTTCAAAGGGCACGCCGATTGAAAAATAGGCCTTTGAGCGGGAGAGCGCCACCATCTGTTTTGGTTTGGGTTCATAGGTGGCCGGGTTGGCTCCCGGAAGGACCATGACCTGTGCATGTATCCGGTCTCCACCGATTTTCTGAAGGAAGTATTTCTGGGGGAGAATGCTGACAAAGACGTCGAGAGGCGCCGCCGAAGCCGGACCGGCAAGAGATAGAATCAAAAGGGCGGACAGGGTTAAGAGGAGCTTTTTCATGGGGTTTAACCTTGATGGAAAATAAAGGAACTGGTTCCAGAGCATAACATTAAACGTAAACGGGATTCTGTCAAGGTGAAAGGGCATTTCTGAGTGGGGCTTGCGGTTTGGTCCTGGATCTCCTATCATAATGGTAATTATTTCATTTGTGCAGCAAAGGATCCGCGTTCGATTGCTGTGAGAGAAGAACCGTACAGATTAGGGGAAAGGTATGGATAAAGCGAAGAATGGACAACGAGAACCGAAACCGGGAAGGATGGAGGCTCTGCGGGATCTGCCCGGGGACATCATGAAAGGCCTCAACAAGGAAGAGGTCAACGCATTCCTTTTCGAGGATGTCTGGCCGGACTCCCTTAAGGAAAAACTCACGGACTACATTGTAGAAGGGGATTAGGAAGTTTTTCAATTCACAGTGCCGCTTGAACTGAGTGAGATTTTTTTCTTCACCACATCAACGGTGATTGTAAGCCCTTGCAGAAAATCCATTCCCAAGATGCCATCGAATGGCTCTCCCGGGGGCCGCATGGAAAAAATGGCTACCGGGAGATTTTCTATGGATTGCTCGCCGAGTTGCAACCGGGGAAGCGATGTTAGGGGTGCGTGGATTACCCTGGCAAGGGTTTTGAGGCGGATGGTCCTGGCCCCGTCCAGATTGAGGTGGAGTCTTTTTGCCAGGGTGGTGGTGAGAACCGTGATTCCAGCGCCGGTGTCAAGGAGCATACGGGCTGTGATGTCCCCGTTCAGCCTGACCGACACAATGATATGATCACCCTGGGATTCGAAAGGAACGGAAGTCTGCACCTCCTTGGAAAGCCCTGATTTGCCTTCCCTGTTTTCTCCCTGGGCAGGGGGCCCCGGGTTCTCCTGATCGGAGGATTGTTTCTCGGCGACAACAGTGGAGTCGGGCGTCTCTTCTTCCAGGCCAAGGTTTTCAACTTCCCTTGGAGAATAAAAAATATAGATATCGAAGATGCCTTTTTGCTCATCGGTTGCGAACTTCAGAAATCGGGCAAAGGCTTGGTCGGCCAGCTCATATTCGGCGTTTCGGAAATAAATGGCACCTAGACGATAGTAGGCCGGAGCAAATGCGGGGGCCAGTTCCAGGGCCTTTTGATAACTGCTGATCTCTTCAGTTGAATCATCGTTAAGGGCCCTTCCTTTGTCAAACCACTGTGGGGCGGTCAGAGCGCTCTCTTTTTCATCTGCTTTTTGACCGCTGTCGTGTTTTTTGGAGCGGTTGGCCGCAGCTGACGCTTGGGGCTTTGCTGCTGTGCGTGTTTCAGTGCCGGCAACGGAGGCCTTTTCTTTCTGCCCTTCGTGGTTGGCCGGCGATGGCCTTTTAGGGGGCGAAGACCTGCGCTTGGGTGGGGCCACCGGAGAAGGAGACCGGACGATTGTCACCCGTGCTTCCCTTTCCGGGTAAATCCGCCCTGTCAAAAGAGCAGCGACGGCAAGGATTGTGAAAAGGGACAAAATGAAAGCAAGCTTCTTTTTTTGATTTCGACTATATTTCTTGACATGAACGCCGCACCGGGCGCAGTAGATATCTTCAGGCTGGTTGAATCCGCATTTCGGGCAGATCATCGGGAAAAATCCCCCTGAGCTGATTAACCTTGATGAGATGTCCGTCAAGTCATATTAGGCAACAAGTTGGGCTGCGTGTCAACCATTGTTTGATGGGACCGCAAAAAGTCCACGGACGGACTTCCAACGAAGTCGCTCTAATAAACGCGTATAAAGAAGCGAATCTGAGAATCTTTTTCATGTGCTTTCTCAAAGTGCACTTGGCAACGCACTTCTACATGGACGGCTATTTGGGGTTTATTCCTCCTAAACCCATGCGCTTACTACTGCGTACCGCTAAACCCCAAATAACCGTCCATCCCCTCCGGAGTGTTTAGAAAGCGTCTGAAAAAGATTGTCAGATTCGCTTCCGATTCGTTGTTCATAGGCTGCCGCTCGCGGCATAAACCAGCTTTGTGCGATTCCATCAAAATGAGGAGCTTCCCGGAAGGAGGAAATAAATGCTGGAACCATCCACACGTGTGGAAATGACAAAGGGCTACAGGGGCGTGAGGGGCGTGATCCTCGATCAGACGAAATCGCCATTTGAGTTCTATGTATTGAGACTTGAAAACGGGATCCATCTGGTGGCGGGACCCAGCGCTTTCCGAATCCTGTTACCTGAAGAAGTGGACCCCGCGTGATCCAGCTCTAAGGCATCTTGCGCTTCCTGACTTCTTTCTTGATTCGGTTGATGTGCCCCCGACCGAGCCCCTTGACCTCGCAACCCAGCTCAAAGTAACGTTCGATCTTTTGATCGTCCAGGATGCCGAAGCAGTCTATCACGGCAAGGGGGCTCCCGGCCATTTCCACCACACGCTCCGGATCGAGCTGGAGATAGGGTTGGTGGCGCACCGCGAAGACGACAGCGTCGGCTCCCCTCAGGGCTTCTTCAAGATCCCGGGACATGCGAAATTCATTCAAGTGTTCCTGGTTTCTGAAAAACCTTGACCAGCTGCTGCCGGCGGCCGGATAGTTCTCCTGCTTTTCCAACTCCCACCAGTGGGTCACATAGGGGTCATGGGCCTTGACCTCGGCTCCCATCTCCGTCAGCTTCCGGATGATGATCTCCGACCCGCTGTAACGGGTATCCCCCACGTCCTCCCGGTAGGATGTTCCCAGGAGGGTCACCTGTGAGGCCGCAACGATTCGGCCCATGTTTCGCATGGCATCCCGCACGAGCTGGGCCGCGTGGAGTGCCCTGGTGTCATTGATGTTGATGGCCTGGGGGGTGATCTTGAAGATGTCGTTTTCGAAACCCATGAGATGTTTGTAGGCCCAGAGCCCCAGTCCCCCGTCCTTGGGCAGGCAATAGCCGCCGATTCCGGGCCCGGGGAAAATGATGTTGTTGTGGGTCGGGCGCACCCTGATGGCCTCTATGACCTTGATCAGGTCCACCCCGTTGGTTTCGGCGAAGAGACTCCACTCGTCCAGAAAGGCGAGGATGGTGGCCCGGTAGCTGTTCTCAACAATCTTGCAGGTCTCGCTTTCGATGGGTTTGTCCAATACAGTGAGGGGGTATTCTTCCACGTTGAGGATTTCGGACAAGAAACTGGTGACCCGCTTCCTGCTTTCCTGGTTGGCGCCGCTGCAGACCCGCCAGAAGTCCCTCACGGATTTCACGTAGTTCCTTCCGGGCATGACACGCTCGAAGCTGTGGGCCAGGAGGGGTTCTTCCTCAATTCCCCTGGCCTTGAAGGCCTTCCTGATGAGCGGGTAGGCTACGTATTCGGTGGTGCCGGGCGGGACAGTGGTCTCGATGAGGACAAGGCATTGGGGTGAGATCTTTTGGCCGATGATCTTGAAACTCTCTTCAAGGGCACTGATATCCGCAAATCCGGTACGGAGGTTACCCAGATCCTGTTTGAGAAAATCGCACTGGACATCCACCACCAGGACATCGGCCAGTTTCAGGGCATCATAGGTGAAAGTTGCGGTCAGGGTCTTTTTCCGGTTTACACAGCGTTCAATGAGGGGTTCGACCTCAGGGTCTTCGGCCTTGACCGGGGAAACGCCCCGGTTGAAGAGGGGGATCTTCCAGAAACTCCGGGTGGAGGGCCTTTGCATGCCGATGACGAACCTGCCCGGTTTTCCGGTCTCTTTGTCCACTGAATCCGCCACCACGCCGGCCATGACCGCACCGACAAAGCCGAGGCCCATCACCACAACGATCTCGAACCCTTCCGCTCTCTTGTCTTTGGCCAGTTTTTCGAGGCGCCCGAATTCCGCCTTGTAGTCCTCTTCCTCAGGTATCTTGAACCGCTCCCCTTCGGGGCTGATGGAATATTCCATAACCATGGGTGTCCCCTTTCTTAATCAGAAATCTCAAAGTCTCTGCGTTGTTCCGGTTCCCCTGTAAATAGTGAAAAGGCTACGATGTGTCAAGTGAAAGCATCGCCACGACCCTTGCCCCCCGGGAAATGAAAAGGTGGTCAGCCACAGGTGAATGGGTGCGTTTTCGGGAACTCATTAAACTGGGGGGTTGCTTTTTAAAAGCGAGGCTGGTAATAATGTAATAAATATCATGTCTTTGATAACAAACTGAACACAGCTCCTCAATAATCTACAGTTAAGCATTAACTCAATGTCCACACTAACCATACGTCCAGCGACCTTTGCCACGATCTGCCGTGGCAGCAACAGGTTTCCATTCCTTTAAACTTGGTGGGCCCGGCCCAAGCGGCGCCAACTGAGAAGAGATCTTTCATGAAGGGAGGCGATAACGAAAGACTTTTTTCGCGTATTGGCAGCGGGTATTTATGCCTGTGTGTGGTGTAAACAAGAAACGTCAGGAGGAAACTTCCATGAAGAAACTGATTATTGTGAGTGTTGCATTGCTGTTTGGAGTCGCCCTGTTCACAGGGGCCATGCCGACAACGGCCCAGGCCAAGACCACCTTTGTCACCATCGGTACAGGAGGCATTACCGGTGTTTACTACCCCACCGGGGGCGCCATTGCCAAGATGGTCAACCAGAAACGAAAAGAATATGGCATTCGCGCCACAGTGGAGTCGACCGGCGGGTCGGTCTTCAACATCAACGCCGTCCTGTCAGGGGACCTGGATTTCGGGGTCGCCCAGTCCGACCGCCAGTACCAGGCCTGGAATGGCCTGGCCAACTGGAAGGAACAGGGCCCCCAGAAGGATCTTCGCGCGGTATTCTCCATTCATCCGGAAAGTGTTGACTTGATTGCCTCCGTTGACTCCGGCATCAATACCCTTCAGGATCTCAAGGGCAAACGCGTCAACATCGGGAATATCGGTTCCGGATACCGGAAAAATGCCATCGATGCGCTGGAGGCCAATGGTCTGGATTACGAGAAGGATTTTCACGCCGAGAGCCTGAAGGCCGCTGAGGCCCCGGGAATGATCCAGGACGGCAGGATCGACGCCGGATTTTACACCGTCGGCCACCCCAGCGGCTATTACAAGGAGGCTACTGCAGGGAAAAAGAAGGTGAAGTTCATTCCCATCACGAACATAGACAGCCTGCTCAAGAAATACCCCTACTATGCCAAGTCCGTGACGCGGGTGACGGAATTCTATCCGGGGGCCGTGAATGACAAGGATATCCCCACATTCGGCGTGAAGGCCACCTTTGTGACCTCTGCCAAGACGCCTGACAACGTGGTTTACGCGATCGTAAAAGAGGTCTTCGACAATTTTGACACCTTCAAGACACTGCATCCGGCCTACACAGGCCTGACCAAGGAAAACATGCTGGAAGGTTTAAGCGCGCCCATTCATCCGGGTGCCATGAAGTATTACAAGGAAGTGGGTTTGAAGTAGAACCCTTTGGTGGAAAGGGGGCGTTGGCAGCTGTCGCACGGCGGCCCCCTGCCTTCATACGCCCGGGGCCCGGGAAGTTCATCCTTTGGCCGTGAGATAGCCCACCTATCGGACGGCCTGAAAGAAGATTTTCCCCCAATGAACAGACCTGGGATCCGGGGGTCGGAAAGGGGAGGTCAATGACCATTTCAGAGACCGAAAAAAGAGACGACGGCCTGGAAAAAGCCAGGAGGATGGCAGAAGAAGAGGCCGGCATTTCCAGAAAGCCAAAAGGGCCCACCCGATATGTCATCCCCACCATCGGCGTCATCTGGTGCTTTTTCCAACTCTCCATAGCCAGCTGGCTCATCCTGGACACCTTCTATATCCGGGCCATCCATCTGGGTTTTGCCTTTCTCATCGTTTTTCTAAACTATCCCTTTTTTAAGCGAACCCGTCTTGGACTCGGGTTCCTCTCCGCCAAGGACCGGATCCCGGTTTTGGATTATGTCGTTGCCATCGTGGCCTGCCTTTCAGCCATCTACGTGGTGGTAGACTACGAGGGCATCACCACGCGTTACGGCGCCCCCGTGCTTCGGGACATCGTGATCGGGATGGTCCTGCTGGTCCTTCTCCTGGAGGCATCCAGGAGGGTCATCGGCCCGGCCCTTTCCGTCATAGCCATCTTTTTCTGCCTCTACTCCTTCCTAGGACCATACATGCCCGATGTGATTGCATTCAAAGGGGTCTCTCTAGACAGGTTTGTCGGCCAGATGAGCATGTCCACGGAAGGCATCTACGGCATCCCGCTGGATGTATCCGCCACCATTGTATTCCTCTTTGTGCTCTTCGGCTCGATGCTGGAAAAGGCCGGGGCTGGTGAGTACTTCATCACCCTCGCCCTCAGTCTCCTGGGCGGGTTCAAGGGTGGTCCGGCAAAGGCCGCGGTCCTCGGCAGCGGGCTCACCGGTATGGTCAATGGATCAAGTATCGCCAATATCGTCACCACAGGGACCTTTACCATCCCTTTAATGAAGAGGGTGGGATATCCAGCTACGAAGGCGGCGGCCATTGAGGTGGCGGCCAGTACGGACGGCCAGATCGCCCCACCCATCATGGGAGCGGCCGCTTTTATTATCGCCGAATATGTGAACGTCCCCTATATTGAGGTCATCAAGGCCGCGGCCGTTCCTGCCTTTGCCTCCTACGCCGCTTTGCTCTACATCACCCATATCGAGGCCTCCAAACTGGGCCTGAAAGGGATCCCCCGCAGTGAATTACCGCCATTTTTCAAGACATTTCTGAGAGGCCTTCATTATCTCATCCCTCTGATCGTCCTGCTCTACGAGTTGATCATCCTCCGGCATTCGCCTGAATTGTCAGCTTTTCATGCACTGTGGATCCTGGCTGTCGTCATGCTCTTCCAGAACCCGGTAAAGGCCTATCTGAAAAAAGAACCCATAGGGCCTGCCGTCAAGAAAAGTATCGTGGATATCTTTACCGGTATGGCAAACGGGGCGCGCAACATGTGTGCCGTGGCCCTGGCCACCGCCGCCGCCGGCATCATCGTGGGGGTAGTGGCCATGGGGTTGGGCCAGCTCATCACCGAAATTATTGGGGTGCTCGCCGGTGATAATGTCTATCTTCTGCTCATCATTACGGCGTTTGCCAGCCTGATCATAGGCATGGGACTCCCCACGACCGCCACCTATATTGTCATGGCCTCATTGACCGCCCCGGTTATAGTGCATGTGGGGGGGGACATGGGTTTTGTGGTGCCGCTCATGGCCGCCCATCTCTTCTGCTTCTTTTTCGGGATCCTGGCGGATGACACGCCCCCTGTGGGGCTGGCCGCGTACGCGGCCGCGGCCATCGCCAAGTCGCCGCCCATCCCTACCGGGCTCCAGGGGTTCATGTATGATATCCGGACGGCCATCCTGCCTTTCATGTTTATCTTTAACGCAGACCTGATCCTCCATAACATCAACAGCT
>CAYOIU010000170.1:0-8517 GCA_964404085.1 uncultured Desulfobacteraceae bacterium | reverse complement strand
AGTGCTGGCCGCTGCGGCAGTAGGAATGCTTCTCGGTCTCTTGATGGCGTTTCTGTCGGTATATCTGGGTTTGAGCCAGCATGTATCAGGCTTGGGGATTACGCTCTTTGCCACGGGCTTAGCCATGTTCGTTTACCGGCTGCATTTCGGTTCCCCCACCGTTCCCCCGATCATCCATCCGTTCAGCCAGATCTCCATACCGCTCCTTTCAAAGATCCCATTAATCGGCCCGGGCCTGTTCACCCAATATTCACTCACTTACTTGGCCTGGCTCCTTATCCCTGCCCTCTCCATTCTGCTCTACAAGACCAAAATCGGATTGAAGATCAGGACGGTGGGCGAAAACCCCGTGGTTGCAGACACCGTCGGCGTCAATGTGTTGCTGACCCGCACCCTCTGTCTGGTGGGGGGCGGGGCCCTCATGGGCATCGGTGGCGCCTTTCTTACCCTGGCCCACCAGAACATGTTCCTCATAGATGTCATTGGAGGGAGGGGATGGGTGGCCATTGCCATGGTCATCTTCGGGAACTGGGCCCCCCTCAAGGGTGCTTTCGGCGCTCTTATCTTCGGATTCCTCGATGGTCTCCAGCTAAGACTTCAGGGCCTGGGTATTGCCGTTTCTTTTCACATTTTCCTGATGATTCCCTATCTACTGACCATTGTGGCCCTGATCAGTGTTTCCAGAAAGGCCTCAATCCCGGCCGGTTTGTTGAAGCCCTATCGCAGGGAAGAAAAGGGAGGGTAAAACGAAACAATTCTCAAGACAGAAACATCAATGAACAAAGAAGGTGACACATGATAGACCTTATCTTACGAAATACCAACCTTCCCGACGGCCGCAAGGGTATCGACATCGCCGTTAAAAACGGCCGCATTGTCGAGGTCGGTCCCCACCTCCCCATGCAGGCAAACCAGGAGATCGATGCCACCGGCTGCCTGGCCACTCCCCCTTTTGTTGACAGCCACTTTCACCTGGATTCAACCCTGAGTTATGGGCAACCCCGGGTCAATGAAAGCGGCACCTTGCTGGAAGGCATCGAAGTGTGGGGGGAGTTGAAAACCCTCCTTACGGCTGAAAACATCAAAGCACGCGCATGGGAGCTCTGCCGATGGGCCATAGCCCGGGGCACCCTGGCCATCCGCAGTCACGTGGATGTCAGCGACGACAAGCTTCTGGCCGTTCAGGCACTATTGGAACTACAGGAGGAAATCAAACCCTATATAGATTTGCAGCTGGTGGCCTTTCCCCAGGATGGCTATTTCCGGTATGGCCCCAGTGCTGCCAACCTGTTGCGGGCCCTGGATATGGGCCTTGAAGTTGTTGGTGGAATTCCTCACTTTGAAACAACCGTCGGCCAAGGATCGGCCTCCATCAAAGCCTTGTGCGAACTTGCAGCTCAAAGGCACCTTCGTGTGGACATGCATTGTGACGAAAGCGATGACCCTTCTTCACGGCATATTGAGACACTGACCTTTCACACCCAACGCCTTGGCCTCCAGGGCCGGGTTACCGGTTCCCATCTTACTTCCATGCACTCCATGGACAACTATTATGTAAGCAAGCTGTTGCCCCTGATGGCAGAGGCGCAGATGCATGTAGTGGCCAACCCCCTGATCAATATTACCCTCCAGGGCCGCTATGACACTTATCCGAAACGGCGTGGGATGACCCGGGTCAAAGAACTCATGGATGCCGGCATCAACGTGGCATTCGGCCATGATGCCCTCATGGATCCCTGGTACAGTTTCGGCTCGCACGATATGATCGAGGTTGCCCACATGGGGCTGCATGTGGCCCAGATGACCGGGGTTGATCAGATGCAACAGATTTTTGCCGCCGTTACGACAAACGGGGCCGAAATTTTGGGGCTGCAAGGATACGGGCTTGAGCCGGGGTGCCATGCGGATATCGTTGTGCTCCAGGCCTCCAATCCACAGGAAGCCCTGCGATTGAAACCGGCCCGGCTTTTCGTGATTCGCCGCGGCACCGTTATTGCCCAAACCCCCCCGGTTATCAGCCGGGTGGAATTGGCGGATAAAACATTTGATGTGGATTTCAGGTTTAACGGCAAGATTTTGACTTAGCCCGAATTTCTCACCAATAATCTACTACGATGGTGGATAGCCCCATGCTTACTGCGTTGCGCTTGAAAAATGACCTCAACGTACTGCAAGTATGCCTGCGGCCAT
The DNA here is from genome assembly GCA_964404085.1 of uncultured Desulfobacteraceae bacterium. Lineage (GTDB taxonomy): Bacteria > Desulfobacterota > DSM-4660 > Desulfatiglandales > Desulfatiglandaceae > CAYUCJ01. Next base: position 6,327 of record CAYOIU010000170.1, on the reverse strand, counting down.
TTTCCTGCACGCGCCTTGTATTCATGGGACTCTCCACCGTCTCGCAACGAAGATCGGTAAGAAACCCGGGTTAGGGTTTTAAGTACTTCCCCACTGCTTTTAATACCTCCCCATGGGAAGTCTCCAGACGGGAAAGAAACCCTTCCGAGCGCACGATGGGGCTCCAGAGCGAAAAGTCTTCCCTTTCAAAATCCATTCCCACCGCCAGCATGTCGCTGAGTGTCTCCACCAGATAATCTTCCGGCTTGTAGATGGAATCTCCGATATCGCCCACCCAGCAAAGCGGTGTGCCCTGGTAGCGCTCGTTTAGATCGTAGTAGAGATGTTGCGTGACAATGGTCTGAGGTTGAAGGCCGAGATCGGTAAACGGCAGCGTCACCCCTTTCTCAGCCACCTGGACAAGAGCCCCGTTATAAACTGGAATGAGTTCCACGCCACGGCCGTTGCATATACTGCAGATCTCCTCCAATCCCTCGAGACTGGCACACACCGGAAAGAGGAATATTTTTTTGGGTCGGTGATGCTCTAAGGCCTCTGCCACGAAATAGGTCAGGGTTGAACCCGAAGCGATGCATTCTTCCATGATAATCCAGGTTTCGTCCTGCCACCACTCGCCGACAAAGGAGCTTTCAACGATGTTCCAGCCGCGTGAAATTTCATCATCTTCGACACGGGTCAGTTTGATATAGGTCGTGTCGGGATGGCGGTCCCGGTGCAGCGGAGGATTGGCATCCAGCAGGTCCAATGGCCGTCCACCCCAGAGGATAACGAACTGAGCCAGTTTCCCATCAAACATCCGCTCGAAAAGGCGCATCATGTCATGGCCGATATTCTTGATCATCAAAAATTTCTCGGCTCCGCACGCCTGGCGGCTGAGCAGGAATTCCTCACCAAGCCCCCTCCCGGGAAAATCGACCACGTAAATCTTGTCGGGAAGACTCCTACCCCGAAATGCCTCATGCTGAGAAATTCCCTTCACGAGCCAGATGTCTTTGCCGCTCCGCGACATGACGATTTCGCCGATGTCTTCGAGATAGATTCGGTTTGGATCTATCTTCATATATTTTCTCCTTTTTGTGCCGGAGCCCTGACCGGATGGTCAGAAGACTTATTTTCGGGAGAATATAGAACAATGGACGTGTGGTGTCAAACAATCACTCTTGTTCAAAAGCAACTCTGCAATCAAAAGAACGAGTTGTTCTGCCCACTATGGCTATCGCATAAATCATGCGCAAACCTGATGTGATTTCAAGAAACAGGTACTAAATAGGAGATTCTTCGACACGCTGGGAAAAACGACAAGATCTGTGCATTCTCTAATGGAATCCGAAGCGTTCGCTTTTCGGATTCCTACCGAATCGATGGGCTATGACACACTCCATGGATCGGTGCGCCTTTCCGTGGGCGCGATGATGAGCGTTTCAAAGGCATCATTCATCAAATGCCCGTTTTCTGGGCCGACAGAAAGCTTCCTTTAGCCCTTCGCCTTAGGCCCTACGCATTAGCCCCTACGCATTAATGTATATTTCTATAACATGAATCCCACGAAAGGCCAAAGCCATATTCAAAAAAGACTTTCCATGCTTAAAACGAGATGATAGGATTTCCCCTGATCAGCCATCAAGGCATCATCTGCGGCGTTACCTTCGATCGCTCCTCCTTGCGGCGTATTGACAGATACGCCTCAGTCGTTGCTCCTTGGCGCCTTGCATCTAATGTCTTGCTGGTGATCAGGAATTCTCTGAAACGACGTGCTTTCATAAACATAACTGAAAGTTGACGATAGATTTGGAGTTTCCGCTGGAAACAATTCTCCATGAACCGGCCCTTCCCTCCGGAGGTCATACCAGGTGCAACAGCGTGAAAATTGGGACCGCTCCTTCCCTGAAAAGGAGATCTGCCAGGTCCTTGTGGACAAGGGGCTTATTTCCGAAGTCCAGAAAAAAGACATACTCGGGAAAAAACCGGGTATCATGCGAAGGCTTGAGGCCGGGGAAAAGAAGGACCCTGCGGTCCGGGAAGGAGCATCCCTGTCCGACGCTCCCGTGACCATCGTGGACGTCATTGCCTCTTTGAATCTCATGAGAGCGGATGACCAGGCGCGCCCTCTGGAGGAAGAGGTCATCGTCCAGGCCCTCGCAGAACACTGGAACCTGCCTTACCTGAAAATAGACCCCCTTAAACTTGATCTCAACCTGGTCACGGGGACCATTCCCCACTCCTTTGCCAAGAAACACCTGGTGCTCCCCACATCCGTTCAGGACGGTTGCCTCACCGTGGCCACCCCCAACCCTTTCAACCAGGAAGTCCTGGAGGATATCGCCAGGGCCTGCCACATGAAGGTGCGCGCGGTGGTCAGCTCCAAGACCGACATCATCAAGCTCATCAACGAATTTTTCGGATTCAAGCGTTCCATTGCCGCGGCTGAGCACCAGTTTACCGGCCTCCCCGTGGACCTGGGCAACCTGGAACAGTATGTCAAACTGAGGTCCTCCGATGAACTGCCCTCCGACGATCATCACGTCGTCAACGCCGTCAACCACCTCCTGAATTACGCGTTTGACCAGAGGGCAAGCGACGTTCACCTGGAACCCAAGAGGGAATCCAGCCTCGTCAGGATGCGAATCGACGGTATCCTGCACACGGTTTACAAGCTTCCCAAGAATGTCCATTCGGCCATGGTGAGCCGCATCAAGAATCTCTCCAGACTCGACATGGCCGAAAAGAGGCGGCCACAGGATGGGCGGATCAAGACAGCTCGAAGGGGGGTTGAGGCGGAAATCCGGCTCTCCACGGTGCCAGTCGCTTTTGGGGAAAAGGTGGTGATGCGGATCATGGATCCCGATGTCCTTTTTCAGGACCTCCAGGGCCTTGGTTTTGCGGAAACAGACCTCCAGCGCTTCAAAGAATTCATAAAGATGCCTTACGGAATCGTGCTTGTCTGCGGGCCCACCGGGAGCGGGAAGTCCACCACCCTCTATTCGGCCCTGCGCTATCTTTCCACTCCCGAAATCAACATAACGACCGTGGAAGACCCCATTGAAATGATCAATGAGGATTTCAATCAGATTGCCGTTCAACCTGTCGTGGACATCACGTTTTCCACCATCTTGAGAAACATCCTCAGACAGGACCCGGATATCATCATGATCGGAGAGATGAGGGACCTCGAAACGGCCAAGAACGCGGTTCAGGCGGCCCTTACCGGGCATCTTGTCCTGTCCACGCTTCACACCAATGATGCGCCCTCCTCCATTACCAGGCTCCTGGACCTCGGGGTCCCCTCGTTCCTGATCCAGGCGACGCTTGTGGGCGCCCTCTCCCAGCGCCTCGTGCGCAAGGTCTGCCCCTATTGCAAGGAATCCTTTTCCATGGAATCCCGGGAACTGAAGGCCATGGGCCTGGATCTCGGGGAAACGGGAACCGTCACGCTTAAACGGGGCAAAGGTTGCATCAAATGCCGGGGAACAGGCTACCTCGGACGTACAGCCCTTTACGAAGTGATGCCTTTCAGCGAATCCCTCAAACAGCTTGTAGCACACAGGACGAACCTAGAGGACCTCAAGGCCCAGGCAAGGGCTGAAGGCATGGTCAACCTTCGGGAGAACGCCCTCAACAAACTGTTGGAGGGCACAACAACGTACCAGGAAGTCCTGAAAGTCACTTGGAATCAATGAAATATCATGCTGACCCGACTGACCATATCCAACTTCGCAATCATCAAACACCTTGACATCACCTTCAACCCAGGCCTCAACATCATTTCAGGCGAGACAGGGGCGGGGAAATCCATCATCATCAGCGCCATGAACCTGGTCCTCGGGGGGAGGGCATCGGGAGACCTGATCCGAAGCGGGGCCACGGAAGCAAGAGTGGACGCCCTTTTTGCCCTGCCGCCCGAAAGGCCCATGGCAGCCCTCTTGAAGAAATTTGATATCCCCTTTGACGAGGAGTTGCTGATCAGGCGCTCCCTGTTTCGGGCGGGTCGAAACTCCATTTCCATCAACGGGTCCATCGCCACACTCCAGATGCTTTCAACCATCGGAGACCTCCTGATCAGTATCTCGGGTCAGCACGAACACCAACGTCTCCTGAAACAGGACCACCACCTTGCCATCCTGGACGACTTCGGGGGTCTGGTACCGACCCGACAGGCCATGGAGGCCGTTTTCAACAGCCACCAGTCCCTGCTCGGCGAGATCCAGATGCTCAAGGCGGAGATCACGAAGGTCCGGGAAAGACAGGAACTTGCCCGCTTTCAGATAAATGAGATCGAAGGGGCACAGATTCTTCCGGAGGAAGACGCATTACTGGACAAAGAGAAAAAACGGTTGGAAAACGCCGAAGAACTCCTGGAAACGGTTTCAGGTGTGTACCACAGGCTTTACGAAATGGAAGATTCCATTCTCTCTTCACTCTTCGAGTGCGCAAAAAGGCTGGAAAAGGCGGCCAGAATCGATGACCGTCTGGGAGAAATTTCCAATGCCATCTCTCACGGCCGCATAAGGCTCGAGGATCACGCCATGTCCCTCAGGGATATCCAGGGCACCATCGAAATGGACCCACGGAGGCTTGAAATCGTACAGGAAAGGCTGGAGTTCCTGAACCGGCTCAAGCGCAAATACGGGCCTTCACTTGCCGAAGTCTTCGCCTTCAGGGAAGGACTGACCAATGCGATGGAGGACCTGGACGAAAAAAGGGACAGGCTCACCCAACTTGAGGAGCGGCTTTCATCCCTGGAGAAGGAGATGACAGCTACCGCCCTGGACCTGTCTGCGAAAAGGAAAAAGAGCGCCGCCGCCCTGGAACAGGAGATGGAAGAGGAACTCGGCGAGTTAAGCATGCCCAATACGCTCTTTCGCGTTCAATTCCGGGATGATGACCACCCTGTCCCCAGCCCGGAAGAGATCCTTCCCCTGATTCGCAGCGACGGTTTTGACCAGGTGGAATTCATGCTTTCGCCCAACGTGGGAGAACCGCTCAAGCCCCTGGCCAAAATCGCCTCGGGCGGAGAACTTTCCCGGATCATGCTGGCCCTCAAGAGCATCCTGGCCCGGAGCGGTTCCGTGGAAGCGGTCATCTTTGATGAGGTAGATTCCGGGATCGGAGGAGCCACCGCGGAAGTGGTCGGGGAAAAACTGGAGACCCTCGCCAGATTTCACCAGATCCTGTGCATCACCCATCTGCCGCAAATCGCCAGCAAGGCACAGACACACTTCCAAGTGAAGAAACAGGTCATGGAAGGCCGGACCCAGACCCTCATAGCGAAATTGACGGACAAAGAGAGGGTTGAGGAGATAGCGCGCCTGCTCGCGGGTCGTGAAATCACCCCCCAGGCACTGGCCCATGCCCGGGAAATGATACGTTAGTTTTCGAGGCGGATCATCTGGCCCACTTGAAAGGGCCCTCCCGAAAGAGCCCTGGCCAAGGTCTCCCCCCTCCCGGACGATGTGACTACGATCTTTCCCACCTTCCCTCCCCGGACAGGGTAGGATTGCCCGCTCTGAGACCGTATCAACTCTCCTCGTGAAAATACCTGGAAAGCGAGGCCGGGCTCGATACCCACATCTTGCCCACCGCCTATTCGGATAATCTTATCCTCCACGCCCAGTATCTTCCCCGTCCAGGGCGTTTCCGAGAGGATGTCGGAGATGTCGGAGACCTGTCTTTTCAGTATTCCTTTCATGCTCTTCCTGATCAGACCGATCGTGAATTCCTTTTCGTCCTCCACATCCTCCGCATCCTCCGGTACCCGACCTTCAACCTTTTCCATCTTTGTGTAAAGCAGAGCGCCGGTGCTCACATCAACCATGTTGATGACCATCGAAACCTCGTAAAACCGACGGTCCTTTCTGAAAGGCCAGATCCCCTTGCGCCTGGTGGTGACGTTAATGGGATTCAAAACCCCTGTGATCAACACGTTTATCCCGAGTCCTTCAGCCTTCTGGATGAAGGCTTTCGGGGTAACGATCCCGAACCGGAGTGACTTCATGTCGGTTTTGAGGGATAGACCCAGCGGCCTTTCATCCAATAGGACAAGAGGCTTTGCCCGCAGCCTGGACACGAATTCTGCGGTAAAGGTCTCTCCCAGGTGGGAGTCGAGGTGCGTCTCATCTATAAAGGACAATACCTTCACCCGTTTCACCAGAACCGCATCACCATTTGTGAACCCCTTGAAAACGCTGCGACCGGCGCCGCACCCCACAGTCAGGCCCAGGGCCGCCAACAGCATCAATCTGATGCAAACCACCAAGAAAAACTTCCTAGTCATGAATATTCCCTTCTTGTTTCAAATGATGATCAATTCCACCCAAGATCTTCCATAAA
>CAYOIU010000169.1:0-8551 GCA_964404085.1 uncultured Desulfobacteraceae bacterium | reverse complement strand
AAAGACTCTCAGGTTCTCCTCCTGAACTCCGGTGAATAAGGCGACTTCGTTAGAATTCATCATCGTGCCCATGGATGGACTTTTTACGGTTACATTAACATTGGTAGTGAATTATTCGTGCGAGTTCCATCAACATTAACCACTCTCAAAAAGAAAGGAGATCAGCCATGAAACCGAAAATCTTTGGAGTATTGATTTTGTCGTTGCTTCTGGTTTTTTCTTTTGCAGGGCAGGTATGGAGTGCTGGTAACGACACGCTGGTGTTGGGCGTTTCCTCCGATATCCATCTGTTGGATCCAGCCGTTTCCAGTGACAACTTTGACTGGCGACAAGTCTATCCATCGTACGACCGCCTCGTCAAGTATAAGGTTATCAACGGGGAAGGCTCTACCGAAGTGGAACCCATGGCGGCCGAATCTTGGTCCGTGAGTCCGGATAACCTGGTGTGGACCATCAAGATCCGCAAAGGGATCCACTTTGATGATGGAAGAGCCCTGGATGCCCATGCCGTCAAATTTGCCTTTGAGCGGGTAGCCAAAATCGGCAAGGGTCCCGCAGACAATCTGGGCGCCATCAAGACCATCGAGGCGGTGGACGACTATACGGCAAAGATTACGCTGAAAAACGCTTTCGGCCCCTTTCTCCAGACACTTGCCACGGACGCGGCCTGCATCGTCAATCCCAATATCATGAAACACGAAAAGAACGGTGACCTGGCCCAGGCCTGGATGGCCCAGCATACGGATGGAAGCGGCCCGTTCAAGATCGTTGAGTGGACCCGTGGAGAACGGTGCGTTCTGGAGGCAAAAAACAATTACTGGGGGCCCAAGCCGAAACTGAAAAGGGTGATCATCCGTTTCATGCGAGAGGCCTCCGACCAGAGGATGGCTCTTGAGAGCGGGGATATTGACATTGCAGAGGGCATCCTCATCGATCAGCTTCCCGCCCTCGAGAAAAACCCGGATATTGCAGTCCGTCGGTACCCCTCTCAGCTAGTGGAATATGTCTATCTCAATAACCGGAAACCGAAACTCGATAATAAACTGGTGCGTCAGGCACTCAATTATGCGGTGGACTATCAGAGCATCATCGACTATGTCCTTCAAGGCAACGGCGTCCAGATGAGAGGCCCGGTGCCCAAGGGGATGTGGGGACATAAACCCGATGTCTTCCAATACAAGCGCGACATCAAGAAGGCCAAGAGTCTCTTGAAGAAGGCAGGATACGGTAAAGGCCTGGACCTGAAACTCATTTATTCTGAAAGACGGCCGTCTTGGGAACAAATCGCCACGGTTCTTCAGGCGAACTTTGCAGACATCGGCGTCAATCTGAAGATTGAACTGATGGCCAATCCCACCTTGAGAGACAAGATAGACCGGGGCGATTTCGAACTCTGTCTGGGAGCCTGGTCGCCCGACTATGCGGACCCATCCATGTTCATGAATTTCTGGTTTGATTCCACGAGAGGGGGCTTACCCGGCAACAGGAGTTTCTACAAGAATGAAAAAGTTGACCAACTTATTCGCAAGGCCCTTTCTCTGAGCGACCAGGCTGAGCGGACTCGCCTGTATAACCAGGCACAGGACATCATCATGGAAGATGCGCCCTATATCTTCCTCTATCAGACCCAGGAAATGATTCCCATGAGAAAGAATGTCAAGGGGTATGTGTTCAATCCCATGCTCGTATCCATGTATAATTTCGAATCCATATCAAAGTGATTTTTATGTCCGCGGGTTGAAGGGCGGGCATAGTCCCGCCTTTCAACCCTTTCCGTCTCTTCTTATGAAGCGTATTTCTCATGAGGATTCTTACATACTTTCTGAAAAGGCTGGCTTACCTCATCCCGGTCCTGATCGGCGTCACCCTTCTCGTCTTTATTATCTCCCATGCCATCCCTGGAGATCCCGCGAGGATGATGGCCGGACAAAAAGCAAGCCGTGAGGCTGTCGAAAACCTGAGGCATTCGCTCGGCCTGGACCGACCGCTTCCCATACAATACCTCCATTACATGTGGGGACTTTTCCAAGGGGATCTGGGAATTTCCATCCGCAACCAGCGCCCGGTCATCGAAGACCTGAGTGACTTTTTCCCGGCAACCCTGGAACTCACCATGGTCAGTATGATCTCGTGCATAAGCGTCGGCCTGGTCCTGGGAATCCTCTCGGCGGTGAGGCGCAACCATCCTATCGACCACTTCTCGCGTGTTTTTTCCGTTTTCGGTGTGTCCATGCCCGTATTCTGGCTGGGGCTGATGTTGCTTCTCCTCTTTTACCGGAACCTGGGGTGGCTCCCGGGATCCGGTCGTCTTGACATTGGTTTGGATCCCCCCGCTTCGGTAACCGGCCTGTACCTGATCGATACCCTGTTGGAGGGAAGCTGGGAAAAATTTTCGAGCACCCTTTTGCATATTATTCTCCCCGCATTCTGCCTCTCATACGTCTACCTGGCCATCATTACCCGAATCGTCCGTTCTTCCATGATCTCGATTATGGGACAGGACTTCGTCACAACCGCCCGGGCCAACGGCCTTGCCGAATTAAGAATTATCCTGAAGCACTGTCTGAAAAATTCACTCATACCAACCGTGACCATTACCGGCCTTTCCATAGGGGAGCTTCTGGGAGGCGCGATCCTGACGGAGACTATTTTTGACTGGCCCGGGATGGGCAAATACGTTGTGGACTCCATCAATTTTCTGGATTTTCCGGCCATCATGGGCTTTACGCTGGTTGTCTCCTTCGTCTATGTCATGGTCAATCTTTTCGTGGATGTGCTTTACGCTTTCTTGAACCCGCAAATCAGGTACTGACCATGTTGAATGAGTTTAGAAAACAACATGCATGGCAGATCAGGGAATTCCTTTTCACGATCAAACTCCTGCGAAAAAATCCATCGGCCGTGGCCGGGTTTATCATCATTACGGCAATGGTCTTCATGGCCCTCTCCGCCCCTTATGTTTCACCTTACGATCCCATCAAGATCAACCTGCGAGAGCGTCTCAGCCCTCCCACCACAAGTCACCTGTTCGGAACCGACGAACTGGGAAGGGATATCCTCAGTCGGGTCATGCACGGTGCCCGGATCTCTCTGCGCATCGGTGTCCTTGTCATTGTCCTTTCAGGAGGTCTGGGGGCCATTATCGGCGGTATTTCAGGATACAGCGGAAAAGGAGCAGACAACATCATCATGCGGGTAATGGATGTGATCCTCTCTTTTCCGCCATTGGTGTTGGCCATGGCCATGGCCGCGGCACTGGGGCCGAACCTCAACAATGCCATTATGGCCGTCGCCTTTGTGATGATCCCCAAGTTTGCCCGGATGGTGAGGGGAGAAGCCCTCGCCGTCAAGGAAAAGCAATTCATTTCAGCGGCCAAGGTCTCCGGCGCGCGCAGTATGTGGATCATCCTGCATCACATTGTACCCAATTGCCTCTCTTCGGTTATCGTTTTGGCCACACTTATCCTGGGAGAAACCATTCTCATAGCAGCTTCATTGAGTTTTATCGGCCTGGGGGCCCAACCCCCCTCACCCGAGTGGGGGGCCATGATCAGCGTTGGCCGCAAGTTCCTTATGGATCAGTGGTGGTACGCCACATTTCCAGGACTGTTCATCCTGACAACGGTAATCGGCTTTAACATCTTCGGCGATGCACTACGGGATATCATGGATCCAAGGATCAGAAGGTAGACCATGGCGGAAACCCTGCTCCACATAAAAAAGCTCTCCGTACAGTTCTTCACCTACCAGGGGATTGTTCGGGCCCTGGAGGATATTGATCTTTCAGTGAAGAAAGGGGAGATTCTCGGCCTGGTGGGTGAGACGGGCTGTGGAAAATCGGTCCTGGCACGATCGGTCCTGAAATTGATTGCCGACCCTCCGGGGAAGATAACCGGCGGTGAGATACTTTTCAGAGGCCGGGATATCCTCATGCTCGACCGAAATGAACTCAGGCAAATCAGAGGGAACGAAATATCCATGATCTTCCAGGAACCCATGAGTTCCCTGAATCCTGTCTTTACCGTGGGGAATCAAATGGTTGAGGTGGTGATGCTCCATCAGCAACTGAATCGAAACCGGGCCCGTGAGATCTGTGTCGGCATGCTCGATCAGGTCAAAATGCCGGACCCGGAGGAAGTCCTGTCCAAATACCCCCATGAGCTTTCAGGCGGGATGAGGCAACGGGCCATGATAGCCATGGAACTCTCCTGCCAACCTGACCTTCTCATTGCCGATGAACCCACCACGGCCCTTGACGTCACGGTTCAGGCTCAGGTCCTGGCCATCCTTGACGATCTCACACGAAAGCACAATGTCTCGGTGCTCTTTATCAGCCACGACCTCGGGGTTATCGCCCAGCTCTGCGACCGCGTGGCAGTGATGTACGCAGGCTACATCGTGGAAGTCGCTTCGGTCTGGGATCTTTTCGCCGATCCCAAACATCCTTATACTCATGGACTTCTGCAGTCCATCCCGCGCCTGGAGGTAGAAACCGAAACCCTGTCAACCATTGGGGGTAATGTCCCGGGACTCATTGACCCACCGGGAGGCTGTCGTTTTCACACCCGGTGTTCCCGGAAATTGGCGAACTGCGACAGGCAGGTGCCCCTTTTGCAGGAACTGGATTCAAACCACCATGTGGCTTGTCATCTCTATGAAAACTAATGGAAAGCTATATGATTGACCCGATTATTTCCGTTTCAGACTTGATCAAATATTTCCCTGTCCATTATGGTTTTCTTGACCGGAAGGTTAAATACCTCAAGGCGGTCGATGGCGTCGATTTCTTCGTCTATGAGGGTGAAACCCTCGGCCTTGTAGGGGAATCCGGCTGTGGCAAGTCCACTGTAGGGAACCTGATACTCAATCTTATCGAGCCTGACAAGGGCAAGATCGTTTTCAAGGGCCAAAACCTGCCAACCCTGAATAGCAATGAACTTCAAAGGATAAGGAAATATATACAGGTGGTCTTTCAGGACCCGCAATCGTCTCTGGATCCCAGGATGCTCATCAAGAACACGGTGGGATACCCGCTGGAAGTGAACGGGCTGGCTTCCGGCGAGAAACTGCTTCAGCGGGTAAAGGCCATGCTTGTCGAAGTTGGACTGAGCGAAGACCATCTCTACCGATATCCGCATGAATTCAGTGGTGGACAAAGACAGAGAATCGGGATTGCAAGGGCCCTGATAACAAAACCCGAGTTCGTCGTATTCGATGAACCGACATCAGCTCTTGATGTCTCAGTGCAGGCCCAGATTCTCAATTTGATAAAGAACCTTCAGGAACGCGACGGATTTTCCTGTCTGTTCATCTCCCATGATCTGAGCGTGATCAAACATATGAGTCATCGAATCGCTGTCATGTACCTGGGGATAATCGTGGAGACCGCCCCAAAGGAAACCCTGTATTCCAGACCTCTGCATCCCTACACACAAGCACTCATGGCGTCCCTTCCGCGCCCTGATCCCCGGAAACGTCATGACCTGGCCATACTCCAGGGCGATGTTCCGAGTCCCGTGGAGGTGCCGTCCGGATGTCGGTTTCACCCCAGGTGCCCGAAAGTCATGGAAAAATGCCACCATTTGGCACCGGACAAAATTGAGATAGACACCGGACACCGGGTGGCCTGCCACCTGTATGGGTCCGAATTGATCAAGTAAAGGAGAGTGAAATGAAAGTATACATATCAGCAGATATTGAAGGTGTGGGATGCGTGGTGACACAGGAGCAGTCCTCGCCCGGTGGACGCGAATATTCCTGGGCAAGAAAGATGATGACCGGGGAGGTGAATGCTGCAGTCCGTGGCGCCTTTGACGCGGGAGCCGATGAAGTTGTGGTGTCCGATTCCCACAATGTCGGTCTGAATCTCATCCTGGAGGAGATGGACGAACGGGTTGCCGTCATAATGGGGTCACCTCGGCCGCTTTGTATGATGGAGGGAATCGACATGGGGTTCGATGTTGCCTTTCTGGTGGGCTATCACGGTATGGCCGGCACGGCGAACGCCACCCTCGTTCACACTTTCACCAGCCGGATCGCCGAGGTCAGGGTCAACGACATGGTCTTCGGCGAGATCGGTCTAAGCGCCGCGCTGGCTGGACACTATCAGGTTCCGGTGGCCCTGGTGACAGGGGATGACCAGACAGCGCTGGAGGCGACCAATCTTCTGGAAGGGATCGAAACGGTGGAGGTCAAGCGGGGAATCGGGGGCCATGCCGCCCTTTGTTTACAACCTCAGAGGAGCCGGAAATTGATTTACGAAGGGGCCAAAAAGGCCTTGTCGCGCACGGCCGCTCTACGGCCTTTCAGGGTGGAGGGAGCGGTGGAGCTTCGCGTTCGCTTGACCACGCCATCCGGCGCAGACCGTATGATGCGGATTCCGGGAGTCGAGAGGGCCGACAACACGAGCGTCAGATTTGAGGGCCGGGATTTTCTCGAGGCCTTCAGGGCCTTTTACACGATGTCCGATCTGATCGATCTGGTCCCCAGTTTATGATGGCATCCCAAAAGGTCTGGGACACCCACTATCACTTGACGGCACTCCATATTCCGAGCAGAATGGCCATTGATGAAACTTTTTTCATAATCTGAGGCATAGAATGACCCCATCCAAAGATCAGGCGATATTTGACGGACATAATGATTCCCTGCTCAAAATATGTCTTTCTGAATCCAAAGACCCTCGTTCCTTCTTTGAACACTCCACCGAGAACCACCTGGATCTTCCCCGAATAAGACAAGGGGGTTTTGCCGGCGGTTTCTTTGCAGTCTTCGTCCCATCCGACTCAGAGCCCCATGAGCACCCCGGGGCAAGCTTGAACGACACGATAACCTCTTACGACATTCCCCTCGTGGACCCTGTCAATCTGTCACGCGCCCGGGAGATGACCCTCATGGGGATGGCGACCCTTTTCCGCCTTGAGGCCGAATCCAAGGGTCAGATCAAGGTCGTACGCACGGCCCGTGAAGTGGACATCTGCCTTGAAAAGGGAATCATCGCGGCAGTCCTCCATATGGAAGGGGCTGAGGGCATTGACCCCGAGCTGGACGCCCTCCACGTCTTCTACCAGGCCGGGCTCCGCTCCGTGGGGATCACCTGGAGTCGTGTCAATGAGTTCGGACACGGCGTTCCCTTCAAATTTCCCCATTCACCCGATACGGGGCCCGGCTTGAGCGACAAGGGGATCAATCTGGTGAAGGCCTGCAACCGCCTTGGCATCATCGTGGATCTGTCGCACCTGAACGAACAGGGATTCTGGGATACCGCACGCATTTCACAGGCCCCCCTTGTGGTGACCCATGCAGGCGTCCACACCCTCTGTCCCTCCTCCCGCAATTTGACCGACAAACAGCTCGATGCTGTTGGCGAAACAAATGGGATTGTCGGGATCAATTTCCATGTGGGTTTCCTGCGGGCCGATGGTCGTCTGGACCCGGATACCCCGATCCGGGAGATTGTGCGCCATATACGCTATGTTGTCGATCGTATCGGCATTGACCATGCGGCCTTTGGGTCGGATTTTGACGGCGCGACCATACCCGAAGAACTGGGAGATGTAGCGGGCCTTCCCAAACTGATTTCGGCCCTGAGGGAGGCCGGTTTTGGCGACGACGATCTGAAAAAAATCAGCCATGCCAATTGGGTTCGTGTCTTCAGACAGACCTGGAAAGAAGATGACCCTGCTTGAGTGGGCCGATTGTACACCGTCACTGCAGATTGGCCGCGGGAAATGGGTATTGGACTTTGGAAAGAAAGGAGGTGTTAGGCTTGTGACAATGGAAGTCCACGGACGGACTCTTGCGGTGACATCAAACATTAGGAAAGGAGGAAGAATCATGATGAAGAAAACGATTTTATTCATGGCTGCCGTTGTCCTTGTGCTTACCCTGGTTTCCACTTCCATGGTCGGTGCGGCGAGCAGAAAGGATGTACTGGTGATCGGAATGGCCACCAGCGATATCATCTCACTCGATCCCGCGAAGGCCTTTGAGTTTTCGGGAGTGGGCATCGAAGCCCAGGTCTACGACCGATTGTTGGACTTTCCACCCAAACGTTTTGATAAACCCGAGTTTTCCCTGGCAGAATCCTATTCCGTTTCCCCGGATGGCAGGGTATGGACTTTCAAACTGCGAAAAGGGGTCAAATTCCACAGCGGAAATCCCCTGACCGCTGAAGATGTGGTCTACTCTTTCAGCAGGGTGGTCTACCTCAAGGATCAGCCTTCGTTTATCCTCACACAATTCGGAATAACGGAGGATTCCTTGCGCGCCTTGGATGATTATACCTTCCAGGTCACCCTCGACAAGAAATATGCCAGCGGCATCTTCTTTTCCTGCCTGGCGGCGGGTGTTGCAAGCGTTGTGGATTCCAAGGTGGTAAAGGAACACGAGCAAAAGACGGACAAGTACCCCAATGGCGACAGGGGACTCACCTGGCTCTCCCGAAACTCAGCCGGATCCGGCCCTTTCATCCTGCGCAAATGGGAAAAGAATGACCGGGTCATACTGGATGCCAATTCAAAACACTTCAGGAATCCCCCTAGAGTGAAGC
>CAYOIU010000168.1:0-8562 GCA_964404085.1 uncultured Desulfobacteraceae bacterium | reverse complement strand
TCGCCGTCCGCAATTTTCAGCGTGGCCGATTCCAGCCCGACGATTGCAGGAATTTCCAGTGACTGGGCCATGATGGCCGTATGGGAAGTCCTGCCGCCCGCATCTGTGATGAAGCCCATGACCTTGCTGACGTTCAATTCACTGGTATCCGCAGGGGAGAGATCATGGGCGACGATGATGACGCGTTCCTTGATTTCGGCCAGGCTTTCCTGGGTATCACCCGAAAGATTCCTCAGTATCCTTTCAGTGACACTTTCCACATCCTGAATCCTGTTGCTGATGTACTCATCATCTATTCTGGAGAAAATCTTTTCTATTTCGTGAAAGGATTTTTTGAGGGCCCACTCCGCGTTGATCTTTTCTTCGGCTATTTTGCGAGCGGTGGACTCGTGGAGCATGCTGTCCTTCAGGATCATCAGGTGGCTGTCCAGGATGAAGGCGTGCTGCTTAACATCTTCCGGCATCCGGTCTTTCAGCGTTTCAAGCTGTTCTTTGGTGACGGCAACGGCATTCTGGAACCGCTCAACTTCCGCGTTCAGCTGATTTTCGTCGATGAGGTACTGATAGAGGATCTTGACCTTGGAGCGGTCCACCAGGTGAGCTTTTCCCAAAATGATCCCCGGAGAAACAGGGATGCCCTTCATGATGTTGCCTGATGTGTCCGGGCGGGCTGTCATGCTTCCTCCCCGAATTTTGAGGCAAAGAGGTCGGTCAGGTTTTCCATGAATGCTTGGGAATCTTCTCCAACGATCCTGACCTCGATCTCCGTCCCTTTGGGACAGGAAAGCGTCAGAATGGACAGGATACTTGAGCCGTCCGCTTCTTCATCGTCCTTTCTCAGGAACAACCTGGATTGGTATTCGTCAGCCAGGGCGACAATCTTGCCCGCAGCCCTGGCATGGAGTCCCAGGTTGTTTGATATTTTCAAGGTTTTGTGCTGTTCCATGTCCGCCTTGGATGGTTCTATCCGGCCGTGGGCCGTGGTTGCGTCGTTTTCCTCGAAAGACACGCCTTGTATACCAGGCGATAGGAAAGGCGCTCCTCGGATGAGATGGTTTCGGCAATGTCCCGAACGCTCATCCCGTCATTTTTCATCAGATCGTCGATCCTCTCGAGAACTCCTTCCGGAATTTCTTTGATTTTCCCACCGGCCTCTTTTCCCTGGACCACGAGGGTCAGTTCCCCTTTGATCTTGTCTTCCGGCAGGGCCTCAAGGATTTCCGTCAGTGATCCCCTCAGGATTTCTTCATAGAGTTTGGTCATTTCTCTCACAATGACCAGTTGACGATTTCCCAGGAGATCCAGTAGGTCTCCGAGCATGGCCTTCAAGCGATGGGGGGCCTCGAAGAAGACCATCGTACGGTGTTCTGCGGAAATCTCCTGAAGGGCCTTCCGCCTCTTCCCTTTTTTCGGAGGCAGAAAGCCCACAAAGAGGAACTGCTCCGCTGGGAAGCCGGATATGGAAAGGGCCCCTGTGACAGCCGACGGTCCGGGCACCGGCGTGACGGCGATCGATTCGTCTGCGGCCAGCCTGACAAGGTAGCCCCCTGGATCGGAGACACCCGGTGCCCCTGCGTCGGTGACCAGTGCCACCCGGGAGCCAGCCCTCATCTGCCTGATCAGCTCGGGGCCTTTGACCTTCTGATTGTGCTGGTTGTAACGTGTTACCCTGGTTCTGATCCCGTAATGATCACACAGCTTGCGTGTGTGGCCCACATTTTCAGCTGCAATCATATCCACATTCTTGAGGATTTTCAAGGCCCGAAGCGTAATATCTTCAAGATTTCCCAAGGGCGTGGAAACAACATGAAGCACACCCGGTCCAGATGGGTTGTGGTCGCCATGATTTCTGGTCTCATTAACCATTGAAGCAGGCCGTCAGTAGGAAAGATCAAAGGCGTTTTTGATGACTTCCACCCGGGGATTTCCTCCCATCAAGCTCACGGCGACCACATCGAACCTGGCCCTTGCATCGCAGCAGTGGGTGGCCTTCATGTAGGCCAGGGCGACCTTGGAAATCTGGCGCCTCTTCCTCGGGGTCACGGCTTCCTTGGCGTAGCCGGTTGGACCCGTTCTCCTGGTCTTGATTTCCAGAAAGACCAGTGTCTCACCATCGTGGGCGATCAGGTCGATTTCTCCAAGGGGGCATCGGTAGTTTCTGATGATCTTCCTGTAGCCCATGGCCTTGATGGTCTGAAGGGCCAGATCTTCACCCCTTTTCCCCAGTTCAATGTGGTCCCTGGTCAAATCCGCGGACTCCTTTGAAGGTCAGCCGGTGAAAGGGACAAGGCCCATAGCGGTTGAGGGCCTCCAGATGCCTTCTCGTACCGTAGCCCTTGTGTTGATCAAAGCCATAGGCGGGAAACTGGAGGTGGCAACATTTCATTATCCTGTCGCGATACACCTTGGCCATAACGGAAGCGGCGGATATGCTCAGGCTCCTCTGATCACCCTTTTTCAGACATTTCTGAGGTAAGGCAAGGGGAACGGCATTGATGCCGTCGACGAGAAGGAAGGACGGTTGGGGTACCAGGGCCCGGGCAGCCCTTTTCATGGCCTCTAAAGAGGCCCGCAGGATGTTGAATTGGTCGATGTAGTCTTCTGGCACGACCGCAATGGCCACGGCCCGGGCCTGCTTGAGGATCAATTCGAACGCCGTCTCTCTCGCTTCGGCGCTCATCTTTTTTGAATCCCGGACCCCCGGCAATTCCACGTTCCGTGGGAGAATGACCGCAGCGGCCACCACAGGCCCTGCAAGGGGACCCCTTCCGGCTTCGTCCAGCCCCGCAACCAGACGGTACCCCGCCTTCGTGGCCATCATCTCATGAAAGAGCGTGTGGTCTTCTCCAGGTTCAAAACCCGGGGGAAAAAGAGACAGATTTTCTGACGGGCTCGACAAGAATGTTACAAAATACCGTAAAGGTTTAGTATCTCTTTTCCTTGATGCGTGCGGCCTTCCCTCGCAGTTTCCTGAGGTAATAGATCCTGGCCCTTCTCACCTTTCCTCTGGTCAGGACTTCTATCTTGTCGATAGAAGGGGAGTGGAGAGGAAAGATTCTTTCCACACCGATGCCGTAGGATATTTTTCGAACCGTAAAGGTGGCACCGGTGTTTGCATTTCGTTTGCGAATAACGACTCCCTGAAAGACCTGGATTCGCTCTTTTTCGCCTTCTTTGATCTTGGCATGGACCTTGATGGTATCGCCTGCGCGAAAGGCGGGTATGTCCGTGCGCATCTGTTCTTTTTCAAGCATTTCAACGATGTTCATATGTCCTCCTAAAGGTCCCGGCTGGTATGGTTGCCGGCCAAACGGTCTAGAATAATGGCGGACGCTGATCTCACGGAGAGATGATTGTATCCTCCTGCGCCCGGAATAGGTTCCAATACGGCATCCGTCATCCCGAAGGCCTCACGAGCAAGACCCCAGGCGGTGCCGAAAATAAGAAATACCAGGTCATTTCGAAGGACCATCGAACGCACTTCCGCAAAGGAGATCACCTTTTCTTTCCGCTCATGTGCATCAGTTGCAACGACAAAAGGCGTCTCTCCTTCCAGCGCAGCAATGGAAGCGATGGCCCCTTTCAGGGAAGAAGCAACAGTGATCAATTCGAGGGCCTCTTTCCTATGCGGGTTATACCGGGCCCCGAATCCGGTAATCCAGTGTCTGCAAACCCGATCCACCAGCCTTTGCTGGTCCGCCAACGGGGTGATGATCAACAGTTGCTTGACGGCGTAAGTCCTGGCCGCACGAGAGAGGTCGTGCAGATCAACAGTCGTGATCGCCGAAGCAATTTCATCCTCGTTCTTGTCATAAACGGGATAATGAACGAGTCCCAAATAGAGACGCATAAACAGACACTGTCGGTTGGTGCCCATCCATAAATGGCTATTTTGCCCGATATCGTCGTTATGCTCAAATTTTAATCCTCGAAATACCTCTATCTATTCCTGTGGTTAAAATTTTCGCATGCCTTGATCTCGAACAAACTATCTCATTTATTGATGGGCACTAGTTAAAGCCCAGAACGTAACCAGTTCAACTCTTTTTGTCCAGTTTCGCCAGTATTTCCTCATCTTCGGGCGAGAGACCGGCCGCCCGGAGCAGATCGGGCCGTTTTGAAAGTGTGCGCTTCAGAGATTGTGCTCTTCTCCAGAGGCGGATCTTTTCATGATTCCCGGACAAAAGGACTTCGGGAACCTGCCTGCCTTCGAAAACCCTCGGGCGGGTGTACTGGGGATACTCGAGCAGCCCATCCTCAAAAGAATCTTCCTTGTTGGATCGTTCACCGCCCAGAACACCTGGGATGAGGCGGCTGACGGCGTCCATGACGATCAGTGCCCCCAATTCGCCTCCACTGAGCACGTAATCGCCCACAGACAGTTCCCGGTCAATGGACAAATCCCTGATTCTTTCGTCAATCCCCTCATACCGGCCGCAAACCAGTATGAGTTGTTCGTATTCCGACAATTCCCAGGCCATCTTCTGGGTAAAAGGCTCACCCTGAGGCGTCAACAGGATGACGCCGCTTCCCTCGCGGGAACGTGGAACCGAGTCCAGTGCCCGGTACAGGGGCCCGGGTTTCATCACCATGCCGTCTCCTCCACCGAAGGGGCGATCATCGGTGTTCCTGTGGGGCCCCCTGGCATAGTCACGTATGTCGGTTATTTCAACCCTGATCAATCCTCCTCTGGCTGCGCGCGCCAGTATGCCTTCCTGGAGATAGGCCGAAATCATCTCGGGGAATATGGTCAGGACATCATATCTCATTGATATCCAGAAGCCCCTCAAGGGGGCTGATGGTCATTTTTCTCCGTTCCAGGTCGACTTCCTTAACGGTTTCGTGGGTGCCCGGGATGAGAATCTCACCCTTCCGGCCTTTGACGACGTAAGTGTCATGTCCCCCGGTGGAAATGATGTCGACGATGGAGCCCAGGCTTTCTCCGTTTTCCAATAATACATCAAGCCCCAGAAGTTCAAACCAGAAATACTCGTCATCTTCCCTGGGGGGCAGGGCATCCCTTCTGACAAGGATTTCAGCACCCCGGTATTTTTCCGCCTCGTTCAGAGAAGCCAGTTCTTCAAGCTTCAAAATAAAGTTGGCCTTGACGGGCTGTGAGGAATCAAAAGTAAATTCCTTCCCTTCGCCACCTTCCCCCCTCAGGTAGACCTTGCCGGCCCTCTCGAATATGGCGTCTGATTCGGCGTAGACCTGAATCCTCAGCAGGCCGCGCAGACCGTGGGGACGCAGGACCTTGCCCACCGGGAGAAGACTATCGTCCGGGCTGCGGTCCAAGCCTATTCTATGATCTCCAGAACGGAGCGTTTCTTGATCTTTGTGGAGGCCGCACTCAGGATCGTCCTCATGGCCCTTGCCGTGCGGCCTTGCTTGCCGATGACTTTTCCAAGGTCTTCCTTGGCAACCTTTAGCTCAATCACAGAAGTTTGTTCGCCCTCTATCTCGGTAACAAGAACGTCCTCGGGTTTGTCTACCAGAGCCTTCGCTATGTAAGAAATCAAGTCCTTCATATCGACTCACCTCCATGTTTGAGTTCGCCCGCGCATCACCTCAATTTGCCGCTGAAGGAGACTTCGTTAACCCTTTCTTTTTCAAAATTGATCTGGCCGATTCCGTCATCACTGCGCCCTTTTCAAGCCAGTAATTGACTTTCTCTTCGTGAATCTTGACGATGGCCGGATCCGTCTTGGGATCATAGTATCCCAGGATATCCAGGAACTTTCCATCTCTTGGAGCCTCTGAATTGGCGGCCACCAATCGATAAAACGGCTTTTTCTTCGCACCCATCCTTGTCAGTCTGATTTTTACGGACATTTTCCAGTATCACCCCCCAGTTGGCCTTACACATTGGCCACGAATTTTGGTTTAATTCAAAATATATGATGTATCTGATGACTTTCCAACGAAGTCGTCTCTTTACCGGAGCTCAGGAAAATAACCTGAAAAAGAGTGTCAGGTTTTCCTCCACTTCGTTGCTCACAGGCTGCCACTCGCGGCATAAACCAGCCTCTAAAGATTTCCACCTAGCCGAAAAGGGAGGACATGTCAGGCAACCCTTTCCTGGAAAACCGCTCCATCATCTTTTTTGACTGGGCAAAGTTTTTCAGGAGACGATTGACATCCTGAATGGACGTGCCGCTTCCTCTCGCGATCCTTTTTCTTCGGCTTCCGTTGATGATCTTGTAGCTCTTCTTTTCCTGGCTGGTCATGGAACTGATAATGGCTTCGATCTTGACCAGCTCCTTCTCATCGGGCTTCAGTTGTTTCAGCTTTTTCATCTGTCCTATTCCCGGCAGCATGCCCATGATCTGCTCCAGGGAACCCAGCTTCTTAACCTGCTTCAGCTGGGAATGGAAATCCTCCAGGTCGAATTCCCGTTTCTTGAGCTTTTTTTCAAGCTTTTTGGCTTCCTTTTCATCGAATTGGACCTGGGCCTTTTCGATCAAGGAGAGCACATCCCCCATCCCGAGGATCCTGGAGGCCATCCTGTCCGGAAAAAAGGGCTCGAGGGCTTCCAGCTTTTCGCCCATCCCCACAAACTTGATGGGTTTGTCGGTCACCGCCCTGATGGAAAGGGCAGCGCCACCTCTTGCGTCTCCCTCCATTTTGGAAAGGACAACGCCTGTGAGTTCAAGGGTCTCGTTAAAATGCTTCGCCACATTGACGGCATCCTGCCCGGTCATGGCGTCGGCCACCAGGAGCATTTCATGGGGATGGACCCTGTCCCTGATCCGCTCCAACTCGGCCATCAACGTCTCATCGATGTGGAGACGGCCTGCCGTATCAATGATGAGGAGGTCGCAATTTTCCCTGCCGGCCTTGGACAGGGCGTCAACGCATATGTTTTCCGGCTTCTGGTCAGGAGTCGACGGGTAAACCGGAACCCCTGCCTGGGAGCTCAGTTTTTTCAACTGGTCGATGGCCGCCGGCCTGTAAACGTCGGCGGGCACCAGATAGGGATAACGTCCCTGACCGCGCAGGTAGTGGGCAAGTTTGGCCGCTGTGGTCGTTTTCCCCGAACCCTGAAGTCCCACCAGCATGATGGTGTGCGGGGGTTTGCCGGTCAGCTGAAGTTCCTGCCGCTCGCCACCCATCAAAAGGGTCAATTCTTCGTTGACGATTTTGATGAGCTGCTGACCGGGGGTCAGGCTGTCCAAGACCGACTGACCAAGGGCACGTCCCCTTATGTCTAGAACGAGCTTCTTGACGACCTTGTAATTGACGTCCGCTTCGAGCAGCGCCAGACGCACTTCCTTCAGTGCATCCTGGATGTTGGCCTCTGTGAGCTTCCCGTGCCCGGTCAGCTTCTTGAAGACGCCGTTCAGTTTTTCGCTTAGGCTCTCAAACATTGCTGGCTAATAAACATAAACTTTCTTTTTTACTTAATTCTGTTTCTTATGTCAACAAAAAATCAGTGTTGTTACTAGCGCTACCGGGCCGGCGCTTCATTGCCCGGCAACATAAATGGATTCTAACACACCTTTAGGTTTTTTCCATTAAAATATTTTGCTAAGGTTTAACAAAGTAAAGCTCCCGCATTCCACCCTCTGGAAAAGGGGAATGGACGGTCGTCTCCACCAATGGCGACCTGTGGTTTCTCCCGGGACAATTAAAGGTTGCCAATAAAGGCCATACCCTCTAGTATTTCTCCACTGATGGGGTTGAATGAGTACCGGATAATAGAGTGGAGGGGAGTTCTGCGGGTTGGATACCGGGTCTGCAAAGGATGATGGGATTATTCGTCCCGTAAGAGGTAGAGGAGAACCCGTCATAGGACCGGATGCCGTCATGGTGATGGTCCCCTCGGAACTGGGTTCCCTTGCCCGAAAAACCGGGGCCGAAAAGGTCCCTTTGAATGATGCGGGGCTCCCCTGCGTGTACCAGCCCAAAAGCGCATGGAAGAACCTCAGCCTTTCCGGCCCCTTTCTCGGCGCTCCACAGGCGGTCATGGCCATGGAGAAACTGGTGGCCCTGGGTGCCCGACGATTCTGGGTCCTGGGGTGGTGCGGCTCCCTGCAGGATTCCCTGAGGATCGGTGATGTGGTGATTCCAACGGGTGCGATTTCGGAAGAGGGCACATCAGACCATTATCCGATCGAGGAATTGGAGGCCGGGCCGGACCAAATGCTGACAAGGCGTTTGATGGATGCCCTCATGAAAAAGGGCCTTTCATTCCGTTCCGGGCGGATATGGACGACCGACGCCCCCTATCGAGAGACCCGGGAGAAGGTCCTTCAGTATCAGCGCGAAGGGGCCCTGGCCGTGGAAATGGAGATGTCGGCCCTCATGAGGGTGGGTCTTTTCCGATCCGTCGCCGTGGCGGCCCTTCTCGTGGTCTCGGACGAGCTGTTTGACCTCAAATGGAACAGGGGCTTTTCAAACCCGAAATTGAAAGAGGCCACCCGGTCGGGAGCGGAGATCCTGCTCCAACTGGCCCACTCATCGGCTCATCAGTAATGGAATCGTAAAAAGCCGGTTTATGCGAAAATGGCAGCCTATGAACAACGAATGGGAAGCGAACCTGACAATCTTTTTCAGATGCTT
>CAYOIU010000167.1:0-8623 GCA_964404085.1 uncultured Desulfobacteraceae bacterium | reverse complement strand
TCTCCTCCACTTCGTTGCTCATAGGCTGCCGTTTGCGGCATAAGTTAGCTTTTTAAGATTCCATAAAAAAATGGATTTCCAAAGAATTCTCAATACGTTCTGCACATGTTCAGGCATTTGAACTTGTCTTGTCCTGCCAGCCTCCGAAAACTCCAATTGGGTTTTCTTCTGACCTTTTTTCAACCATTATCATATAGTTAAGACAAGAATCAAGGGCTGATATTCTTCAGGTCCTCACCAGACCTTCCTAGGAATGTCCGTATGGTCTCAACGAAGGCATCAAAATCCCCTGGATCAAGCCAGACATATTCAGGGTCCTTGCGAAACCACGTGAGCTGCCTCTTGGCATATCGTCTGGTGTCTTTTTGGAGGCTGCTGACCGCCTGTTCAAGAGTAGTTTCATTGTTGAGATACCGGATCGCCTGACGGTAGCCTATGGCTCCCATGGACTTCAAATCGGCACCGTAACCCTTCTTGATGAGTTCTTCCGTCTCGGTGACAAGCCCCCGTTCCCACATTTCAACGGAACGCGCGTCAATACGCTGGTACAACTGTTCCCTATCCAGATAGAGACAAAATTTAAGTGCATCAAAAGTTCTTTCCCCAAAACGGTGTTCCCTGACCAGTTCCGAGGGGCGCCTTTTGGCCAATTCAATTATCTCCAGTGCCCGGAGAATGCGTACCCTGTCATTGGGATGGATTTTCTTTGCCCTCTCCGGATCGAGAAACTCCAGTTTTTTGTAGAGTCCAGCCTCCCCGTCCGACTCCCATTCAAGATCGAGCGATTGGCGCAATTCCCGGGTCGCCGGAGGGCAATCAAAAAGACCCTGTAGAAGACTTTTTATGTAAAGCCCGGTGCCGCCCACCACCAGGCACACTTTCCCGCGACCGATCACCTCCATCGCCGCCGCCTGGGCCAGGGAACGATAGAGTGCGGCATTGAAAGGCTCATCCGGGTCCACCACATTCAGGAGATGGTGAGGAATGCCTTTTCGTTCCTCCTCTGTGGGCTTCGCCGTCCCTATGTCCATCCCGCGATAGACCTGCATGGAATCCGCACTGATGATCTCGGCGTTAAAGACCCTTGCAACTTCTATTGAAAGGCTTGTCTTTCCGCCGGCTGTTGGACCGGCAATAACGACTATTCTAGGCAGATTCTTCATCTCTTACCGGTACGCACTTAGACGGTACGCTTGAACATTTTTTCAATTTCCTGGTAGTGAAGATACCTGAATATGGGCCTCCCATGGGGGCAGTTGGAGGGGAGATCCATCTCCAGGAGCTGCGACAACAGGTGTGACATCTCTTCCGGCGTAAGCGTATGTCCCGCACGCACGGCGCCATGACAGGCCATGACGGACAGGATTTCATCGATGGTCCTGTTGCTCCCCAGATCGCCTTTTTGGATTTCCGGTATAAGTTCGCAGAGGAAGTCTTCCCAGACCACATGCTCGAGCAGGATCGGTATGGCCCGGAGCAAAAACGTATTTCCTCCGAAGTGTTCCAGCTCAATCCCAAAACGTGACAGCAAGCCCTGGCTATTATTGAGTATTTCTGCCTCTTTCAGGGAAAATTCGAGTTCCTTTGGAATCAACAGGGTCTGAATCTGGAGCTTCTCCTTCCCCAATCCTCTTTTCAGCCTCTCATAGACAATTCTCTCATGGGCGGCATGTTGATCCACCATGAGCAGACCATCTTTGGCCTGGCAGAGAAGGTAAGTATTTCCCAGGTTTCCGATAACCATGGGAGTGTCCTTGGAAATGCGCGGTTCGGTCACCAGGGTCTCTTTTCGAGAAGGCGCAGACGGCAAAAAAGGGCTTTGCGGAGTTTCACCGACCGAAAGGGACGGGGGCGTTGATTCGCTCCCCTGAAATTCCTTATCCAGGAAATCCTGAAAGGAACTGCTCAGGCACCTTTCAATCATCCTCACGATCACCTGGAAGATAAAACGACCGTTATGGAACCTGACTTCCTGCTTGGTGGGATGGACGTTTATATCGATCTGTGAAGGATCGATGTTCATAAAAACAGCGATCTGGGGATACTGTCCTTTCATCAGCCTCTGCCCGTAGCCCTCTAGAATAGCCCGGGTCAGATACCTGTCACGAATATTTCGACCATTAATGTAGAAAAAAATGCGGTCCCCCCTTTTACGGGAAAATTCCCACGGGGCCAAATAGGCGCTTATTTCGAGCCCATCGCTCTTGTCGCCGGTCTCCAGCAACGCATCAGCGACACGTCTTCCAAGGAGAGCGGAAAGCCGATACCTCTGATTTTCGGTGGCAGAAAAATGGAGAAGCGTCTGGTTTCTGCTTTCGAGCCGGAAATCAATTTCGCAATAAGGCAATGCCCAGCGGCAGAAGGTGTCGGTAATGTGATCCATTTCCGTTCCGGGCGTTCTCAGGAACTTTTTCCTGACGGGCAGATTGTAGAAGAGGTCTCTCACCACCACGTGGGTACCGATAGGGCATCCCGCCTCTTCAATCGATACCAGCCTTCCGCCGGCCGTCTTGAGCCTGTGACCGGAGAGATCCTCGACCGGACGGCTCGTGATATCCATTTTCGACACAGAAGCGATGCTTGGCAAGGCTTCGCCGCGAAACCCAAGGGTCTTGACGGCAAAGAGGTCTGAAACGGATTTGATCTTGCTGGTGGCGTGTCGTTCGATGCAAAGGAGCAAATCGTCTTTTGACATTCCCGATCCATCGTCACTAACCCGGATCTGACGCTTCCCTCCCCCTTCTACCGAAACACGTATGCGCCTGGCGCCCGCATCTATGCTGTTGTCCAACAATTCCCTTACCACTGAAGCAGGGCGTTCAACGACTTCTCCGGCGGCGATTTGGGAAGCCACGTTCTCAGCGAGGATTCTGATAGCGCTCATAGCATCAAGAGTTTTTCATCCACGGGAAAGTGGGTATTGAGATAGGCGGTTGACAGGCCTTTCCTCAGAAAAGAATAACCCCGTTCATGAGCAAGTCTCAGGTTCTTTTGTCCTAAGGGATCGAATGAAATACACAGCGAGTCTTCCAGGTTTTCCAAAGAGTCCTCCACAAGGCGACAGGAGAGCTCCACCATACGGGAAAGATCGTCTTTGAACATCAATGGTAAAAATACAGGATCACTCAAGAAAAGAGGGTTGGCGGTGTAAAGGAAATCAGAAAGTTTGACGCCTTGGGTGTATAACCGCTTCTTGGTCCTCATTCCCTTTTTTTCCTTGTTCATGGCAGCGGAAAGGAGTGTATCGCAACTGCCGTGATCAAGGGACAATATATCCTTGGCTATCCTCGTGTAACTCGGACCTACGAGGTAATCGGATTGCAGTTCCCAATACAGATGACCCAGACGACGCGAGCTGTTCGTGTTCTGGATAACATTGGGTATAAAATAGTTGTGGGCTATCACGTCGGCAGCCAGGTGGGTCAGAAAACCATAAGAATAGGAAGCCTCCTCGTTGTCCCCGGCATCACCGAGCAACTTGAAACCGCCCTCCCAGCAATGAAAATGGCTTTTCTTTCTCTTCCTCCGTCCCTTGCCTATGAAAAAATCGGCCGCGAGGCAGCCATAGATGTATTGGATCGGACAGGCCGAGATCACCCCTGCGATGCTGGGCAGGATAAACTCCGCCTTACCCAGTGTAGCCAGTGCGATGGCGGTATGAATGCCCGGTCCCCAGGCCAGTGCCGAAACCGGATCAAAACCCTCCATCACATGCAGAAAAAAAACAAACAAAATAATCTTGATAAGAAACAACATGTCTTTTCTAAAAAATCTCCTCTTGCGTTAGTGGTTCAATCCATTGGCACGACCGTCAATTCGGCACGATTTAGGATTTCCCAAATCCACAGTGTCGGGGGACGATAGCGAAATGACCCTCTTAAGTTAACGCCCTCCGGTAAGAATTGCAACAATGCTAAAGCAAATCCGCCACAGATACTGTTCTGTCACCAAGCATATTGACATAACTGCCGAGTTCATTGTCGTACCATCCATAGATCACGACCTGGGTAATGGCTATCCTGGCGAAATGCTCACCACCTCTCATGCCCTTTTCATTCCCTCCGAGACTGCAGACCTTCTCCAGGTCTAGCTCCACTTCTGCCGTCCGGGTATGGGTTTCATGCCCCTCTATAAGGGTAGCACACCTGGGCAGCCCTATGATGTCGCTGGAAACGTTCTGCTGCTCGGTATAACGAAGGTAATTTCGCTCATCCTGCTCTGCCGCATCCCGGTAGACGGTGTTGATCACCTCTCTTCGGATGAATTCGCCGGAGGGCTCCTCCTGAAGGTTGATGACAAGGATCACCAGGGATCCCGTTGTGCTGGGAATTCGAACGGATTCTGCAATAAAACCGATCTTTTTCATTTCAGGAATGACGAGGGCCAGGGTGTTGGCAGCGCCCGTGGTCGTCAGGATGATATTGTTCAGAATGCTTCTGTTTTTCCTCAAATCCTTGGTGCCGGCCCTGGGGACCCGATCAAGCACCTGCTGCGAGGAAGTGACTGCGTGGACGGTTGCCATTGAAGCGGTCAGGATCCTCTGGTGGCCGAAGAAATCTATCAGGGGCTTCATCATGTGGGCCAGACAGGTCGTCGTGCAGGAAGCGTTTGATACGATCCGGTGCTTTTGGGGATCGTAGTCATTTTCATTGATCCCCATGACCGTTGTAACCACATCTTCCGGCATGGGTCGGCTGTCGTCACCTATCTTGAAAGGCGCGGAGACAATGACTTTTTCCGCCCCCGCTTCCAGGTGGTCCCTGAGCGATTCCCTGCCCTCTTCCGGTGACAGGGTTGGGTCTAGGAAATTCCCCGTGGCATCAACCACCAGGCGAACGCCTTCCTTTTTCCAGTCGATTTCCCGTGGATTTCTCGTCCGCCGAAGGAAACGGATTCGCGTTCCATCCACAACCATTCTTCCTTCGCTCTCTTCCACTCCTTCAATAACCGTGCCAGCCTTATGCCCATGAAGATAGCCTCCAAGCGACCCGTAGGTGGAGTCCCTTTCAAGATAGTGTGCTATGTCGTAAAGTGAAAGGCCCACATCACGACCGAGATTGACCACAAGCTCTGAAAAATGCTTTCTCGCTACGTGGTGCCACAGCGTCAGTTTGCCGATCCTCCCAAAACCATTCACTCCCAGCTTCATGACATTTTCACCTCCTCCCTCTGCCTGATCTTCATTTCTCCCAGATAGACCGCTCCCTTTCTGCCGTCGATACTGATCCGATCGCCAGGGCCAAGGTTGCGATCACCGATTGTGCAGACCCTTTCCTTCTCCAGGCAAGTCAACCTGGCGCAACCCACGATGCATGTCTTTCCGAGCCGGTGGGCAACAATGGCCGCGTGGGACGTGGAACCGCCCCTGCCCGTCAGGAGACCGTCAGCCTCGAAGATCTCCTGGATGTCATCCGGCACGGTATCACTCCTCAGGAGGATGAGAGAGGTCTCGGGTTCAGACCACCGCCAGGCCTTGATTTCTTCGAGGGTGAAAACCACCCTGCCTGTCATAGCGCCACCACTTACCCCGATACCGTGACCCAGGAGCGGCAGAGAGAAGCCGGGGTCCATCTCAAAGGAATGGGCTGATTTCCTTTCGCGAATGCCCATGTCCCGGGTTTGGAGAAAATGGAGGCTCTCTTTTTTTGGGCCTTCAAAGGTAAACTCCATTTCCTGGGGGCTCCATTTCCGTTCGTATATGAGTTTTTTGGTCCAGTCTCTCAAGCCGTGGTAGATTTCCGGGAAGAGGGTTTCCAGGCTGAGCTCCGGGTCCCTGTTCTCTGATACGGCCTGCACCACGGCAATGGGACGGGTTGTGACCAGGCCGGATACAACGTCCTCGCCCTGGTTTCCGGGTGTAAAATCTCCCCATGGAATAAGCATGTCACCTGACCAACCGGGGTTGTGGGTAAAGAAGACTCCGGATCCGGAGTTGGATGAGAAATTGCCGAAAACCATTTCCTGAACTGTGACCGCCGTGCCCCAATCTTCTGAAATTCCCATGATCTTTCGGTAGGCCTCGGCCTTGGGGGAGTACCACGATGCAAATACCTTGCGGATGGCGACCCGGAGCTGTTCAAAGGGTTCCGGGTTGACCTGCACGCCGTTGTCTTCCAGGAGATCCAGGTAATCGCGTGCCACCCTCATCATCTGTTGGCCTGAAAAGTCTCTCTTCAGCGGAATGCCAAGTTTCTCCTTGAAACGCGCCATAATCGCGTCAAAGTCATCTCTCTCAAGACCGTGGGCCATTCCATAGGACTGCAGAAAACGGCGGTACGTATCCCATCCAAACCACTGATTGCCGGTTTGCGCGATGAGGCCCTGGACAACACTTTCATTGATGCCTACGTTGACGAAAGTATTCATCATTCCGGGCTGCGAGATGGCAGAACCGCTTCTGACCGACAGGAGCAGAGAATTCCTCGGATCTCCGAAGGATTTCCCTGCCTCCTTTTCCAGCCGCTCTATTTCTCCTAAAAGTTGGCCCTCAAAATTCTCCCTTGCAGGAGGATACTCTTCCACGATTTCCCTGCAGCGAAAGACCTCCGTAGTAATAATGAACCCTTCGGGAACCGGCAGACCGTAATCCTTTATTTTGGCGAGGTTCAGCCCTTTGTTTCCCAGGTGGATGATGTTCTTTAACGCCTCTTTACCGGACCCCAGAGACGTCACGGCTTTGTCGGGGTCATAGCTGAGAAGCAAATGCAACCTTTCACCAGGCACTTCCTCGGTCTGATTGTGCAGGGTATTCAGGATCCGTGTCAGGAAATGGTCCAACTGCTGAAGACTCAGGGAAGAGGTCAAACGGTCCCGCAGGAATATTTCAGTCACTCGGTTTACCAGTTTGTCTTCCTCATCCACTCCCGGAGGTGGATGGAACTTGGGAACCAGGTCCTCCCTGGGGAGCTTCCTTACGATCTTGACAAGATTGGCCTGATGTATGATATTGAAGTAATCATTTATAATATTGCTTAATGTCTTTGAAAAACCTCGAAATATATCAATGTATTGTGTCGAACTGAACCCCCTCGTCTGCAGGGCGTGCGCCAGAAAGTCCAGATGGCGTTCCATGGCCAGGGAGACAATGCCATCCAGGTTGAGGGCCCAGTTGAAAAGCCTGAGATAATCGAGGATAAGGGATAAGGTCGCCCTGGTGATTAGTCCCAGCTCCAGGCTGCCCACCAGTTCCTCGAACAAGGGGGCCAGGAGAGATTCGATTCTAAAACTGAGACCGAGGGCGTCGAATTTGGTTTCGTGGTAACTCCCGTACATGGAAGGAATGTCCACGGTAAAATGGCGTTTCCGATAGATGTCTTCCCTGACCTCAAAGGTCTCAGGAGAAAGGATGATTTCCCTAAGACGCTCCAGGTATTTCAATAACTTGAAGATTTTCTTTTTGAGGTTCTTTTCAGCCATGGCTTCCCTGAGCTTCCCTGGTTCCGGGAGTCCGGTCATCCGGAGTTGGGAGATGCGGGTGTCCATGCCATCGAGGTTCAAATGATATTTCTGATAGAGAAGTTTGTAAAATTCTATGGCCAGAACCACCCGTTCCCGGTCCATATTGGTCGTTCCGGTCACGCCTTTGACCATTTCACCTATTTCAGGGTCCCTCGCGTGTAAAAGCGAACCCACACCACGGCTTGCGTTGTCATGGAACAGGTGTTCTAAGATTCGATTGACACCATTCACATAGGGGCCTCCGGTTTCCACCTGTTCAAAAATATCCGGCGGCAGATAAGGCCGCAGCCCTTCCTTGTCCCTGGTCCTCCAGAACTCCAGGGTGGCTTCCATCAGATCGGTGATCTGGTTGCTGCTCTCCACATGGCTCTGCTTCCTGAGAAAATGGATAAGGGGATCCTTGCGCATGCAGACATCATCGATGCGGGAGGATATGTCCCGCAATCGGCCTTCCGCCCCCACATCGTTGTAATAGGCCGGGAAAAGCCTGGCCAACTGCTTGACGAGGTTGTAGACGGGACCGATCTCGCTGTTCAGAAGCCGCGTAATATCACGTGGGAAGAGATCGGTATCCTTGATAAATATACCGCCCGTCGAAAGGTGAATAGTGAGGCATGAGAGCAGCTTCTTGGACCATTTGGGATTAAGCTCAACCAGTTGCAGCCAGGTCCTGATATTCTGGATATGCACCGGATTGACCTTTACCTGCCAGTCGTTCCCCACCCCCATCACGCCGGGCGCTTGAAAACCCAGCGAAACCACGGACTCGATAAAAAAATCCACCAGGTCACTGTCATCCGTTTCGTAGACCCCTTGCCCCATATTGAGTACACAGTGAAGTGCAGTCCCGGGAAATGGTCCCATGCTTTTTTCCAGGATAGCAAATGTGCGACCCAGGGCGCGCCTTATGCCGAGCGGGTCTTCTCGTTCCATGAGCCCGGTCATGGTACGATTAATATCCCTGAGCGTTTCCTCGTGAATGGTGGAAAGGCCGGTGATTTCCATGATGTGGAGAAGAAAGACAAGCTTCAGGTAGTGCCCCCTCCCGTCTTCTCCTGCCGCAAGGAGCAGCTCATGGGGGACGTCCCTGTAGCGCGAAACGATCCATCTGTAGCCGGGCAATTGGATAAGACGCTGGAGCTTTTCTCGAGAATCAAGCGGGGAA
>CAYOIU010000166.1:3726-8629 GCA_964404085.1 uncultured Desulfobacteraceae bacterium | reverse complement strand
GGTTTGTAAGATCATGGATCTGGCCCTGAAGAGCGGCGCCCCGATTATCGGGCTCAACGATTCGGGGGGTGCCAGGATACAGGAAGGCGTCGTCAGCCTCGGGAGCTACGGGGAAATCTTCAAGCGCAATGTGTGGGCATCAGGCGTCGTCCCGCAGATCTCGGTGATCATGGGACCCTGTGCAGGGGGCGCCGTCTATTCGCCGGCCCTGACCGATTTTACCATCATGGTCAAGAAGACCAGCAATATGTTTATCACGGGGCCCCAGGTCATCAAAGCGGTAACGCAGGAAGAAGTCACCGCTGAGGAACTCGGCGGGGCCATGACCCACAATACCAGGAGTGGCGTGGCCCATTTTGCTGAAGAATCCGATGAAGCCGCCCTGGACAGGGTGAAAGAGCTGCTCCAATTCCTGCCCCAGAATTACCGGGAAAGGCCGCCGGAGGTGGTCTGCACCGACCCTCCCGACCGAATTGACAAGTCCCTCAACAAGGTGGTTCCCACCAATCCCAAGGTCCCCTATGATATAAGAGATATTATCCGGGTGGTCTTGGACAATCTGGAGTTCTTTGAGGTCCAGAAATACTACGCCACCAACATGGTGGTGGGATTCGGGCGGCTGAACGGGATGGTGGTCGGCATCGTGGCCAATCAACCCAGGTCTCTGGCAGGTTGCCTGGACATCAACGCTTCCATGAAGTGTGCCCGGTTCGTCCGTACCTGTGATGCCTTTAATATCCCGCTGGTGACCTTCGTGGACGTCCCCGGATTTCTGCCGGGGGTCAACCAGGAATACGGCGGGATTATTAAGCATGGCGCCAAGATCATTTATGCCTACTGTGAGGCCACGGTGCCCAAGATTACCGTGATCACCCGGAAGGCCTATGGCGGCGCATACGACGTGATGTCCAGCAAGCACCACGGTGGAGATATCAACTACGCCTATCCCACGGCGGAGATCGCGGTGATGGGACCCGAGGGGGCCGTCAATATCATTTTCAGGAAGCAGATAGCTGAGTCAGATGATCCCGAGGGGACCAGAAAGAAGCTCGTGGAAGAGTACCGGAATAATTTTGCGAGCCCCTTCAAGGCCGCTGAGCTGGGATATATCGACCAGATTATTTTTCCGGAAAACACGAGGGCCCGGTTGATCAATGCCCTCAACATGCTCAAGGTGAAGAAGGATTCCATCCCTGAAAGGCGTCACGGCAATATACCCCTCTAGCCCGGGTTTCTCACGGATCTTTGTCACGAGATGGTGAAGATGACCGTGGATACAAGGCGCGTGCAGGAAAATACCCGCAGGCATACTTGATCAGTATGTCGAGGATGTTTTTCAAACGCAACGAAGTAGACACGGACAAATTCGCCATCGGAGTAGATTGTCCGTGAGAAATCCGGGCCAGCCCGGATTTCTTTCGGAGAGTCCTCAGCGGTGGCGGACAAGCCCGGAGGCTCGTTGAGGAAGAGCTGATACGAAAAAGCCCCTTTCCCCCTTGGCAGGAGGGAAGGGGCCTTCTTTTGGTCTGTGGAGGGATTCAGCTCTTGGCGGCTGCTTTTTTAGCCTCCCCTCTTACCACTGATTTTGAAATGATAGAGCCGGATATGGCCATTGCAAGAAAAAGGAGCAGCAGGACAATGAAGACACCGACGAACCTGAGAACAAGGGTCCCCAGAATCCAGCTCCAGTTGTCTTTCACGATAGTTACTCTTGTTTCCTTTGTATCGCCCTTGGAGATGGTTATTGAATGCCAGGGGAGCCTGCCGTCATCCTCGATATAAGTGTCCTGTCCCCATTCACGAATTCGGATGTCCTTGAATTTCTTGAGCGCATCCTTGTAGTACCCGAGGACCTCACCGTGCCCCTTCGGCACCGAAAACTCCAGCCGTGAATCGGTTCTTACAAGCACCTTCCCCCCGGGCATAACTGGGGCCTCCAGAAAATCTTCAGCCATGATAGACGCGGGGAATAAGAACGTCAACCCTATCAGGAAAATTACATATTTTTTCATCTTTCGATCCTTCTCTGCTCTCTCATTTTTCAGCCGGTTGCCGGTGAATTTCAGATGCTTCCCCGTTGAAAAAGAGGTATTAATGGAACATGGCAATAAACATTCCTGCTGCAGCGGCGGACCCGATGACCCCTGCAAGGTTCGGTCCCATGGCATGCATGATCAGGTGATTGGTTTTGTCTGCCTTCATTCCTTCCATCTGGGAGACGCGCGCGGCCATGGGTACCGCGGAAACCCCGGCAGAACCGATGAGAGGATTGATTTTTTCCTTGAGAAAGAGGTTCATGACCTTCACCGTCAAGATTCCCCCAATGGTGCAGACCGCAAAATCGACCAGACCCAGCCCGAAAATAAACAGCGGTTTCCAGCTCAGGAACTTGTCCGCACTCATGGTGCCCCCTACGGAAAGCCCCAGGAATATGGTGACAATGTTCATGAGCGGACCCTGGGCTGTCTCGGTGAGCCTTTCCACGGCTCCGCTCTCTTTCATCAGATTCCCAAGCATAAACATCCCCATCAAAGGGATAACGGAAGGAACGAGCAACGCAATAATTCCGGCCGTCACCAGGGGGAATAAAATTTTTTCCCTCTTGGAAACCGGTCTGAGCTGCCGCATGCGAATCTTGCGTTCTTCTTTGGAGGTCATCATCCGCATGATGGGTGGCTGTATCAGGGGCACCATGGCCATATAGGAGTATGCGGCAAGCGCGTTCGCCCCGAGGAGTTGGGGAGCCAGGAGTGTTGTGAGGTACACGGTGGTCGGACCGTCGGCACCCCCGATGATTCCTACCGAGGCGGCCTCTTTCAAGGTGAAGCCTGCCAGGACCGTCCCGGTGAATGTTATAAAGACCCCGAGTTGAGCCCCGGCCCCGATGAGCAGTGTCTTGGGGTTCGCGATCAGGGGACCGAAATCGGTCATGGCACCAAGCCCAAGGAAAATCACGCAGGGGATGATCTCCCATTCCAGTCCGTAATGGTAAAAGAACTGAAGGAGTTGGGGCCGCCCGTGTTCGTACCCCATCATGGGGACCAGCGGGAAATTCACAATGAAAATGCCGAACCCGATGGGGAGCAAGAGGAGCGGCTCGAATTTCTTGACGATGGCCAGGTAGATGAACGCGGAGGCAATTGCCCACATGACAATGACTTTCGGGTCGAAATTGAAGACCCCTGTTGTACGCATGATGCCGTTCAGCAAATCCAGGATTTCATTGAGCGTCATTCTCTCATTCTCCCTCGATCCAAATTGAATTATTGATTCTACGGCTATGATTCCAGTCAGCGGTAGAAATATAGATATATTGATGAAATGTAGCCATAATACAGCTATCAGCCTCTGTCAAGATGAAAAGTATTGCGCCTCAAAAAAGGTTTGACAGAGTCATGGGCATAAAATTATGGTTGATGTAAACCGGCACGGGAGATACAAATCCGCCTGATAAACGGCGAGCACATCATCTTACTGTTTCAAGATACAATGGAGGATAAAATGGTGGAACATGAGGCTTATCCGGGGCTTGAAGAGGCCCTGGAACATTGGTCGCAAAATGTAAAAGAAAAACTCCCGAAACGGCCCGAGAGAAAGGACCGGTTTCTCAATACCTCAGGGATTCCTTTGAAAAGACTCTATACCCCCCTGGACACGATAGGCATGAAATACATGGAAGAGGAAGGCCTTCCCGGGGAGTATCCCTTTACCAGGGGCGTACAACCCACCATGTACCGGGGCCGCTACTGGACCATGCGTCAGTACGCCGGATTTGCCACGGCGGAGGAATCCAATCGAAGGTACAAATTCCTCCTGGATCAGGGACAGACGGGGCTCTCCGTGGCCTTTGATCTTCCCACCCAGATCGGGTATGATTCGGGCCACGAAATGGCCATCGGCGAGGTGGGAAAAGTGGGCGTAGCCATCGATTCCCTCCAGGACATGGAGACCCTTTTCGCGGGCATTCCCCTGGACAAGGTGAGTACTTCCATGACCATCAACGCCCCCGCCGCGGTGCTGCTGGCCATGTACATGGCCGTGGGAGAGAAACAGGGTGTCCCACCTGAAAAGCTCAGGGGCACGATCCAGAATGACATCCTCAAGGAGTATTCCTCGCGTGGAACCTATATCTTCCCTCCCCAGCCCTCCATGAGGATTATTACGGATATCTTTTCCTTCTGTGCAGAACAGGTTCCTCTCTGGAATACGATCAGCATCAGTGGCTACCACATTCGTGAGGCAGGCTCCACGGCGGTCCAGGAAGTGGCCTTCACCCTGGCCAATGGAATTGCCTATGTGGATGCGGCCGTAAAGGCAGGGCTGGAGGTGGACGGGTTTGGCCCCAGGCTTTCCTTTTTCTTCAATGCGCATCTTGATTTTCTTGAAGAGATCGCCAAGTACAGGGCCGCGAGACGTTTGTGGGCCAAAATAATGAAAGAGCGGTTCAACGCGAAGAATCCCAGGTCCATGATGATCCGGTTTCACACCCAGACAGCGGGCTGCACATTGACGGCCCAGCAGCCAAAAAACAACATCGTCCGGGTGGCCTTCCAGGCCCTGGCAGCCGTGCTGGGCGGGACCCAGTCCCTGCACACCAATTCCATGGACGAGGCCCTCTGCCTTCCCTCGGAGGAGGCGGTTCAGATCGCGCTCCGGACCCAGCAGTTGATCGCCTACGAGAGCGGTGTGACGGACACGGTCGATCCTCTCGGGGGTTCCTATTACCTGGAGACCCTGACAAAGGAGATCTGCGAAAGGGCCGAAGCGTACATAGAAAAGATCGACGGGATGGGGGGCGCTGTCCAGGCCATTGAAAAGGGATTCATACAGCGGGAAATACAGGAGAGCGCCTACCAATATCAGCGTGAGATCGAAAGGGACGAAAGGGTGGTCGTCGGCCTCA
>CAYOIU010000166.1:0-3716 GCA_964404085.1 uncultured Desulfobacteraceae bacterium | reverse complement strand
TGATGCCTCTTCTGTTGGAGGCGGTAAAGGTTTACGCCACACTGGGCGAAATCTGTGGCATGCTGCGGGAAGTCTTTGGAGAGTACAAGGCTGCCTCAACCCTGGGATAAGGGGCGTAGGAGATCAGACGTAAGGCTTAAGACGAAAAAACCATCTATACATTCATCTATTAGAGGTAGGCATGGAAAACGGAAAAAAGATACGGGTTCTGGCGGCAAAGCCGGGGCTGGATGGGCATGACAGGGGAATTAAGGTACTGGCAAGCGCACTCATGCACGCCGGGATGGAGGTGGTTTACACGGGGCTTAGGCAGACGCCTGCGCAGATTGTGGAGGCCGCTGTTCAGGAAGACGTGGATGTCATCGCCATGAGCATACTCTCGGGCGCGCACGACTACCATTTCCCGAAAGTCATGGCACTTCTGAAGGAAAAAGGGATTGATGATGTCCTCGTCATAGGGGGAGGGATTATTCCGGACGAAGATATCCCCCCGCTGAAAGAATCGGGAATTGCGGAACTGTTCGGCCCCGGCACCAAGACTGAAGACGTGGTGAAATATATCCGGGAGAATATAAAAAGGTAAGAAAGGAAAGTTGATGAAAGAACATGTGGTGGTACGGTTTGCCCCGAGCCCTACGGGATACCTTCATATAGGCGGGGCGCGGACGGCGATTTTCAACTGGCTCTATGCACAGAAGACCGCAGGAAAATTTGTCCTCAGAATAGAGGATACGGATGAAGAACGATCCACCGAGGAGGCCATCCAGGGGATCATTGATGGACTGAAATGGCTGGGGATTTCCTGGGACGAAGGACCCTACTTTCAATCCCATTACATTGAAGAACACAGGAAAGCCGCCCAGAAGCTTCTCGACTCGGGCCACGCCTACAGGTGTTTCTGCTCAAAGGAGGAACTGGACCGGAAACGCGAAAAGGCCCGTGAAGAAAAGGGATCTCTTCAATACGATGGGACCTGCCGCAGACTGTCCGCAGAGGAAGTTGCTGCAAAAGAGGCGGCAGGGATCCCTTACACCATACGCCTCAAGGTCCCTAAGGGTCCCGGTGCGGTCCGATTCAAAGACATGGTTTACGGGGCCATTGAAAAACAATATGAAGACATAGAGGATTTTGTCATTGTACGTTCCAACGGACAGCCGCTCTACGTGCTCTCCAATGCGGTGGATGATATTCGAGACGGCATCACCCACGTGATTCGTGGCCAAGACGGGATCGCCAATACCCCGAAGCAGATTCTCATATACGAGGCCCTCGGGGCCCCTGTCCCCAGGTTCGCCCATATGCCGCTCACCCTGGACCCCAAGAAGGCCAAAATCTCCAAACGGAAACATGGTGAGCAGGTGGCCATACATTTCTACAGGGAACACGGTTTTCTGCCGTGGGCATTCGTCAATTTTCTGGCGCTTCTGGGCTGGTCCACAACGGATTCCCGGCAGATATTTTCAAAAAATGAGTTGATCGAGGCCTTTTCCCTGGAAGGGGTCAAGCGTTCCAATGCCGTTTTTGATATCAGGAAAGACGACCCGAAATTCTTTACCGACCCGAAGGCCCTCAGCATAAATGCGCACTACATCAAGACCATGCCCCTTGAAGAACTGGAACCCTATGTGAGGGATCAACTCCTCGGGGAAGGCATCTGGAACCCTGAGTTCGAGACGACGAGGCGGGAGTGGTTCCTGAGCACACTCGGCCTGATCCGCCGGCGCTTTCATGTGCTCACCGACTTTGTCACCTTGGGCCGTGCCTATTTTTCAGACGACTATCCGGTGGATGAGCATGCCCTGAAAAAAAATATTCTCAAACACCCCGGCCTGAAGGGCTGGCTGCCGCTTCTGGCCGAGCGCATCGGAGGCCTGAAAAACTACACACCTGAAGAAACAGAGGATGTACTTCGAAAAACAGCTGAGGAACTTGAGGTGAAGGCGGGGGTTCTTATCAATGGAGTTCGAACGGTTGTGACCGGCCAGGCGGTGGGTCCGGGGATCTTCGATATTCTCATGGCCGTTGGGAAGAAACGCGTGGCGGACCGTCTCGAACGGGCGGTGGCCTTTTTCGAGTAAACACCTATGACCTTGTCAGTCCGTATCGGGACTTCTGGCTGGACGTATGCTCACTGGAAGGACGTTTTTTATCCTGATGACCAGCCCAAGGCAAAATGGCTGGAATATTATGCACAGGAGTTTGACACCGTTGAACTAAATGCCTCTTTCTATCGCCTTCCCAAAGAAACCACGTTTAAGAACTGGTTCAGGAAGACACCCGAAGGATTTCTCTGGGCGCTCAAGGCAAGCCGCTACATTACCCACATCAAGCGTCTGTCCGACGTAAACGAGGCCCTGCAACGTTTCTATGACCGGGCGGGCCACCTTGGTTCCAAGCTCGGCCCCCTGTTGTTTCAGCTTCCGCCCAGCCTGACGTACGATGCACAGCTGGCACAGACATTCCTGGCCCAACTCGACCCGTCTTTCAAACACGCCATTGAAGTGAGGCACCCTTCATGGCTGAACAGCGAATTTTTCACGCAATTGCAGGACAATAATACTGCATTCTGCATCTCGGACACGGGCGGGCGATATCCCTACCGGGAAGAAATAACCGCTGATTCTGTGTATATTCGGCTTCACGGGTCCCGCAAGCTCTATGCATCCGAATACACACCGGAAGAGTTGGAGATGTGGGCGAAAAAGATTGTGGGGTGGGGGTGTGAAGCCTTTCTCTATTTTGACAATGATTTTGGAGGGTATGCCATCAGGAATGCCCAAATGCTCAAGAAAATCATGAAAGACCAATGAAAGCACCGCCGGCGCCGGGTTTGGTGTTGTTCTACCTCCCTTCAATCCACGCT
Organism: uncultured Desulfobacteraceae bacterium; assembly: GCA_964404085.1. GTDB lineage: Bacteria > Desulfobacterota > DSM-4660 > Desulfatiglandales > Desulfatiglandaceae > CAYUCJ01. The sequence goes on along the minus strand of CAYOIU010000166.1, from coordinate 853 downwards.
AATAACTGATTTCCATCGGAATAAAGGGGCGGCTGAGGGGCGCTGCGCTTAGCCTCGTCCCTTGGAACCATGGGTAGGCCATTGATTTATGCCTACGCCGTGATTCACAAGTAAGCAGGCTGCAATACGGCGGAATACTAATGACGGCATACGGTGCAAGCATTACTATATTTTTACTTCACTGATTTGAATCGTAGACTGGATGTCGGTGCAGTTAAGGACATCTGCCATAATCGATCCAGAGTATGTTCCGATGGCAGTTTGAAATGCCTCTAGCGAATAGAAATATAGATGGCTCATTGCGATATAGGTCGCCCGATATCCGGGCTCTGCTCCGCCTAATCTCTGCTCTATAGCTCCGTTTTTCAACGCAGCTCCTAACTCTTGTTGAACTGTATTAGTCAAGGACTTCCCGGACAGTCAGTCTTTCTCCGGAATTGATATTTAGGCAGCCTTTCTCTTGATTATTTGCTCTTTGACAACCTTACCTTCTTCAATGGTTTCAATCGGCTGTTTTCCCATGTTGCGACAGCCTCTGTGCGGCCGTTCATGGTTGTAATGTTGTAATAATGAACCCATTGATCCAGATCCTTTTGCAACTCTTCGACGGAAGCGTAGAACTTTTTCCTGAAGGTTTCTCTGAAAAATTCGTCGAGCACGGTACGGTTGAATCGCTCAGCGAATCCTTTTGTCCTGGGAATGTCAAAAATTGTCAAATCAAGCCTTCAGTCCAGATACGTATCGTAAGTGAAAGTATAGGCCGGTCACCAAACGAGCGATTAGCAAACGTAAGCTTGCAACCTGAGTTCCCGAAGAGTGTAACGATGCAAATGAGACAAGTTTTTAATAATAA
>CAYOIU010000165.1:0-8636 GCA_964404085.1 uncultured Desulfobacteraceae bacterium | reverse complement strand
GCCAAGGGACTCCGCAGCTTTTTTCCGGTTCCAGTTGCTTTCCCGAAGGGCCTGGGAAATGGCCTGACGCTCAACTTCGCCCGCGTACACTCTGGTAATTTTCTTGAGAGAAGCGCCCTTTTTTCGAAAAAATGTATCCACTTTTTTGTCCCCCCAGGGACGGATGGTCTCCATTTTTTTTAAAAGAGTGGTCGTTTTTCCGCGAATCACCCCATGGTTTAAAGACATTTCATTCATCACAAAATCCCAATCCCTCAGGACAATGGCCCTCCGTATCGCATTTTCAAGTTCCCGGACGTTTCCGGGCCAATAGTATGTGGTCAGCGCCTTTGAAATCCCATCGCTCATTTTCAGGGGTTCCCTCTTGAATTCATAGCAGTATTTGTTCATGAAATACTCAGCCATCACAACGATATCTTCACGCCTCCGGCGCAAGGGGGGTGCCTCGATGTGTACGACATTTAAACGAAAAAAGAGATCTTTTCTGAAATCCCCTTCCCTGACTCTTCTGGACAATTCTTTGTTGGTTGCCGCCACCACGCGCGTATCCACCGCCCTGTCGCGAACCCCCCCCAATCTCGAAAAAGCCTTGTCTTCGAGTACCTGGAGAAACTTGACCTGCAAAGAGAGCGAAAGATCCCCGATCTCATCTATGAAAAGGGTACCCCCGTCAGCCAACTCCAGACGCCCGGGTTTGTTCTTGTGGGCACCCGTAAAGGCCCCTTTCTGAAATCCAAATACCTCGCTTTCCAGCAGCTCATCAGGAAGCGCCCCGCAGTTGATCTTGATCAAAGGCCCCTTGTTTCTCTTCGAAAGGTAGTGCACTGATCTGGCAATGAGTTCCTTGCCCGTTCCACTTTCGCCTGTGATGAGAACGGTGATGTCTTTGTCCGCCACCGCACGTATCTTTTCCCTGATCAGGCTGATTTCCCTGCTCTGCCCCACCAGAACGGGAAAATCCGGCAATTGCTCGGTTTCCTCCTTGTGTTTCATGGCTTTCTTCAGTGCAGCAGAGAGGCCTTCGGTTCCAAGGTCAGGGTCAAAGCAATGGATTCCACCAAATGGAGAGTGGATCGCCTCTTCTCGAAAAAGCGCCTCTTTGCCACAGACTAGTACAGGCATCCCCGGATCGATTATTTTCAGTTTTTCCAGGCTTCTCCTGCCGGCCTCATCATCCAGCGACGGCCCGATAACTGCTATATCCGGTATCATGGCCTCCAGTTGCTCCATGGATGCACTCGGGGCGGCACTGCATCTGAAGGCAAATCCCAGTTGGCTTAACTGTTCGTCCAATCGGGAAAGAACGTCGGGGTTCGACTCGATGAAAAGGATGTTCTTTCTGGTCTCCATGAAAAGGTTTCTCCCTTTTTCTATTTCCCCAATACTTCTGAAAGCGTTTGACTCAATTTGTTCATGCCACAAGGCTTGGTAAGATAGCCCTTGATCATGTGTTTTATGTCCTCACCGATCCCGTTGGGCCCTGACGATTCGTATCCAGAAACGATTATTATTCTGGCGTCCCGGTCCAGTTTCATTATTTCCTTGATACAGGAAACGCCGTCCATTTCGGGCATATTCCTGTCCATGAGGACCACATCCGGTTGAAATTTCCCATATTGTTCCAAGGCCTCGACCGCCCTTGAAACTGAGGCCACCGTGTAACCCAGGGTGCGGGTCATTCCCACCAGGGCATCCAGAGCACTCAATTCATCATCAACGACAAGGACTTTCTGACCCTTCCCGGTAACAAGCCCATTTTCTGGTTCCACCTGCGCCGGCAAGCCACCTTCCGCCATGGGAAACCTGAGCTTGAATGTCGTCCCCTTTCCAGGCGAGGAAGAAACCGCAATTGTTCCTCCGTGTTCTTCCACAATCCCGTGCGCCGTTGAGAGCCCAAGGCCTGTACCCTTTCCAACATCTTTTCCAGTGAAAAAGGGGTCAAAGGCTTGGTCCAGGGTCTTTTTGTCCATGCCGTAACCCGTGTCCGAAACCACCACCAGGATCTGACCCTCATTTATGCTTGCCTTCACCAGCAACCTGCCCCCTCCGGGCATGGCATCTCTGGCATTTGTGAAAAGGTTCATGAAAACCTGGCTCAAAAGAGAGTGGTTTCCTGTGATAAACAGGCCTTTTTCGAGATCCACCGAAACCTGGATTTTTTTATCGAATAGCCGCTCCACAATCCTGTACGTTTCTTCAATCGCGTCGTAAAGATCCATAACCATGGGATTGAAATCAACACCAACCCGAGAAAAATGAAGCAGACTGTTCACGAGGTCAACGCCTCTATCTATGGAATTGTTGATATTCCTTGCAATGCCGTCCATCTCTTCGACTTGGTTGTTGACCATTTCCAGGTACTCGACATTCCCCAGGATAGCCTGGAGAATGTTCCGAAAATTGTGTGCCACCCCCCCGGCAAGCCGGCCCACCGATTCCAGCTTCTGGGCGTTAAGAAATCTTTTCTGCAAGGTCCGCTGTTCTTCCTCAGCCTTTTTTTGAGCGGTCAGATCGTTGAAAAGGGTAACGATCTCTCCTGAGGGAAGTTTGTACACATCGTAATCCCGCCAAACTTGGCCTTTTTGTTCCTCGTGAAGCAGGGGGCCGATGTGTTCACTCACCCCTGACTTCCAAACTCTTGTGATGGTATTTAGAATCCCCGATGATTCATATTCAGGAAAAACCTCCTTGGCCTTTTTTCCAACAACATCCTGCAGCCTGATATCCTCAAGTTCTCGAGCGAAGTGGTTCAGTTCCACGACCACAAAATCTTTTCCCTCCCGTTCCACTTCAAACACCAAAACGCCGCTTTTCATATTGTCAAAAATCGCCCTGAATCTTGCTTCGCTTTTTCTGAGTCTTTTTTCTGTCTGGCGCAGGGTTCTGGTACGGTTTTTCACCAGTTTTTCCAGATTCGCATAGAGCAGGGCATTTTCGATGGCAATCGCGGCAGGGGTGCCTAAACCCATGAGCAAATAGAGGTCTTCTTTCCTGAATCCATGGGGAATGCTCAGGGAATCCACATAAATCGCCCCACGAACCTTGCTGCGGCTGATGAGCGGAACACACATGACCGATCTGATTTTCAATGCCTTCATACTGTCGGACAAGTCCACATCTTTCTCCCGACTCGTATCCGACATGGAAACGGGTTTTCCCTCCCGTATCACCCGGTTGACAATGGTCTTGCTGTAATCAATGGTTACATCTTTGTCCTGGTTCCTTGATCGGGCGATGATCTCCGAAAGGTCTCCCGTTGATTCTTCATAGAGGAGAATAGCACCGCGGTCTATTCGGCTCAGACACTCGAAAAGATATTCCATGACCTTTTTCAGCACCTCATTGATATCAATAGATTCCATGAGGACGTTGGAAATCTTGTACATGAGCTGGAGGTTCTTGGGATTGGTCATGGGTCGGTCTTTATAAAAGACAACCCTCTCCTTCCCTCCATGCCCTACCGGAAACCTGGCCGCATGGTGGACCAGGGTACCTTCAACAGAGAACTCCCTGTCAAGGACCATGAGCGTGTTTCCAATGGAAATGGGACTGCCTTCCACTAACTCTACGGATTTCCCGGGCTCAATCATCTCGCCGTTTATGAAAGTCCCGTTGGTGCTCTTCAAATCCTCAACAAAGACCCTGTCATCCCTTTGTTCAATTTTCAAGTGCGTCTGGGAAATGGAAGGGTCTTCTACCTGGATATGGTTCTCCGGGCCCCTTCCCAAGTGAAACGTCCCCTTCTTGAGATCGAAAATCTTTCCCTTGTTGGGACCTTCGATGACATAGAGCCTAGGCATGGCATATCACCTCACAATTATGGAATTCCGACCAGCAGCCTGGCGATGTGATCCTTCAGCACGGCCATTCGCACGGGCTTGGACAAGACCACATCAGCCTTCTTTTCCAGGGCCACAGCCTCCGGTTCTTTTCCGTAACCGGTTATGGCTATCACCGGTATGCTCGGATGTTTCGTTTTTAGGGCCGTCACTACCCCCACGCCGCTCACATAAGGCATGACGATATCCGTTATGACAAGGTGGTAGCCCCCGGCTTCCACCATCTTGAGGCCTTCCATGCCATCACCGGCACTGATCACCTTGTAACCGAGGTATTCCATGTGCTTGATGATCATGGACAGGACATCCACATCGTCCTCTATCACGAGAATCGTCTCTTTTGTCTCTTTGTTCATTGGTCCTTCAGCCTCTGTGTTTTGGGGTTCAAGATACATTCCGATCTTCACTTCACGCTATCAACAAATGCCAGATCCTGGCTTTGGGTGTTCTTTGTTCCAATGGCAAGAACCCGTATCCTGCCCTTGGTGTTTTTCTGGAAATAAAGCCTACCTGAGTAAGCGAAATCGATCTCAAGGACATTCATCTTGCCGCCCTTGCCAAAGACCTTGCGCTTTACTGAAATCAAGCTATCGTCTTCGTTCAGTTGATGGATCACCTCCTCGGCCTTTAGCTTGAATTCTTCGGTAAGTTCTGAAAACCCGGCTACAGCACGCTCGGATAGCTCGAGATTCTTGTAAAGCAGCCTGAAGCGCTTTGCAAGGTTATCATATTTCCCCTTCTTTTTCTTCCGCTTCTCTCCTTTTTCCTTCAAGTTTCGGAGTTTTTCCTTCAGCTCCTCCAGCTCCATTTCCAATGCCTCTCTATTCGCTCTTTGGTCTTGAAGGCCCGTCTCCTGTTCCTCCATTTCTTCAAGGAGCCCATCCACGTCTTTGGTCAATTCCTGCTTATCTTTCTTAAGTCTGTTTATTCTCGAAAGATATTCCTCCTCTTTGACCACCACCTCTTCCAGCTGCTTCCTGCTGTGGCTCAACTGGTAGCCGAGCCTTTCCATCTGATCCCGATGCTCCTCTTCTCTTCGCTCGCTTTCGGCAACCCCTCTCTTCGTCACAAAGCGGAGAACCAGACCGGCCAGGGCCAAATAGAAGATCAATATGCCATTGGAAAGCCAGCTGTTATGCCTGATCTTCAGCGCGGCCTCAGCAGAAAGGCCTTCATTCAGGATTCTGTAGTTCTCTGCCGCCACTTCCACATAGTTCAAGCCTGTGGGGTCCTGATCCTTTTGCTCCTTCACATCCGTTCCGTAGACCGGAGGATAGAGGATCCGTCCATCCCTGGTTTTCACCAGGATATTGCTTCGGACTCCGATTTTTGATTTAATGCTTTTGTTCAAATACTTGCTGATATTTCTGTCGATTTCTTCCCTGACCGTGTAGCGGCCCTCATAGAGTGCATCAGGGTGTTGAATCAGAATATCGTTCAAGGTGGCGTTTTCCCGCCGCTGGAGATAGCTCTCCAGAGACTGGATGGTCAGAACGTAGCAGACAGGTGGCAGCACCATGCACAGAATGAGAATCTTGTATGGGATGGTTTTCATAATTCATGATTTGATGGAAACACGAAAAATCCGGTACCTTACCGGAGGATCAGGATGTACCGGCCCCATTCTCAATTTCCTTCAGGGTCTTTCTTGCTTCTAACGACCCATCAAAATCCTGAGAAAGCTTCAATGCCTCTTCAAGGCTTTTTTTCGCCTGTCCAAATTGTGAATTCTTGAAAAACGCCATGCCAAGGTGATAGTGGATCACGGGATTTCCGGAATAATAGGCCAGGCTGTCCTGAAGCTCCGAGATGGCGTTTAAGTAGCTCCCTTTCAGGTAATAAATCCATCCCAAAGTGTCCATGACACCCGGGTTTTTGGGCATCTGTTCCTTTGCGGTCTGGGCAAGACCCAAGGCCTCGTCGATGTTGCCACCCTTCGTGGCAAGATTCCACGCAAGATTATTGGCCGCAGGGGCAAAATCCTTTTTGATCTCCAGGGCCTTCCTGTAATGCTTCCTGGCCTCTTCGGTCTTGCCTTGTTTTTCGTAGATGGCACCAAGTGCCATATAGGCTGGAAGGAATTTTGCATTTTTCTTCAGGATATTTTCATATTCCTCGATGGCATCGTTGACTCTGTGACCGCTGAGATAGATCCGGGCCAGCGATACATAGGGTTCCAATAGATTGGGATCCAAATCAACGGCTTTCCTGAAATGTTCTTCGGCCTTTCCCATGTCTCTTTTCGCGAGGTAAATCTTCCCCATAAGTGACTCGGTAAGGGCCTTGCCGGCGGGATAATTGCCCATCTTCTCTTTTTGATTCCTGCAGGTTTTCAGGGCGTCATCAAACCTTTTCTTGCCCAATTGTATCCCCACAAGAAGCGACAGCGCATCTACCTGCTTCGGATTTATCTCAAGTGCCTTTTCCAGGTTCTTCCGGGCCTTTTCAGGTCGATGCGACAATTGGTACAGAAGGCCCAGACGGACATACGCCGGGGCATAATCCGGGTTCAACTTGATTACTCCTTTGAAAATTGTCTCTGCAGCCTTTGGGTTCTTGTCAAGAATCTCCAGACTTCCCTTCAGCATCAATCCTTTGACATGGTGAGGCGAAACCTTGAGTATGGATTCGATCTGCTCACGGGCCAACTCTTTGTTCCTTTCCTTGAGATATCCCGCTGCAAGGATAAGCCTTGCCTCCACGAACCCGGGGTTCAGTTCGACCGCCTTGACCAGGTCTTTTTCTGCCAGGGGGCGCTTTCCCTGAGCAAGAAGGGTCAGTGCCTTGAAATAGTGGGCCGACGCATTTCGCGGCCATTCACGTGCCACGAGATCGAATCGCTCCAGAGCAGCAGGAAAATCTTTCTTGAGAAAAAGCAGACGTCCCTTCAAGAAATTTGCGGCCACGTGCCCCTTGTCTTTCTCCAGGATCCCGTCAACAACGGCCCGTGCCCTATCCATTTTTCTGAAATCAAAATTGAGTTGGGCTATGGCCATCTGGATACCACTATCATCCTTCTTGATGGATGCGGCCTTTTCAAACGCCTCCTTGGCCTTGTTGTATTCCTTTCGCCGGGCATAGAAGGCCCCCAGATTCATCAACGGCGACACAGCATCCTCCGGGGCCAGCCTGGCAGCTTCCTGAAAAGTCTTTTCGGCCTTTTTCCATCTCTTGGTCCGCTCATAGAACCGTGCGAGAAGGGGCAGGTCTCTGTATCTGGTCTCAGAGACACCCAGCATTTTCTGAAGCTCTGCCTCGGCTTTTTCCCACTTTCCCTCAAAGGAATAGATATTGGCAAGTTCCACATAGGGGACCTTTGATTTCGGCTTGATCGATATGGATTTTCTGTAAGCCTTCTTGGATTGGACCAGGTCTTTTTTCAGGAGGTAAAGGCGGCCAAGGGAGAGATAGGTATTGAAATGACCCGAATCGATTGCGGTGATTCTCCTCAAGGTCTTTATGGCCGAATCGATATCTCTTTCCTGCACCATGACCCCGGAAAGAAGGGATAGGGCCTCGATGTTGTCCTTTGATTTTTCCAGGAGGAGTTCGGCCTTTTTTCTGGCCTCATCGGTTTTTCTTGCCAGAAGAAAGATCTGCCCCAATTTGAGCTGTGCCTTGAGGTTCTCCGGATTTGAAGATACAGCACGGGAAAAAGCCTGGAAGGCTTCCCGTCCCTTCTTGAGTTTGAGGTAGATCTCGCCCAGTTCATAGTAAGCTGCATCATCCTTCGGCGCCAGCTGCACCACGTTTCTGAATTCGATGACAGCCTCTTTGAGCTTTCCCTGTTGGAGGTACTCGTGGGCGCGTTGCTCGTGTTTGGCCTTTTTTTCTTCAGGGCTGGAACATCCGAAGACAAGGATCATGGTCAGCCCCAAAAACAGGATCCTGTAAAGTGAGTGTTTACGTGCAGAACGGGCTGATCTCATTACACGCTCCTTTCCATTTCGTAAAAACAGTTTTCCGCTGGCCCCGAACCATCAGACGGAGCATACAAACAAAGCAAAACAATGTCAAACCGTATCATATCCATCGGAAAACCTGCTCATAATCATTAGGAAAAACAGTTGTATTGCATTGTTTTTCGTTTTCCTGATATATCTGAAAAAAATGAAAGGAGAAAGACATGCCCTTCTCTATCAGAAAATTACTGGAGAATGATCCGGTGGAGGCCTCCGCTCCATGCAGAATCGACGCGGGAGGCACATGGGACATCAAGGCCATGGCCCTTCCTTTTGAAAAGGTCCGTCCTGTTACAGTCAATATGGCGCTCAATCTCAGGACAAGGGTGACACTCTCCGCCTTTGAGGAGGGCAAAATCAAGATCTCTTCCCACGGGTTCCCCAAAAGTGAGGTTTTTGCCTTTGACCACCTTCCCCTCGATTCTCCCTTTGGTCTCTTTTTTGCGGCTATATCTCACTTTGGCTTTCAGGGCCTGGAACTTCGGATAAGTTCGGAATCGCCGGTAAAATCGGCCCTGGGAGGTTCGAGCACCGCCCTGGTTGCATTGATCAAGGCCCTGGACAAGATAAACACCCGCCTGGGGCAAAAAGAACGCAGTTCCCGGGATATACTCCACCTCGCCTATCACCTGGAAGACGCTGTGGCCGGGGGCAATTGCGGGATCCAGGACCAGGGGGCGGCAACATACGGGGGCGTAAATCTCTGGACCTGGCATTTCGGAAATCCAGTCAATCCCTTCGACAGGACTGCCTTGCTGGAAGACAAGGAACTGGAGACATTATCAAAACACGTGATAGTAGCCTATAGCGGCGAGAGTCATGTCTCAGCCACCAC
>CAYOIU010000164.1:0-8666 GCA_964404085.1 uncultured Desulfobacteraceae bacterium | reverse complement strand
GAAAACCACGCTTTTCGGTTTCCGTCAGTAAAAAGTCCTGAGGACCGGACTTTTTACGATTCCATCAAGATTTTGGGAGGAAAAGCATGAAAAGCATTCTCGTTGGGCTGGGTCTTTGCCTTTGCATTCTCTTCATTCTTCCGTTGCAGGTCCGAGCAGGCGGACCGCTCACCGCCATTGAAACACAGGTGAACAAGGTCCTTGAAGTACTTCGCGACCCGGCTTTGAAGGGGGAGGACGCCAAAGAGGCCAGGAAGAACAAGGTATGGGCCCTAATCAATGAACTCTTTGATTATACTGAACTTTCAAAAAGGGCACTAAGCCGCAACTGGAAAAAACTGGATGTAAACCAGAAAAAGGAGTTCACCGACCTCTTCAGCAAGCTCCTGGGCGGTGTCTACCTGGACAGGATCATGGCCTACAGCGATGAGAAGGTGACCTTTAAGAAAGAAACACTGTTCAAAAAGACCAAGGCTGAAGTTCAAACCCTGGTTGCTGCGAAATCCGGTGATATCCCCATTCAATACAGGATGATCTTGAAGGACGGCAGCTGGAAGGTGTTCGATGTCGTTATCGAGGGGGTCAGCCTGGTGAGGAACTACCGCACCCAGTTCAGGCAAATCCTCCAGAACAATACGCCTGAACATCTGCTTGAAATACTAAGAAAAAAGGTCAAGAATTCCTGAGTGGCGACGGCGAAATGGTTGCCCATAGGTAAATTTTATGGTAATAAACCAGAATTTATGGCTAAACAAAACGAATCACCTTACGCAGTCCATGTTTTTGTCTGTACAAATGACCGCCAGGGCAAACGCAAATCTTGCGCTGACGGCAACAGCCCTCTTATAAGAAAGGCACTCAACGAAGGCGTGGCCGAAAGGGGCTGGAAAAGTTATGTAAGGGTTTCTCAATCCGGTTGCCTGGGGCTTTGCGCCAAGGGCCCCAACGTGATTCTCTATCCCCGGAAGATCTGGTTTTCAGAGGTCTCCGAAGACGATGTGGCAGATATTCTCGACAGTATAGAAGCCATTTTGGGCGAAGAAGATCTGTCATGAAAAAACCCCCGGAAAACGGCACGATACTTGCGTCAGAATCCTAATATCTTCAGGCCCCTCGAGAATGGGGCCATGTTTTCAGCCTTTGTTCATCCGGCCGCGCAAATATGGGTTGATCTTTTGTGGATTTGTGGTTAAGTTTATTTCCTACGTAATATGGTCCCCTGAACACAACCATGTGGCCCAGGTGAAACAACCCGACCGGCATCCGTGAAGCCCAATGAAACGCATTTTCGACTTCAACTTGCCCTGAGAAGTGAGTAACCGGAGTGAAGTAACTGAATATGGATTGTGATCGTCGTCGCTTTATGAAAATCGGTGCGCAGGCAGCGCTGGGCGTCCTGTTCCCGGCATCGGCATTTGCCTCAATCGCCCGGCCTGAGCCGCCCGCACGCATGTTGCGTTTTTACAATACCCACACCGGTGAGTCACTGGAGACCTGTTACTATTCCCAGGGGTGCTACCGGGCCGATGCCCTGAAAAAAATCGACCATATCCTCAGGGATCATTATACCGGAAAAATCAAGCACATCCACAGTGACCTTCTGGACCTGCTGTCTGCCATTTCCCAGTCAATCGGAGAAGGGACGCGATTCGACGTCGTTTCCGGCTACCGCTCGCCCGAAACCAACGCCATGCTTTACAGAAAAACCAGAGGAGTCGCCAAGAACAGTCTGCACATGCAGGGGATGGCCATCGACATCCGTGTACCCGCGTATGATACGAAGCGGTTACGCTCCGCCTGCATGAAACAGCATGGTGGCGGGGTGGGTTACTATCCAAAGTCCAATTTCGTGCACGTGGATGTCGGTCGGGTGCGATACTGGTAAGTTGATCAGCCCGCGGGCGGGCGCTCTTTTAAGGCACGGTCCAGAGGCACATCCCTGTCATAGATATCGTCCTGGAAGTCCAATAGCCCTTGGTCATCTACCCATGCCGTCCAGTACTGCAAATGGACCGGAATGGGGTTCTTAAGCTTCACTACTTGTCTTTTCCCGCTCCCGATGATTTCCGTCAGTCTCTCCCGTGTCCACTTCTGATCATCTTTCAGGAGATAGAGAGCCAGGTCAATCGGCCTTTCCGTCCGAATACACCCGTGACTGAAATCCCGGGTTGCCTCGTTGAACAGTGAACGCATGGGCGTATCGTGAAGATACACGGCAAACTTATTCGGAAAAATGAATTTGATCCGGCCGAGCGCATTTTTCGGCCCAGGGTCCTGCCGAAGCCGGTACGGAAATGAATCCCGACTCAGTTCAGCCCATTCGATGTTTTCCGGATCTACCTCAGGGGTTGTTTCGCTCCGGGCTCTGAACACCCTCATATCTTGCCTTTCAAGATAATGCGGGTCCTTCCGGACTTTCGGGAGCATCTCCTTGACGGCAATACTCCTGGGTACATTCCAGTAGGGGTTTATTACCAGATAGGTCATTTTCGCGCTGAACACGGGTGTCCGTTGGTATGGTTTTCCCACCACGGCACGCATTTCCATTTTGCGATGGTCGCTTTCAACCACCTCTAAGGTGAAACCAGAGATGTTGATAGCGATGTAACGCTCTCCGAGATCATGGGGGATCCACCGCCAGCGTTCCATGTTGAGTTCGATCTGGCGGATCCGTTTTTCAATCGGGGTGTTCAGACTCCTCAATGTCCTGGGGCCGACTTTTCCATCCTCCTTCAGACCGTATCTCTTCTGGTACCTCATAACAGCCTGTTCCAGTTGCTCATCGAATAGGTCTTCCAGGGCCCGATCCGAATGTTCGAGAACATCCAGGGAGATCATTCGATCCCGCAACATTCGAACCATAGCCCCCTTGTCGCCCTTTCGCAGAAACTTTGCGGATAAGGGGGCGGGCCGCGAGGAGCGTTTCGCCAACCGTCTGTATTGTGAGAGATAATTTCTTAGACCGATATATCCGGAGTGTCGGGGAGGAAAACTTCTCAGGGTCTCTTTCACCCGATTCGACGCCAGAGCAGATTGGAGGCTCGCAAGCAGATCATGGGAAGGCACTTCAACAATCCAGTCCGTGTGCATGGTTTCCGGGTTGACGCGCCCTGCCAGCAAGTGCGAAGCGTAGAGCATGAAGGCATCAGTCAGGAGCAGATCGAGGTCCACCAGGGTCTCAGGATCCATCGACTCCTTTCTGAACTGCGTCTTCTCAACTTCCCTCAGCAGAGTTACGATTCCTGACAAATGGTAGTCTTCAGGTCTCAAACCCTCATCATAAGCGCCTGTCAATTCCTCAATGAGGGCCTGGGTCTGGGGTAAGACACCTTCATCCGTGCACCAGGCAGGAGTATAGCCGCGTTGCTCATAGAAAAAAGGAATCTGTGAAGTCCCACATACCAGTTCTCCCCGGCAGGTGAAATGGTCTTCTCCCGAGATTGATTCAATCCTTTGTCTCAGGTGGTCAGAAACGAGGCTCGTCCCCGTTTCACCGGTGAGGCCCTGGCTGGGAAGGAGGAGATAGTGAAACGCCCAAAGAATCCCCATCGCGAGAATAAAAGGGCGAACATATTTTTGCTTTTTCCATATTTTCGTTCTCAAAATATCCCTCTTGATCGGCGTTTTTTTCCATCACGGCGAAAGGAGGAAAGGATAGCGGATCGAACTACATACAATAACCTTGCCTCGAGCGAGACAATAACCTAGCATAAAAACGGCTCACTTTGCAAAATACATGATCCTCGAAGGAGAACAAAATGGTACATGCCCTCGCGGGAAAACCCCTGCCGAAATCCATGCTCGCCAATATACCAAGACTTGTTTCCTGCTATTACACCTGCCGGCCCGATGTTTCGAACCCGGAACACCTGGTTTCTTTCGGGACCTCCGGACACAGGGGTTCGTCCTTGAAGCACAGCTTCAACGAAAACCACATCCTCTCCATCAGCCAGGCGGTCTCTGAATACAGGCAATCCATGGGTTTCAGCGGCCCCCTGTTTCTGGGGATGGACACCCACGCCCTTTCCGAACCGGCACTGGCCAGTGCGGTTGAGGTTTTTGCCGCCAACCACGTCACCGTCATGATCCAAAAGGGTCTCCGGTACACCCCCACCCCGGTCATCTCCCACGCCATCCTGTCTTACAACCGGGGGCGAAAACAGGGGTTTGCAGACGGCATCGTCATCACCCCCTCTCACAACCCGCCGGAGGACGGCGGTTTCAAATACAACCCACCCGAGGGTGGTCCCGCCGGTACGGATACGACCCGGATCATACAGGAGAGGGCCAATGAAATCCTCGCCGGAGGCTTGAAAGCGGTAAAGCGGCTGTCCTATGAAAAGGCGTTGAAGGCGGAAACCACCAGGGAATATGACTACGTCGCACCCTATGTGGAGGATCTGGAAAAGGTGATCGACATGCGGGCCATCGCCGAGGCCGGTATCAAGATCGGCGTCGACCCCCTGGGCGGGTCGTCCATCGACTTCTGGGATCCCATTGCCGAACTATACGGTGTCTCTATTGAAGTGGTGAACCGGCTCCTGGACCCCACCTTTTCATTCATGCCGGCCGACAAAGACGGGAAGATCCGCATGGACTGCTCCTCTCCCTACGCCATGGCGAACCTTATCCGGCTGAAAGACAGATTCGACATCGCCTTCGGCAATGACACCGACGCGGATCGCCACGGCATCGTCACGAAAACCGGAGGGTTGATGAACCCCAACCACTATCTGGCCGTGGCCATATGGTACCTGTTTCAGAACCGATCCGGCTGGAGGGGTGATGCTGCAGTGGGAAAAACGCTGGTCTCCAGCTCCATGATCGATCGGGTGGCCGCCCATCTGGGGAGGAGACTTGCCGAGGTACCCGTGGGTTTCAAGTGGTTCGTGGAGGGTCTCATCGACGGCTCTTACGGATTCGGGGGCGAAGAGAGCGCCGGTGCCGCGTTCCTTAGAAAGGACGGTACGGTCTGGACCACGGACAAAGACGGCATTATCATGGACCTGCTCGCCTGTGAAATAACCGCCCGGAGCGGAAAAGACCCTGCCGAGCTCTATGACGCGCTCACGGAAAAATTCGGCAGTCCGATCTATGAACGCATGGACGCACCGGCCACAGCTCAACAGAAGGCGATCCTGGAGCACCTTTCCCCAGAAGCAGTCACGGCAAAAGACCTGGCAGGGGAACCCATCCTCATGAAACTCACCCGCGCACCGGGAAACAATGCGCCTATTGGAGGATTGAAGGTGGTGGCGGAAAATGGTTGGTTTGCGGCCAGGCCATCGGGAACAGAGGAGATCTACAAGATCTATGCTGAAAGCTTCAAGGGGAAGGAGCACCTGGAAAGAATTAAGGAAGAGGCCCAAGACATGGTCGATGCCCTGTTCAAAAAGGCCTGAGGTTCAGTCGATTCGCCAAGGGAATCCCGTGTTTCACGGGATGGGAAATGGGAGCCTTCCCTATAATTGACCAGCAGTGGCATCCCAGTCTGCGAGCATCCGCTGATATGCCGGGTCTTCGTAGCGGCTCAGGAGAAATGCAGGTGCATAATCCGGCAGCGCTCCTCCCGCTACATGCTTTGCTAGGAGCTCGCCTGACGCCATGCTGCCCATGATGCCGAACCCGGAAAGCCCACCGATCACATAGGCCCCTTGCACGGGCAACGGGCCGATGAGGGGCCTGTTTTCCCGGGTCTTGCAGTAGTAGCCCCCATCTACGAAAGGGGGTGCCATTTTTTCCAGGTAGACCGAGAGGCCCGGGACCACGCGGGCCATCCCCCGCATGACAATCTCACCGTATTCGGGCTTGAAGGCCGGCGGCCACACCGGTTCCCGGGGCTCGACATCATAGGTCCAGAGTGCGAGAATAATCCGGCTTTCTTTGCTTCCTTCAGGACGGAAGTGCACGCCCCCGGGGAATTCCTCCAGAAGCCAATGCGTTTCCTGGTTCCGAGCCAGTTCGTCCCTTTCTTCATCAGACCATGAAAGGGTCACAGGGTCCGTCCACACCATGAGCGGGACATCCCGGGGAATGATGCCAAGAGGGTCCTGAAAAGAAATCTTGCCGTGCAATTCATTGAAAACGGGAAGATCCAGCCCGATCATGGCTCCCGCCTCCTTGAGGAGAGGCCCCGCGGCAATGACGAAGCAATCCGTGGACACGCAAAAGGTCTCTTTTTCCCCTTGGATGTGCACTTCCCGGACCCGGCCTTTACCCGACTCCACCCCGGTCACCCGGCCCATCAGAAATCTCGCGCCGGTCGCCTTGGCCTTGTTCAACAGGTACATACCCAGTTGTTGCGCGCTCAGCCATCCACACCGCCGCGGATGGAGCATGGCAATCCCTTTCTCCGTAATAAACGGGTATTCCTGCCCGATCATTCCCGGCACCAACGACAGGTCCGCGCCGTTGAGACCAGGATCAAAGCCCTCCGATAACCTGGGCGGATAGGCGGGATCATCGGGCTTTTCCGTGTGGTACCTGACGGGGCCCGCACCGAGATCCGAAATCTCCCTGGCTGTGTGCTCCAGCAGTGAGGCCTGTTCCGGACTCGAGGTCAGGAAGACATATCCCCGCCGATTCATGTTGAAGAAATTGTCACTCTCGAGGGCCAGTTCATCCAGCAGATCTATGCTGCGATTCATAAAGCGCACCATGGTATCACCCGGACCCGGCCACCAGTTCCGGTAGGCTTCCGTGGACTTGTCGCTGGTAAGGGTGAGGGGTGAACGCTCATCCACGATGAGGACATCCCGCGCCCCTTCTTTGACCGTCAGATGATAGGCTGCGGATACGCCGGCAATGCCCGCGCCGCAGATGACGACGTCCGCCTTCAAGGCTTTCATGGCTGCTTTGCCCTCTTTTCTCCTCACATCCTAACCAGAATCTCAACAGACCCCGTTGGCTACCAACTTCCGAAGCAGGCGGAGGTTTCGTTTATCCTCCTTCAGATCCTTGCCCTTGGGCGTCTCTAGGACCATCGGATGCTTCTTAAAACGTGCATCATTGACAAGAAGCCTGAAGCCGGTCCGGCCGATCTCGCCCTTGCCGATGTGTTCATGCCTGTCCACCCGTGACCCGAAGCCTTTTATGGAATCGTTCAGGTGAAAAAAAAGCAGCCGTTCCAAGCCAATGTGCGAGTGGAATTTCCGGAAGGTCTCTTCGTAGGCTTCCCGGGTGCGGATATCGTAGCCCGCAGCAAAGGCATGGCAGGTATCAAAGCACACCCCCAGGCGGTCCCGGAAACGGCTTTGCTCAAGAATTGAGGCAAGCTCCTCGAAGCGGCTCCCCAGGCCGGTCCCCTGCCCTGCCGTGGTTTCAAGGAGGATGGTCACATCCCGGCAGGCCGCCTTTTCCACGGCCGCATCGAGATTCATGGTGATAGCAGCAAGCCCCGCCTTCACGCCTGAACCCATGTGTGAACCCGGATGAATGATCAGGTGGGGGATGTGCAGCCTGGAGCACCGGGTGATTTCATCGCAAAGTGCATCTATGGAACGGTCCGCGGTCTCTCTTTCCGGGTTGGCGAGGTTGATGAGGTAAGAACCGTGGGCCGCTACCGGCAGATTCCCCCACCCTTTCCAGGCCGAGAGGAATACCCCAATCTGCTCCTCACTCAAAGGGGGAACCGCCCACTGCCGCTGGTTACGGGTAAAGATCTGCAGGGCCTTCGCATGGACCCGGCCGGCCCGGTCAAAGGCCCTTTCAAGGCCCCCTGCTATGGACATGTGGGCGCCAAACAGCGGCATGGCTTATCCCCAGGGGATAACTCCTCTTTCAATTTCGTCATACCTGAATCCACCTTTTCACCCGGTGATTCAGATCCACCGGTTCCTTCCTGTTTGACATTTCGACTCAGTCTTTGCAACGCTTTTATGCTGATCCCAATCTCCTGGTTCCGGCCAATCATGAGGCTTTCTCTGAAGCTTGAAAACCTGATGCCAGGGGCAAGAAGAGAACGGTTCCTAAAAGCATAATCGCCGCACCGCCCATAAACGCCATTCTAATATGGAGTATGTCCATGATAAAACCGCCTAAAATGGGACCAAAGACCATAGCCAAACTATGCCCCATGGTCACAATGGCCATCACCGAGCCCATAGAATCCAATTTACGACCCACAACGACCGACATTGCCATTATGGAAGGGAGGGCAATACCGCCCCCTATACCGGTAAAAATGCTGCCGGCAAAGAGGGCCCATGGCTCTTGCCCGCGGTAAAAAAAGATCATGGCGCACACTGTAATGAAACCGCCCATGAGGACAAAGAGTCTTTTGTTCAACCTGTCCGCCACAGATCCCATGGGCACCATAAGTACTGCGCTCACAAATACACTGAGCGTTATGATGGATCCCGTCTCCAGACCTGACATCTTGAACTCAATTTCAGCAAAAAGTGGTGCGAATGCCCATATGGTTCCAACGCACATTGTATATGTCAGACGAAACAAGAAAAGGCCTAATATGTACCGCTGACTCAAAAGCCGCCTGTAACGCACAGGAATTCTTCTTTTGGCGAAGGAAGGCTCTTCCCTCCGTTTGGGAAGAAATACCAAACACATCAGAAATCCCGAAATACATACCAACCCCATAGTGAGGAAGGAGGCCTGTATGCTATACAGATCCTTCATTATACCCCCTATGATTGGCCCTACACTCAACC
>CAYOIU010000163.1:0-8692 GCA_964404085.1 uncultured Desulfobacteraceae bacterium | reverse complement strand
GATATGGCTAAAGCGGCAAAAGCGATGCAGGATGTCGGAATTGGCGGTACGGTAAAAAATATGAGTGGAACCAAGAGACGTTCTGTATCGAAGAAGAAATAATTGGTTTTGTGCATACTTGGCCAGAACCAAACGAGGTTTGTTCAGTTCGGATGTCCGAAGAATTTCCTGAGGATGAAATATGTCCAGAGATTTGAGATACGACGAAATAGGGTATTGGTCCGAGGTCAAGCTTGATATCATCAAGGAATATGCCGCAGCGTACTCTCGAATTCTCAGTAGCCAAGAAAGTCCCAAGTTTTACCATCTCTATATTGATGCTTTTGCGGGTGCAGGTCTGCACAGATCAAAAAGCACGGGAGAATTTGTTCCTGGAAGTCCGGCAAATGCCTTGCTGGTCAATCCACCATTTCGTGAATATCACTTTATTGATTTGGACAGCACAAAAGTTCAATCGCTCGAGGAATTGGCTGGGAACCATGAACACGTTCGAATTTATCGCGGCGACTGCAATCAGATACTTCTAAATGAAGTGCTTCCCCGAGCAAAGTATGAAGATTATCGACGTGCCCTTTGCGTTCTTGATCCTTACGGTCTCGACTTGGACTGGGAGGTGGCATTTACGATAGGGCAAATGCGTTCCGTGGAAATATTCCTGAATTTCCCGGTTGCAGATATGAATCGAAATGTTCTGTGGCACAGGCGAGAGGATGTTCCTCTTGCGCAAATCGATCGGATGAATCGATTCTGGGGAGATGATTCCTGGCAAAATGCTGCCTACACCCCTTCAAATCAGATGGACTTATTTGGAAAGAGCCTAGAGGAAAAAACTTCCAATGAAGTAATGGCTGAGGCATTTAGGAAACACTTGATAGAAGTGGCTGGTTTTCAGAACGTACCGCATCCGATTGCAATGCGCAACACCCGCAACGCGATCGTCTATTATCTTTTTTTTGCGTCACAAAAGCCGGCCGCAGAAGGAATCGTTCGGGACATTTTCAAAAAATATGCAAATCGCAGGGGGAATTGATGGCCGGTAACTCCCGTATAGAATGGACAGAGGCGACCTGGAATCCTGTTACTGGATGCACAAAATTCAGCATGGGTTGTCAGAATTGCTATGCGGAAAGGATGTCCAAGCGTCTTCAGGCAATGGGACAGCTGAACTATGTTGAGGGTTTTAGAGTAAGAACTCATAGGGATGTCCTATCTATTCCCTTGAAATGGAGGAGACCCCGTACAATATTTGTGAATTCCATGAGTGATCTTTTCCATGAAGAGGTGCCGGAATCGTTCATTTCGGAGGTCTTTCAAGTTATGTACAAATCTCCGCAACATATCTTCCAGGTTTTGACCAAACGATCAGAAAATGTGCGGAGACTAAGCCATAGCCTTCCGTGGCCGGCAAATGTCTGGATGGGGGTGAGCGTAGAAAGCAAAGACTATCTTTCTCGAATTGACGACTTGCGGTATACGCGCGCAAAGACAAAATTTATCTCCTTTGAGCCCTTACTGGGGCGGATTTCAAATATTGATTTGAGCGGCATTGATTGGGTGATCGTGGGTGGCGAATCCGGTCCTGGTGCGAGGCCGATGTCTGCCTCATGGGTCGAAGACATTCGGGACCAGTGTCTGGCTTCCAGAATTCCTTTCTTTTTCAAACAATGGGGAGGTTTCAATAAAAAGAAGGCAGGCCGTCTGTTGGATGATCGAACATGGGATGATATGCCCGCCTTGCACCTTGGAACAAATACAGGGAGCAATCAGAAAATGTTAAGGGAGGCATCTGGTGACTGACGAACCGCGATGGGGTTTAGATAACCCACATCCATTTTCGCAGATGAAGACGGAGTTGATCTGGGAGGGAAAGTACGACGAGTATGGCAACCGGCGGACGGTAGATATTGCCGGGTGTGCCATGCCGTTACAGAAGATCGAGACCATTGATGAGCCCGCCTCGCGCGCCCAGGTACAGGGTAATTTGTTTGACCCAGTCAAGGCCCATCGGGACGATTTCCGCAACCGGCTGATCTGGGGTGATAACAAGCTGGTCATGGCGAGCCTGCTCAAGGAGTTCAAGGGCAAGGTCGATCTCATTTATATTGATCCGCCGTTTGATGTCGGCGCGGATTTCACGATGGATTTGCCAGTTGGTGAAAGGAAAGAACTAATTAGCAAAGATCAGTCTGCTCTTGAAATGGTTGCTTATAGAGATATGTGGGGGAGAGGATCTGATTCATACCTTAGCATGGTATACGAACGTCTCATCTTAATGAGAGAACTTCTATCTGAAAAAGGAACGCTTTATTTGCATTGTGATTGGCACATGGGACACAGCCTTAAATTGATAGTGGATGATGTGTTCGGAACTGAAAGATTTCATAATCAGATAATTTGGAAAAGGAGCACTCCAAGAGGGAACGCGGGGAAACGCTATCCCGAGTTAACGGATTATATTCTTTTTTACAGTAAGGCTGAGGATTACATTTGGAATGATCAATATGCCTCTTACCGAAAAGAATATATTGAAAGATATTACAATTACATTGATAGAAATAGTGGGCGACGCTTTCAACCAACAAGTTTGCTTGGCCACACCGGTACAAACCCTGTTTATGAATGGCGGGGAATTAATAAGCCTTGGCGATATCCAAAACATCGACTTGAAGAGTTAGACGAATCAGGCCTTCTTTATTGGCCCGAGAAAGGGGGGGTTCCTAGGCTGAAACGCTATCTCGAGGAACAAAAAGGCATTCCCCTTCAATCACTTTGGGAAGATATTCCTCCAGTAAATTCCCAGGCACTTGAAGATACATATTTTGCCACCCAAAAACCCGAAGCCCTTCTTGAACGCATCATCAAAGCCTCATCCAACGAAAACGATCTAGTTGCCGACTTTTTCTGTGGTTCCGGCACTACCGGTGCAGTGGCGGAAAGACTGGGTCGCCGATGGATCATGTGCGACTTGGGGCGGTTCGCTATCCATACGAGCCGGAAGCGCCTTATCGAAATACAGCGAACGCTACATAGCGAGGGAAAACAATACCGCTCTTTTGACGTCTACAACCTGGGGCGTTATGAGCGGCAATGGTGGCAGAAAGACCGACTCAAAGGGGCGGATGAAGAACACCGGCGGGTGGTGATGGAATTCTATCGGGCCGAGCCGCTCCCCAATGCCACGGGACTGCTGCATGGCCGGAAGGGTCCGGCCTTTGTGCATGTGGACGCTATTGACAGCATCTTTACCCGCGATGAGCTTCGGGCCGTGGTTCGTGCCGCACGGGAGGCCGGGGCCAAGGAAGTCCATTGTCTGGCGTGGGAATTTGAGATGGATCTGCGCCTCGTCTGCCTGGAGCTGGAGGCGGCGGAAGGGATCAAAATCAAACTGATTCCCATCCCACGTGAGATCATGGAAAAGAACAGGACGAATCCGCCCCCCTTTCTTGAGGTTGCTGTTCTGGAAGCCGCTCCTGTATACCGAAAGGAAGGCGGCAAGCGGACGGTTGATGTCAAGCTCACAAAGTTCCTTCCCAGTTTGGCAGAGGTGCCCAGCAAGGAACTGGAGACCCTGAAAGAGCGTGCCATCAAGAGCGGTTTTGACTTTATCGACTTCTGGGCCGTGGACTTTGACTGGCACGAGGGCAAACCTTTTGAGCACCACTGGCAGGATTACCGCACAAGAAAGGACCGGTCTTTAAAGACGGTAAGCGACTTTGGGTACGACAAGTATCCGGCGAGCGGCACGTATACTGCCTGCGTCAAGGTCATCGACGTGTTTGGCTGTGACACCAGCATCACAGTGGAGGTTCTTGTTTAGCTCTCGCGTATTAAATTGTATGGCCATAGCGAACATGAAGGAAAAATCGAGAACCAGGGATCGCGCAAGTATCCAAACTGGACTGTAAAGAATAATGAGGGATCAAAAAACAATAAGAAATAATAAAAAGTATGGCGGCAAAAGCAATAAAATCAGCGTTATCAAATAGATATCCTTTTGTTAATTTCTGGCTGTCCACAGGGAAAAACAAAAGAATATGGGCTGATGGCCGTCTCCTAATTGAGTTTTGGTGAAAATGAGCCCTTAGATCATTTGCTTCATAGCAAAATTAATAAAATGAGGGTTATTCTATGACCAACCCTATCATCAATCCAGCCGCGCTTGAACCGTTATTTGCTCCAGATGAAGAACCGAACTTCCACCGTGTTCGGGCTGAAAAAGCTGGCGAGCCTGCGAAGGTGGTGAAGGGACGAAGGCCGTCGTCCATAACCGTGGCGAACAACCTGCGTTCTCTTGTAAAAGCCTGGCGGGAAGCCGATTACGCTGGGGCTTCCGACACCACCCGTGAGCTTCTTTTCCACTGGTTCGAGCAGGATCACATGATTGAAACGGTTGATGGAGATCGCATTCCCTTTCAGTACTATTTCTGCCAGAGGGAGGCCATTGAATCGCTGATCTATCTGTGGGAGGTGCGGGGCACCAAGAGCCTTTCCAATATCATCTCGGAGTTCGGGGGAGATGATCGTGAAACGGCCGCCCTTGGTGTCCACCCGCAGGAGGACCGCTGGGCCAAGTACGCGTTTAAATTAGCCACGGGCACAGGGAAAACAAAGGTGATGAGTCTCGCCATCGTGTGGAGCTATTTCCATTCCCTCCGCGAAAGCGATTCTCCTCTAGCCCGGCACTTTGTGGTTATAGCACCCAATTTGACGGTTTTTGAAAGGCTGAAAGAGGACTTCGGCAACGGTATTATCTTTGACAAAGACCCTCTGATTCCCGTGGCATGGCAGGGGGATTGGAATCTTTCCGTGGTATTGCAGGGGGAGGCGGCAGGCGCGGCCACAGGCGGGACCCTGTATCTCACCAATATTCACCGCCTTTATGATGCCAGCAAGAGAAGAAAAAAGAAAGAGGCTGAGAGTTACGAGTGGATGGGACCCCCGGTGTCAAAGGCAACTGCCCTGGATACGGGAAAAGAATTACGAAAACGCATCACGGCCCATGACCGGGTTATGGTGATCAATGACGAGGCCCATCACCTTTGGGACCCCGGTTCCGCCTGGAACGAAGCGGTCAGCTACCTGCACGAGGAAATTTCAAAGAAGACCGGGGGTGCGCTCTGCGCCCAACTGGATTTCACCGCCACCCCAAAGGACAACCACGGGAATATCTTCCAGCACGTGGTATGTGATTCGCCCCTGGGAGAAGCGGTTGATGGCGGGATCGTAAAGATCCCCATTATCGGCCGCGGGGAGGGCTTAAGCGCGAGACCCAGCAAAGATGCATCAGAGCGATTTGAACAGCACCTGATGATGGGTTACCAGAGATGGCTGAGATCAAAGGAAGAATGGGAAAAGAGCGGGAAAAAGCCCCTGCTGTTTGTCATGACGGAGGACACGGAGGCCGCTGACCAGATCACCAGAAGGCTGAATAAGGATTCTCTTTTTTCGGAATTAAACGGTAAGACCATCAATCTTCACACAAACCTGAAGGGTAAGATCAAATGGATAGGTGGGAGAAAAAAGGGGTATCCGATTTTTGCGGAAAGTGAGAAAGAAATCAGCGAAGAAGACCTCTCCGTGCTTCGGGATCTCTCCCGGGAGCTCGATTCCGGCAGAAGCCCTTATCAGTGCATCGTATCGGTCCTGATGCTTCGGGAGGGATGGGATGTGCGCAACGTCACCACCATTGTTCCCCTTCGTCCCTATACCTCCAAAGCCAACATCCTCCCGGAGCAGACCCTTGGCCGGGGTCTGCGGCGCATGACGCCCACCGGAGAGGCTGCGGAACTCGTGACGGTAGTGGAGCACGGCGCCTTTGTAAGCCTCTATCAGCAGGAGCTCAGTCAGGAAGGTCTTCCTATTGAGGTCGTGGATGTCGACAAGGTTCCCAAGAGCACGGTTACCATCTTTCCGGACCAAGAGAACAAAGACATAAAAAGGCTTGATGTCCACCTGCCTTCGGTCTCTCCGGGCTTCACGCGCATACCGAAACTGGACAATTTGACCATGGAAGATGTCCGCAAGGAATTTTCCAAATATGCTCCCCTGCCCCTTGGCAGCATGCGGTCAGAGGAGATCCAGTATGAGGGACGTCACCTCTTTACGAATGAGATTGTAGAGAAAATGAATATCCGGTTGCCGCTCCTCGAGAGCGGCATCGGTGCGGTCTCCTATTATCGGGAAGAACTTGAACACATCACAGGACTGCGTGGCACACACAAAGTTCTGGCGTCCCTTCTTGAGAAATTCATCACGGAGATACTGTTTGAGGAAAAGGTTACCCTTTTCGATTCCCGTCTTTTGGGGCGACTTGCCGATGGAGATGTGAGAGAACATATCCGGGCTTCTTTTGTACCATTGATCCTTGCCCGGACGACAATAGCGAAGGAACGCAAGCCACGGGAGGAAGGCACCTTCGTATCAACATGGAAGCCCTTTCAGGTGAGCCATTCGGAGAACCATCCAGGCGTTCCTGCAAAACGCACGCTCTTCAACCTGGTTCCCTGCAACCGGGGATTTGAGGTTGCCATGAGCCACTTCCTGGACCGTGCCCCGGATGTCAATGCATTTTGCAAGAACGCAGGTCCCGAGGCCCTTCGCATTGATTATCTTTCCCAAAAGGGTAGGTTGGCTCTCTACACACCCGATTTTATGGTCCGCATGAACCAGAAGGAATCTGTCTTGATCGAGACGAAGGGCCGGGAAGACCGGGATGTTCCACTCAAGGCACGGGCAGCGGTAGCGTGGTGCGAAGCGGCATCTCAGGAAGGGGAAAGATGGTCCTATCTTTATGCCCCTCAGGCCGTGTTCGAAGATATTAGTGACAATAAGTTAAGGACCCTTCTGCGAATGTGCAGTCCTTCCTTGAAACAATTGTTGAATGAAACAATAAGCCCACAGTTGAGCCTGCCTTTTGGAGAACCGGAGCCGGAAGGGGCTACCCAGATTTCTATATTCCTTTCCATGAGTAGTTTTACGAAACTCCCTTCACGTTATCAAAAGGCCATAGAACAGGCGGTAGCTTTATTTCATTTTTTGAGA
Organism: uncultured Desulfobacteraceae bacterium; assembly: GCA_964404085.1. Classification (GTDB taxonomy): domain Bacteria; phylum Desulfobacterota; class DSM-4660; order Desulfatiglandales; family Desulfatiglandaceae; genus CAYUCJ01. Next base: position 1,651 of record CAYOIU010000163.1, on the reverse strand, counting down.
AATAAGGATGGTGTTTCCTTTGCCCCCGTGTTTACATCGCTTCTGGGACCGATGGATGAAGCGGCCAGAGGGATGATTCTGCGCGAGCTGAAAGATACGGTCCCGCCGGGCCGTTCGGAACAATATGCTTTTTTCCATCCAGATCTGAGTGATCTGCCCACGGGCGAAGCAAATTTCCACAAACGACAGGCCACAAACCTGGAAAGGACATTGGTCGGCCAGAACGGGTTGATGCCCATAGGTCTCTTGCGCTGGTGCCTGGATTATGCACATACCACAAGGCGGAAAACAGGAGGGATCTTTGAAGTCGTCCGCACCCGTTTCGCCGATTTATCCAACTCTGATTTGCTTCCCATAATAGATGCGATCTATGGGTTCAGGAATGAGTATGTAGCGCATCAGGATCGTGAACTCAGTGATCCTGAACTTGCCAAACAAGCGCTCATCCAATGGTCAAAAGGGCTTTACCGGATATGGAACTCTCAGCAGAGACGATGATTCAGGAGAATAGCGCAAAGGGATCGAGGTGACGAGGATGGAGAGGACCATTCGTATTATCGGGATACCGACGGACCTGGGGCAATCTCACCGTGGGGTGGATGTGGGTCCGAGTGCCGTGCGATATGCCGGGCTATCGGAGAGGCTGAGTCGATTGGGTTACCGAATAGAGGATGCAGGCAATATCCCTGTCCCGGTCAGGGCGGTCCTGAAAGCCAGGGAATTGCTGCCGGCGGTCCGGCTGGCATGCGAAACGGCCTATGATGCGGCGCGAAAAGCCATTGCGGAGGGTTGCCTGCCCATCTTCCTGGGGGGGGACCACTCCATTTCCATAGGGACCATCGGCGGCATTTCACATGAGTCACCGGTGGGCGTGGTGTGGGTGGACGCCCACGGCGATTTCAACACGCCTGCGACCTCCAGATCGGCCAATATTCACGGTATGGCCCTGGCGGTCTTGACCGGTCGAGGCTTCCCGGAACTGGTTCAGATCGGGAGGGACGGCGCCAAACTGGAGCCCCGCAACGTGGTCCTCATCGGTGTCCGTGACGTGGACCCCGAAGAAAGACGTATGCTCAAAGAGAGCGGCATCGTTATCTATACCATGCGCGACGTGGATGAGCGGGGAATCAGCCGTGTCGCCCATGAGGCCCTCGAACGGTTGCACCATTTGTCCCGGATCCACGTAAGCCTCGATATGGACAGCATTGATCCCATGGATGCCTCCGGGGTAGGCACACCTGTCCCGGGAGGCCTGACCTACCGGGAGGCCCATCTCCTGATGGAGGTTATCGCCGACAAGGGGACCCCGGTTTCCATGGACATCGTTGAAATCAATCCCATCATGGATGTACACAATCAAACTGGGAAAATAGCCGTGGGGCTGGCCGCATCCCTGTTCGGAAAGACTATCCTTTGAGTGAATCGCCATCAATCCGGTAGCTTCAAAAGTTATTTTGGGGAAAAGGGTTCCCTTCCCGCTTCGCTGATATCGTCCGGAATATCGGAGAAAATATTTGGACAAACGCGTACTTAGAGCCGACTGGCTCCTCATGCTTACGGCCCTTATATGGGGCACGGCCTTTGTGGCCCAGCGGGCGGGCATGGCCCATGTGGGTGCCTTCACCTTCAACGGCATCCGGTTTGCCCTGGG
>CAYOIU010000162.1:0-8694 GCA_964404085.1 uncultured Desulfobacteraceae bacterium | reverse complement strand
AACCCATGGAATCTCATCATCACGCAAATGGGCTCAAAGAATCCATTATCGAGGCCCCCCTCACGATGCTTGTACCCCTCTTGATCGTGGCCGTCAGCCTGGTGGTCGTGGGCATCTACAGCGGCAACATCGTCACGACGCTCATCGCACCCGTCCTCCCGAAAGGAATCGGTTAATATGGAGGCTATTCATTCCATAAAACCCCTGTTGGCTGTCCTGGTTTCCATATGCGCGGTTCCGTTGATTGCCTCGACTCGAAAGCCCAACGTCCGTGAGACGTGGACCTTTCTGGCGGCCGGGATCAAGTTCCTCCTCGTGATCTCCATGCTTCCCGCGGTACTCAGGGGCGCGCAATTGACCTTTACGCTGGTGGAATTCGTCCCGGGGGCCTCCATCAGCTTCAGGGTGGATGCCTTGGGTATGCTCTTCGCATTGGTGGCATCGTCCCTGTGGATCATTACGAGCGCTTATTCCATCGGCTACATGCGCGGACTCAAAGAACACAGCCAGAACAGATACTTCTGTTTTTTCGCCCTGGCCCTCTCCGCCACAATCGGCGTGGCCTTTTCCGCAAACCTCCTGACGCTTTACCTGTTCTATGAGATGCTTTCCCTGGCCACCTATCCCCTGGTTACCCATCACCAGGACCAGGAGGCCCGGCGATCGGGACGAAAGTACCTGACCTATATCCTTGGGACATCCATCGGCCTGGTGCTTCCGGCCATGCTGATCGTTTATCACCTGACGGGCAGCCTGGAGTTTTCGGCCGGTGGGCTCCTGGCGGGACACGCCTCCAAGGGCCTTGCCGCGCTCCTTCTTCTTATGTTCCTGTTCGGTTTCGCCAAGGCCGCCGTCATGCCTTTCCATGCCTGGCTTCCCGCCGCCATGGTTGCTCCAACCCCCGTGAGTGCACTCCTCCATGCGGTGGCGGTCGTGAAGGTGGGCGTCTTCAGTATCGTACGAGTACTGACCGGCATTTTCGGCGTGGAAATACTCTCTCATTTCCATCTTGGTACGGTCGTCTGCTACATTGCCGCATTTACCATAATCGTCGGCTCGCTCGTGGCCCTTTCCCAGGATGAGCTGAAGAGGCGGCTGGCCTTCTCAACCATCAGTCAGCTTTCGTATATCGTATTGGGCGTGGCCCTCCTCTCGCCAAAGGGCATGACCGGGGGAATCGTCCATATTGCCATGCACGCCTTTGGAAAAATCACCCTCTTTTTCTGCGCCGGAGCCATCTTCGTGGCCACCGGGAAAAAATATATCAGTGAGATGGTGGGCATCGGGAGAAGGATGCCTGTCACCATGTCAGCCTTTTTTGTGGGTGCCCTGAGTGTGATCGGACTTCCGCCCACAGGGGGTTTTTTCAGTAAGTGGTACCTTGTCCTGGGAACACTTGAAGGCCACCAGCAGGTCATGCTGATCGTTCTGCTTCTGAGTTCTTTCTTGAATGCGGCCTACTTCCTGCCGGTGGTGTATCGGGCCTTTTTCTGCACCGATGAAGAGGCCATGTTTGAAAAATCTGTAAAAGAAGGGCCGCTCTGGTGCTTGGTACCGCTCGTTTTGACGGCCGTTCTTTCCATATTCCTTTTCTTCTATCCCGATATTTTTTTCCGGCTCGCTCACATGGCCGTCGGGATGTAATCGGCGTTGATGAACATTGTCCTGGAGAAAACATGGCAAGTAAAAAGGAATTCGACTTTTTTGACAAACCTGAAAACATCAGGAAGTTGTGGGGCATGCTTTATGTCTTTTGCGGACTGACACTGCTTCCCGACTTCTTCCTGCACGCGGAAGGGCATTTTACCTTCGACGGGTTCTTCGGCTTCCACGGGCTTCTCGGGTTCGTGGCATGTGTCGTCCTCATCCTCTTTGCCAAACTCGTGGGACTGGTCCTCAAGGTAAAAGAGAACTACTATGACAAATAATCTTCCACCGGCTGCAATCCTTATTATCGGTGCCCTGCTTGTTCCGTTTATCAAAGGAAAGGCCAAATCCTATTATGTCATCCTCTTGCCGGCCATGGCCTTCTTCCTGGTTTCCCAGCTTCAGACAGGGACTTCCTGGCAGGCCCACTTTTTCGGTTTTGATCTGACCTTTTTAAGGGTCGACAAAGTGAGCAAGGTCTTCGGCTACATCTTCACCCTCAACGCCTTTGCCGCATTCATCTACGCCTTCTACCTGAAGGACAGTACACAGCACATGGCCGCGCTTTTGTACATCGGCAGTTCCCTGGGCGTGGTCTTTGCCGGCGATCTGGTATCGCTCTATTTCTTCTGGGAAGTGATGGCCGTTGCGTCTACATTTCTCATCCTTGCGCGAAAAACGGTCAAGGCCCAGGCCGCCGCCATGCGTTATATTCTGGTTCACGTCTTCGGGGGCCTGTGCCTCCTGGCGGGTATCGTCCTCTATATTTCCCAGACCGGCAGCATAGCCTTTAACGGTATGGCTGAGCGGAGCTGGGCGACTTATCTCATTCTGATCGGCTTTCTGGTGAATGCCGCGGCCCCGCCCTTTTCGGCGTGGCTGCCCGACGCCTACCCTGAGGCCACGGTTACGGGGGGCGTCATTCTGAGCGCCTATACCACCAAGACCGCCGTTTACACGCTGGTCCGAGGGTTTCCAGGATGGGAGATACTCATATGGGTCGGCTGCATCATGACACTCTACGGCATCATCTATGCATTACTGGAAAACGATGCCAGGAGGATCCTCGCCTACTCCATTATCAATCAGGTGGGATTCATGGTCACAGGCGTGGGGATAGGGACCATGATGTCCCTGAACGGGACCGTTGCCCATGCCTTCTGTCACATCATCTACAAGGCGCTCCTCTGGATGTCCGCCGGTTCCGTGCTCTACATGACGGGAAAGAGCAAATGCACCGATCTCGGCGGCCTCTACAAGACCATGCCCTGGACATTGATTTTCGGGGCGGTGGGGGCCCTTTCCATTTCCGCGTTTCCTGCCACGAGTGGATTTACCAGCAAATCTCTCATTATCGACGGGGCGATTCATCAACACATGGCCTGGGTGTGGCTCATTCTGGAAATAGCCTCTGCGGGTGTCTTTCTCCACGCAGGGATCAAGTTTCCCTACTTTGTCTTTTTTGCGAAGGACAAGGGCCTGAGACCCGGTGAAACCAACAAATCCATGCTCCTTGCCATGGCCTTCCTGTCCTTCCTGTGTCTTTTCCTCGGTGTCTATCCTCAGCCCCTCTACAATATCCTGCCCTTTGAGGTACACTACCAGGCCTACACGTTGCCACACGTGGCCGGACAACTCCAGCTGCTCCTGTTTTCGGCCCTTGTCTTCTTCCTGTTCCTGCCGTTGCTCAAGAGAACGGAGACCATCGCCATCGATACGGACTGGTTCTACAGAAAAGGAGGTCGGGTGTTCTACCGCGTCATGGACTGGGGCCTCAACGGCATCAATCGATTCTGCGACCGCTTGTTTGTCGGGGGGGTTACAGGAGTCCTTGCACGTTTTTCAGAGGACGGCATCGCGCGTCTGACGCTTCTTCCCCTGGTCACCTACTGGTACATGAAAGGCATTCGTGGAAAGAGGCTTCAAATCAAGAAGATGAGCCTGTACAAGAATATCGCAAAAGGCGTCATCCCCGCCGGTCTCGGGGCGGCCATGGCGGCTTTTTTTCTGGTCCTCGTTTTCCTCATGAGTTAGTCTCCATCCATAGTTTAAAGATTTCCGGATGGAGCTATTAGCTGTTGGCGATTAGCTGCCAGCTTCATGATTTGGTTTGTTTAGGATTTTGCTAATAGCTAAAGGCTAAGGGCCAAAAGCTGCCACCCTCAAATTACCATTTGTGGATAGGCACGAGTTAACATGGTCCTTTTCAGCACTTTGTGACCCGGTTCCCGAGCCCTGAATCTTTATCACTCATGGAGACAGCACTATGGTTTCACTGAACGATCTCAAGAAAATCATTCTCATGTCACCCCTGGAAGACCCTTCGCTTGAAAAAATAGCCCCCCTGGCACAACTGCGCATATTTGGCGAAAAGGCCGTCCTCTTCGAAGAAGGGCAGGATGCCGATATGTTCTACATGCTCCTGAACGGAAAGGTCCTGCTGGAGAAGGCGGCATCCGAGATGGTCAAGATATCTTTGGAGGCCGTCAAGCCCGGTTATTCATTCGGCTGGTCGGCCTTTTTGACCCGTGCTTCCTACACGAGTTATGCCATCTGTGCCGAACCCTGTGAATTGATTACTATCCAGGGGAGCGATTTGCAGAAAATGATGGAGGAAGATCTTATCCTGGGCCGCCGGCTTATGGAAAAAACGCTTCAAATTACCATGATTCGGCTGCAGAAAAGGACCGAGCAGTTCTTGAAGACCCTGAGGCAGCACCCGGATATGGAAAGGCTGTTCTCAGATTAGGGAGTGAGATCAATCCGGGAGCAAATCATAGAAGTAGCGCATGGTGTCCGATCGTGTGACGATGCCGATCAATTCACCGTTATCAACCACCGGCAGGCGACCGATATCGTGTTTGATCATCAGGCGGGCCGCCTTGAGAACGCTGCTTTTCGCTTGAATCTCGAAAATCTTTCTTGCCATGAAGGCCTTTACCGGGGCACCCAGCTGAGACGATTTCTTTACCTTTTTGAAATCCCTTCGTGAGATAATTCCAACCACCTTCTTCCCCTCCACGACCGGCACGCCCGTGCAACCCGTTTTCCGTAAAACCGCGGCCACCTCTTCCATGAGCGTATCAGGGGTAACGGTCATGACCGGAAACGACATGAGGTCGGCCACCTGGACCGAAGACTGTTGATTTCCTTTGATCAATTCAAGAATCCATTCCTCAACCGCCTCCGGGTTGACCTCCTTGAGGAGGGCGGAACCGGCGCCGGGATGGCCGCCGCCACCCATGGACCGCATAACGCTGCCCACGTTCAATTCATCCGCCTCGCTCCGACCGATGACCATGGTGCGCCCTTTCTTCTTTTCCGCAAAAATCCCGAAGGCCGCATCCACGTTGATGATATCCTGATACATGTCCAATACCACGGCCAGCCCGGGGGTATGTCCTTCAATGTCTACCTTGTTGATGCTGATGTGATGGCCGTTCAACCGGATCCTGTTGGGATTTTGGAGCATTTGAAAAAGGATCTCTTTCTGCTTGGGTCCATAGGCGGGTCTTAAGAAGTTCTTGACGACATTCAAGTCGGCCCGCTGGTCCAGAAGGAAAGCGGCCGCCCTGGCATCCTTTGAAGTGGTTCCGGGGAACGTCAGATTGCCCGTGTCTTCATAGATCCCTGCCAGCAGGAGAGTCGCCTGTATGGGAGAGAGGCGGCTTCTCTTTTTCTCCAATTCCGCCACCAGCAGTGTGGTGGTTGACCCCACCTGCTCCTGGCATATCCGGCACACATTCAAATCACAGACTTGGGCCGGATGATGATCCCACACGTGGACTTCCGGGCCGATCCTATTCAGCAGGCCGAGAGTGATGTCAACCCTGGTGGACTGCGCAGTATCCACGACGATGATTCTGTCCACATCCTCCGGGTCAATGTCACCGGAATGGGAGAAAGCAAATAGGTCCTTGTGGATGGATAAAAAGGCCCTGACATTGGGATTGAGCGTTTTGGGAAGTAGTGGTTTGGCTTCGGGATAGATAATGGAGGCTGCAACCAGAGAAGACAGGGCATCAAAGTCTGCATTCTTGTGGGTAACGACTATTTCCATTGCACCCTACTATTCGGTCTATGGCACCTCTTAATGAAGCATTTTCTTGTCACGAGCCTCAACCGGGTCCCGCTTAATCGTCGATCTTCGCCTTGTAAAGCAGAAGGCTGTTGGATACTACCGTTATGCTGCTCATGGCCATGGCCAGGGCTGCCAGGATGGGATGGAGTTGTCTCAGAAAGGAGGGCATGAAATCAAAGGGATAAAGCACTCCTGCAGCAAGCGGAATCAAAACCACATTGTAAGCGAAGGCCCAGAACAGATTCTGCATGACGGTTCTCATGGTCTTTCTGCTCAGTCTTACGGCCTTTGAGACCCCTGTCAGGTTCCCGCTCGCCAGGATGACATCACCCGCTTCTATGGCCACGTCCGTTCCCGTGCCGATGGCAAACCCCACGTCTGCCTGGGCGAGAGCCGGGGCATCATTGATGCCGTCGCCCACCATCCCTACTCTGGCCCCATCCTCCTGCAACTTTTTGATTTTTATGGCCTTTTCTTCCGGCTTCACCTCCGCGATGATCTCGTCAATATTCACTTCAGAGGCAATGGCCCCGGCTGTCTGGACATTGTCTCCTGTGAGCATAATAACGTGAAGTCCCTGTTTGTGAAGCAACGAAATAGCCTCGCGTGATTCAGGCTTCACCTTGTCGGCTACGGCAATAAGGCCGCCAAGCTTTCCGTCAACCGCAACGGCCATTACCGTCTTGCCTTCATCCTGCAAATCGCCTATCTCACCGTCAAGGCGCTCCAGCGAAATACCCTTTTCCTTGAGCCAGTTGGGTTTTCCCACCAGGACATCCTGACCCTCTATTTTCGCCTGGACCCCCGCCCCTCTCAGGGCTTTGAATTCCTCCGGTTTGAAAAGGGTGAGCCCCTTTTCTTCCGCCTCTTTGACGATGGCCCGGCCCAACGGATGCTCCGAACCCTTTTCCACGGATGCGCCGAGCCTCAGGAGATCCTCTTCAGATCGGATGAAACCGTCGGATAATACGATGTCACCCACGGAGGGTCTTCCCATGGTAATGGTCCCTGTCTTGTCCAACACAACGGTCTTCAGTTTTGTGGCCGTTTCCAGGGCCTCGCTGTTTTTGAACAACATGCCCTTTTCCGCGCCCTTACCCGTACCGGCCATGATGGCCGTAGGAGTGGCGAGTCCCAGGGCACAGGGGCAGGCAATCACCAGGACCGCTACCATGCGAATCATGGCGGGTACAAACTGCCCTCCCAAAATCCACCACAGGATGAAAGTGATGAGTGCGATACCGATGACACCGGGGACAAAGACGGCGGCAACCCTGTCTGCCAGGGCCTGGACAGGGGCCTTGCTCCCCTGGGCTTCCTGAACCATCCGGATAATGCGGGCAAGGGCCGTATCCTTGCCAACCTTTCGTGTCTCAAACCTGAGAAGACCGTCCTCGTTGATGGTTCCCCCTACGACCCCGTCTCCGGGTCCTTTTTCCACGGGAAGGGGTTCTCCGGTCAACATGGACTCATCAACACTGGATTCCCCTTCCAGTATCAACCCGTCCACCGGGATGCTTTCACCAGGGCGCACAATGACCACGTCTCCCACCTTTACCATGGAGAGAGGAACCTCGATCTCTTTCCCATTTTCCAGGATCGTGGCCGTCTTGGGCCGCAGCCCCATGAGCTTCCGTATGGCCCCACCGGTACGTCCCTTGGTCCGGGATTCCAGCATCTTGCCCAGTTTGATGAGGGTGATGATAACGGCCGAAGTCTCAAAGTAGACATGTTCACCCAGTGGAGAATGCACCAGAACGGCCAGGGAATAGATGTACGCGACGGATGACCCCATGGCCACCAGGACGTCCATGTTGGCACCACCGCTCTTCAGGCTCTTGAAGCCCCCGGAATAGTAATCCCAGCCGGTATAGAACTGCACGGGCGTTGCAAGGGCAAGAAACAGCCAGTTGACCCACGTCGCATGGCTCCACGAGCCGAGCAATCCGAAGTCTCGCCCCATACTGAGGAAAAAGAGGGGGGCGGCAAACAGGACGCCCACCAGAAATTTTCTCGTCTGGTCCTTTATCTCGGCCCTGCGCGCTGCCAGTTCGGCGTCTTCGCCCTCGGAATCCTCGCTCGGCCGAATGGCCCCGTACCCTGCCCCCTCGATGGCGCCGATCATGTCGTCAACCGTGGCAATACCCGGGACGTATTCCACGAGGGCCCTCTCGGTTGCAAAATTGACGGACGCACCCAAAACGCCCGGGACCTTTTTTTTCAAGGTCCGCTCGATGGTCATGGCGCAATTAGCACACGTCATGCCGGTCACAGGCAGTTCCACGGTGGACCTGGCCACCCCGTAGCCCGCGTCCTTGATTTTCACGACGAGGTCATTCAGCCCGATTTCGCTCGCATCAAAGGTGACAGAGGCGTGCTCGGTGGCAAAATTCACGTTCGCATTCTTGACACCTCCGAGCCTTTTGACATTCCTTTCAATGTTCACCGCGCAATTGGCACATGACATTCCGGTCACGGGAAGGGTTACGTTTTCCTCAGCCATTTCCGCCTCTTTACCCGGCAGCGGGATAATTTATCTCTTTCAGAGTAGCCTCAATTTGTTCCAAAGATGCCGGTGCATCCCACTGGACGGTAATTTCCTTTGTCGCAGGATCGCCTTCAACCTTCGAGACCCCCTGCATCTCGCCCAATTCCCTCTGGATACTCATGACACAATGATGACAACTGATATTTGGGATTGAAAGTTTTATTGTTTCCATGGTGTTTTTCCTCTTTTTATCTGTTTATAAATGCTGCATGGGATATACCACATAGTTACACTTTAATAATGCATTTAGCCGTGTCAAGGAACTGGGAAGATTTTCAGGTGAGACTGGGTCACGATGGTCAGATGAGAATAAACAGGATGGCTGGCTAATGATCTCGAAAGGGACTCTACCCTGCAAAAAGGGCATTGACTTTTTTCTCAAGCTCATCCCTGATCTCACGCATGAAGGCAATCCCCT
>CAYOIU010000161.1:3821-8747 GCA_964404085.1 uncultured Desulfobacteraceae bacterium | reverse complement strand
TGAGCGTCACGAAGGTGAGGGGATTCGCGCTTACCAGCAGGCCGACCATGACGCCCAGGACCACAAAAGGAATGGTGCTCATGATGATGAGAGGCTGGGCGAATGAATTGAACTGGAGCGCAAGGATGAAAAAAATCAGCAGCAGGGCCAGACCGGCCGCCTGACCCAGCTCTCGCAGAGAGGTGTTCGTCTCATCCTGAAGTCCCCCGGCTATGAGTCTTGCACCGGGATAATCGGCCTTTATGCGATCAAAAGCATTGCGTGCCAGCTGGTTTGCCCTGACAGCAGTCATTCGATCCCCCGAAAAATGAGACAGGAGGCCGGCGAGCCCCTTTTTCTTGGTCTTGACCTCCCGGATATTGGCCGTTAGGCGCACGGTCTGTTGACCGTTATAGTGATAGATATTGTGAAAGCCCGGCACCAGTTGGATCCGCGCCAGCTCCTTGAGGGGGACTTCCCCGTGGCCCGGAACCCTCAGTTTCAGATTGAGCAGATCGTCGAAACTCCGACGGTAAGGCAGGAGGTATTTCAGCTTGACCTCCTGCTCCTCTTTCCCTTCATGGTACGTGGCAACCGTCATGCCGTAAAAGGCCGCCTGGATTGCCGCGGCAAGATTCTGCTGATCGAGCCCCATCCGCTTGGCCTTGTCTTCATCGACCGAGATCTCCATGAGCTTTTTCTCGCGCGAAAAGTCGTCCTGGATGTCTACGATGCCTTCATGTCTACCCAGTTCATCCTCGAGGAGGCGGGAAATCCTGGCTGCACTCTCCCAATCGGAGGACTGGATTTTCAGATCCACATCACCTCCAACAGGGGGTCCCTCAAGCATTCTTTCCAGGACCAGGGAAGTGGCTCCCCTGGAACGGAGCAGGTTTTCCACTTCCTTGCGCACGCCTTCCATGCACGCCAGAACGCTCCGCTTGCGCTCTTCTCGTCCTTTCAGAATCACGTTCAGCATGCCGTAATGGGTCCCGTAGAGGGGTTCATAGTTCACTTCCTTCATGCCGGCCACGGCGATGGGTATGTCCAGATCAACCCCCAGGCGGGTCTTTACCAGGTCGCTCAGATCCATGAGAATGCGTTCTGTACGGTTCAATGTTGAGCCTACCGGCAGATCGAAGTAGATGTTGAACCTGGGGAAAGCGTCACTCTTGGGGAACATGACAAAATCCGTCTGGAAATAGAGGAAAATGGCCAGGACCGTGGAAAAGACGATCACGAGCACCGATAGATAACGGTGTCGGAGGATGGCGCTGAGTGAGGGATAATAGATCCTCCTGAAGGGCGAGAAAATGTCCACTCTTCTCTTCGAGGGGTTCCTCGGCTTTTTGGGGCTCCACTCCACCATGTGCGACGGGAGCATGAAAAAGGCCTCAAAAAGAGATGCCGCAAGGGCGAAGAGCACGACCTTCGGCAAACTGGACATGTACCTGCCGATCACCCCGCTCACCACAAAGAGGAGGGGGAAAAAGGCCGCCATGGTCGTGGTGACGGAGGCCAGGACAGGCGCCAGTACCTCCCTGCTTCCCTCCAGTGTCGCCTGGATCAGCGGGAGGCCTCTCTCCGTGTAGCGGTGGATGTTTTCAAGGACCACGATGGCGTCGTCAACGATGATGCCGAGTACGAGGATGAGTCCGAAAAGGGTGACGGCGTCTATGGAGAGCCCGAAATATCGCATGCACATGAACGTCAGCAGAAACGAAACCGGTATGCCCACCGAGGTAATCAGGGCGTTCCTGAATCCCATGGATAACCATAGGATGCCGAAAACGGCCAAAACTCCCAACAGGGCGTTGGTCTGCAGCTCATTGATACGCCTCTTGATTTCCCTGGACTGGTCGAAGTAGATGGCCTTCCTGAGTCCCGGATATTGCTGTGGCAGGTCTTTCACCAGGGACCTCACCTCTTCCACTATCCGTATCATGTTGGTGTTTTTCTTCCGCTTGACCGCAAGTATCAGACCCTTTTTCTTGTCCAGGAAAATTCTGCTCCTCACTTTTTCGAGCGTCGGCCTGACCTTCGCCACATCGCGAAGATAAACCACGCCGCCCTCCGTGCTCCTGAGGACGATGTTTCCCAGTTTTCCAGGGTTTTTGGTTTCTCCCAGCATCCGAATCGCGATCTCCTGGTCCCCTATTTCCATTTCTCCACCCGGCAGGTTCCTGGTGCGATTCGCGATGGCCCTGGCCACTTCTCCAACCGAGACCTTGTAGGCGGACATCCGGCGCGGGTCCAGTTCCACCCAGATTTCGTGTTCCCGCTTTCCCATGATATTCACTTCGGAGACGCCGTCTATGTTCTCGAAGGTATCCGCTATGTCATCTGCCATGTCCTGGAGCTGCATGGAAGGCAGGTCGCCGGCAATTCCCACCAGGCATACGGGGAAAATGGCAATCTCCAGCTCAATTACCCTCGGGACCTTTGCATCCTCAGGCAGATCATCCACCCTGTCCACGGCGTTTCGTACGTCCTGCATGGCCTTGTCTATTTCGTTTTGGGAAAGGTCTGTATTGAAAAAAATGTGGATTTTTGACAGGCTTTCCGACGAACTGGATTCGAAACGCCTGATATCGCCAATACCGTCCAGTTCATCCTCGATCTTGAGGGTAACCAGTTTTTCCATGTCCTCTGGTGAATAACCCGGACACACGGTCACGATAAAGCCTTCTCCAATGGTGAGATCCGGATCGAGGTACCGGGGCATGGCGCGGTAGGAGATAATACCGAGTATGACGATCAGGATCAGGGCCATCCGGACGACCACCGGTCTGGAAAGGCCGAATTTGGTCAGATTCATGGAATGGTACTCATTTGCAGTTCACCGGCTCGCCACTCTTGAGGCCGGCTGCATTGGTGATGACCAGGTCTCCATCGCGAAGCCCTGAAAGGATCTCCACGTACCGATCGTAATAACTGCCCAGGACGACCTTACGGAAATGGGCCGTGTCGTTCTCCAGGACAAAAAGGCCCAGGGCCCCATTTTCCTCTGAAAGCCACGAAGAGGGGACCTTGATGCTCCTTTTTTGCCTCCCAATGGGCAGGCTGATCCTTGCGGTCATGCCGTCGGCCATCCCGGGGCCCGGATCGTCCACTACAAATTCGGCTGGAAAGGAACGGGTCAGGGGATCCGCGGTTGGTGATAGGAATGACAGTCTGCAGCTGAAGTGTCCGCCCGGAATCGCGTCGATTGTGAATGGAAATTGCTTGCCCAACTTCAGGTTGCCCCTGTCGTTTTCGCTGACGGCTATTTTCAACTTCAACCTGCTCAAATCCACCACTTCCGTCATGAGGGCCCAAGCCGGGACGACTTCATCTTTTTCCCATTTTCTGATGGCTGCAATCCCATCTATGGGGGCGTAAAGCCTGGACTTTTCGAGCCTGTCCCTTGCCAGTGCGAGTGCCGCTTCGGCCTGGTGCAAGTTCGCCCCGGCCGCCCGCTTGTCTTCCTCCCTGGGACCCTGGGTGGCCAATGCCACCTGCTCCTGCGCCGATTCCACCCTGGCCGAGGCGGCCACTTTCCGCTGTTCCGCCGATTCGTATTCCCTTCGCGAGACTGCATGTATTTTGTAAAGGCTGGCGGTACGCTGGAATTGTCTTTCAGCTTCAAATAGGGCGGCCCTGGCCTCCTTCAAAACGGCCTCGACCAGACCGATTTCCTCCGGCCTGCTGCCTTTTTCGGCCTTTTGAAGCTGACTCCTCGCCACCTCCACAGCGGCTTTCGCCTGACGGACCTCAAGCCTGAAGGTGCTCGTTCCCACCTCAAAAAGGAGCTGACCTGTCTTTAGATGATCGCCCTTCTCAAAGAGGAGTTTTTCAATAGTGCCGCCGGTGAGGCTCGCCACACGGACTTTCCGATAGGCTGAAAGGGTCCCCACATATTCCGCGCTTGTCCTTGCGGCCGTTGCCTCTGCCCGCGATACCCGCACTTCTTTTACTGCCACGGACACAGGCTGCACTTCCTCGCTGCTTTCTCCCTTCCCGTTGCAGCCGCAACCAAAAAACAGGAGCAGGAGACCGGCCGCAAGACAGATCATTTTCATCGGGGGGCGTCTCTCTAATAGAGTCATGGTCCATTTTCCCGGTTTTGGGTCGATTTGAATCCCCCACGATGTGGCCGTCTTCGCCCTCATCTTTTTCAAATGCACCTGGATCGCCATTATGGCCGCAGGCGTGACCCCCGAGATCCTGGCAGCCTGTCCAAGGGAAACGGGCCTCACTCCGGAGAGCTTTTCACAGACTTCGGTGGAAAGGCCGTGCACCTCGACGTAGTCCAGGCCACCTGGGATGCGTACCGCCTCCATATTCCGAAGCTTCTCCACCTGTTTCTCCTGGCGTCGGATGTACCCTTCATACTTGATCCTGGTTTCAATTTCTTCGGCCACCCGCTTCTCCACGTCCGCCAGGGAAGGCTCAAAAAACCGCAGGTGTTCAAAAAAGACTTCACTTCTTTTGAGAAGCTGCTCCAGGGTACAGCTTTCTTTGAGCCCAGCCGATCCCAGCTCAGCCAGCCTGTCGTTCACACCTCTCTCCGGCCTTACCCTGGCCGACCTCAGGAATGTCACGAGGGACTTTACTTTCTCCCGCTTGAGCGAAAATTCCCTGTAAATTTCATCAGGCACCAGCCCCAGACGGTATCCCGTTTCCCTGAGCCTGAAATCGGCGTTGTCCTCACGCAACAAGAGACGATATTCCGCCCGGGAAGTGAACATCCTGTAAGGCTCGCCTGTACCTTTTGTCACCAGGTCGTCTATGAGCACGCCCGTGTAACCCTGGTCCCTGGAGAGAATCAACGGCTCCTCTCCCCTGATCTTCAGGACCGCATTGATGCCGGCCATGAGTCCCTGGGCAGCGGCCTCCTCATATCCTGAGGTCCCATTTATCTGCCCCGCATGGAAAAGCCCTTCCACGAGTTTGGTCTCCCAAGTC
>CAYOIU010000161.1:0-3811 GCA_964404085.1 uncultured Desulfobacteraceae bacterium | reverse complement strand
TAGCCGGGTCTCAAGATCTCGGTCTTCTCCAGCCCTGGAATTGACCGAACCATCTTGACCTGTATATCTATGGGAAGGCTCGTTGCCAGACCGTTGGGATACACCTCGACCGTATCCAACCCTTCCGGTTCGAGAAAGATCTGATGGCGTTCTTTTTCTGCAAAACGGGTGACCTTGTCTTCTATGGAGGGACAATACCGTGCTCCCACGCCCTGTATCACACCGGTAAAAAGGGGGGACCGATCAAGACCCTGGCGGATGACTTCGTGTGTCTTCGGAGTGGTGTGGGTGATGTGGCAGGGGACCTGGGGCAGGTGCAGTTTTTTCGTAGTAAAGGAAAAAGGCCTGGGGATCTCATCGCCCTGCTGGACCTCCAATCCCCTGTAGTCGATGGTCCTGCCGTTGAGCCTGGGTGTGGTCCCGGTCTTGAGTCGACCTATCTCAAACCCAAGATCCTGCAGCTGCCGAGAAAGATGGGTGGACGGCGGATCACCCATGCGTCCGGCGGGAAAGTGATCCAGCCCGATGTGGATCAATCCCCGCATAAATGTCCCCGTAGTCAGGATGACCGTCTTTGAGAGGAATCTCTCGTGAATACTGGTCTCGACACCGCAGACCGCTCCCTCCTTGACCAATAATCGGTCCACCATGGCCTGCCGGATATCCAGACCGGATTGGCCCTCCACCACCGATTTGATCCTCTTCCGATAGAGGTCCCGGTCGTTCTGGGAACGGGAGCCCTGGACGGCGAGCCCTTTCCTTGTATTGAGACGCCTGAACTGAATGCCGGTGGCATCGGCGTTGTGGGCCATTTCACCACCCAGGGCGTCGATTTCCTTGACGAGGTGCCCTTTGGCCAGGCCGCCAATGGCCGGATTGCAGCTCATGACACCGATATGGTCCAGGTTGATGGTGAGAATCAGGGTGGGATGTCCCATCCTGGCAGCGGCAAGCGCGGCTTCACACCCGGCATGCCCCGCCCCCACGACGATCACATCGTATGTTTTGTCATAAGTGGACATAGGAAAGTATAAGCTATGATGTAGTCGTGGAGCCCCACGCGCAAGCGCGAGGTACCCGTGAGCAGACAAACCCTATAGCATCCTGAATCCCAACTCAGAATGAGAACCTGGAAATCTTTTTCAGATGCTTTCTCATAGTGCACTTGGCAACGACGGCCGCAATGGACGGCTATTTGGGCTTTACCCTCCAGAATCCTCGCGCTTTTCAATTGGATACCATTAAACCCCAAAATAGACGTCCATCTCCACCGAAGTGTTTAGAAAGCGTGTGAAGAAGATTTTCAGGTTCTCGTTCACCTCCCAGTTCATAGGTTGCCATTTACTGCATAAGTAAAGAAATCGCTTGAATCGGACTATCCCCGGCCAGAGGCCGGGGCCTTACGCCCGATTCATGGCTTCGCCACCGCGATTTCAAAAGCATTTTTAAGGCAGAGCCAAATGACTCTGACCCCGCCCAGAGGGCGGGGTTTTAAACGACTAAATAAACTTTTTTGGAAGTCATCAGCTCTGGAACGGATTCTTTATCATAATGGTCTCATCCCGTGCCGGTCCAACGGAGATCACGGATATGGGAACGGTTGTTTCCTTCTCGATCAGGTTCAGATAGTCCCTGGCCTGCGGCGGTAAATCCGCCACTTCCCTGACGCCGGAAATGTCTTCCTTCCAGCCCGGGAGTTCCGCGTAAACGGGTTTGCATCGAGCGAATTGGACAAGGCTTGCCGGTCGTGTTTCGACCCTCCTCCCCGCCACTTCGTAACCCACACAGGCCTTCAGGGTCTCCAGACCGGTCAGGACATCCAGCTTGGTGATGGCCAGGCTGTTCAGTCCGTTCAACCTGGCCGAATCCCGAACCACCACGAGATCAAGCCACCCGCACCGCCTGCGCCGGCCGGTGGTGGAACCGAATTCCATCCCCTTCTCCTGTATGTAGTCCCCCGTCCGGTCGGTGAGTTCAGTCACAAAGGGTCCCGCACCCACCCGTGTCGTATAGGCCTTCACGATGCCGACGACGTGGTGAAGTTGCCCCGGCCCTATTCCCGTCCCGGCGCACGCGGCCCCCGCCACCGGGTTGGAAGATGTCACAAAGGGATAGGTGCCGTGATCTATATCCAGGTGCGTCCCCTGGGCCCCCTCAAAAAGCACCTTTTTTCCCGCTTTCAACGCCTCCCCCAGTTCCACGGATACATCGGAAAGGAAAGGCGCTATTTTCCTGCCCAGCTCAAGGGTCTCCTTTAAAACGTCATCCACGCTTAGCCCCTCACTCCCCAGGAACCGGGTCAGGTAGAAATTTTTTTCCTTTAAACTCGTCTCGATCTTTCGCTTCAAGGTATCCGGCTCGGTCAGGTCAATGGCCCTGATACCGGTGCGGGCCGCCTTGTCTTCGTAGCAGGGACCGATCCCACGTCCGGTGGTCCCGATCTTCTCTTTCCCTCTGGCCTCTTCCCTGGCCAGATCTAGGGCCTTGTGGTAGGGCATGATGATATGGGCCTTCTCGCTCAAGGAGAGTCTTTCGGGTCCGATCTCGATGCCCGCCCCGTGGAGTCTCTCGATCTCATCCAGCAGGACCTGGAGGTCCACGACCACACCATTTCCGATCAGGCACTTTTTTCCTTCGTAGAGTATCCCTGAAGGGATAAGGTGAAAAATAAACTTGTTTCCTTCAACTACCAGGGTGTGCCCTGCGTTGTTCCCCCCCTGGAAACGCACCACAAGGTCTGCCTGGGCTGTAAGGAGGTCGACGACCTTTCCCTTTCCTTCATCACCCCATTGGGTTCCTACTACGACGGTGTTCGACATGATCTACTCCCTCATCCTTAATTTATTTCTCTTGCATTAAAGTGGTCTTATTCATCTGAGCTCAGGAGGAGAACCTGACGGTCTTTTTCAGACGCTTTCTCATAGTGCACTTGGCAGCCAACTCCGACATGGACGGCTATTTGGGGTTTACGCCTCCATAAACCATACGCATCTCTATTGCATACCGCAAAACCCCGAATGGGCGTCCATCTCCTCCGGCGTGTTTAGAAAGCGTCTGAAAAAGAGTGTCAGGTTCCGCTCCGCTTCGGTGTGCATAGGCGGTCGATTGCGGCATAAACCAGCTTTTTACGAAGTCATCTTTTGTCGATGTTCGCATATGTGCATATTACTCCACACCGGCCGGTCGTTGTCAACGGCTTTCCCTTTTTCGGCTGGAAGGCGCAGCGAAAAAAGGGGGATGGTTTTTCTCCATCCCCCAACTATTTCTCTCGGGCTTTACGTCACAGGTTCGCCCACTTCTGAAAACTTTCGATATTATGCAATCCCGAGGCTGAACTTCAGTGACTTCAAAGTGTTCTTCATAAGCATGGTAATGGTCATTGGACCAACACCCCCGGGTACCGGGGTGATCGACCCTGCAATCTCCTTGGCCGCGTCAAAATCCACATCCCCACGCAGAATCGCTATCTTCTTCCCGGTCTTCTCGCTGATCTTTTCTCCCACACGGTTCACTCCAACATCAATAACACAAGCCCCGGGTTTGATCCACTCAGGTTTGACCAAGCCCGGAACACCTGCGGCAACAATAAGGATATCAGCACCCTTGCAGTGAGCAGCCAGGTCTTTGGTCCGCGTGTGAACGACCGTCACCGTGGAATTGGCGCCGGGTCCTTTCTGGAGCATCATATTGGCAATGGGTTTTCCGACAATATTGGAACGCCCGACGACCACCACCTCCGCACCGCTGGTCTCAACACCGGCACGGACAATCATTTCCTGGATTCCGGCAGGGGTGCAGGGGGGGAACTTGA
>CAYOIU010000160.1:0-8750 GCA_964404085.1 uncultured Desulfobacteraceae bacterium | reverse complement strand
ATGTCCAGAAAAATTATGACAGGGATGATTTTTCCGTAAATGGCTTTGAGCAGGCCGATAAACTCGGCGCCGATATTCATATCTTTCTTGACCTGGGTTCTCGCCCTTCGCTGAATCTGCTTAACGTTCTCGAGAATAAACTTCGCTTCAAAATCCTTCATTTGCCTTTGGGAGATGGTGTTTCCGGAGCCAGTGTCGTGAGCAATGCTTTAGGGGTAGGCATTCTCATCAACGCCAATGACGCTCCCTGGAGAAGAAATTTTGATCTGGCGCATGAGTTGTTTCACATTATAACCTGGAATGTTTTCTCACCTGAAGAGATTGGTAACGGCGCAACAAAAACCAGGCCGGAGCAATACGCAGACATCTTTGCTTCAAGCTTGCTCTTGCCTGAAAGTCATCTCCGGGAGGGACTCAAAGAGACGTCTACCGACAACGAGATCAGATTAGTTGATATCATCGAACTGGCTAAAGAGTTCGGTGTCTCAACAGATGCGGTTCTTTGGAGACTGGTTAATCTGAAAGTAATCAAAAAGGCACTTGCATCAAAGGTTTTGGAAACTCCGAATTTCCGTAATCTTGATCGCGATATGCGCCAAGGGATATATAGCAAAGAGAGGCCGTCCAAGTTCCCTTCACGATTTATATCTCTTGCATGCAGATGCCTTATGCAAGGTAAGATTTCAAGAGGCGTTTTCGCCGGATATCTTGAAATAGATCGCACTGAAATAGACGGCTATCTTGCCGCTGCGGGATTTGGTGAAGAGAATTATGCGAAAATTGTTGCTGCTTGATGCCGATGCCGTCATTGACCTCCATAGTCTTAACTTGTTCGGAAAAATAAACAAGGCCTATGATGTCTTCCTGACGCGAACTGTTTTTGAGGAAGCAAGATATTACAAAAAGGACAGGGCAAGAACCAAAATTGACATTAAAGATGCTACGATAATTGAAGACGTTGATCTTGAAAGTCTGAGAAAGGTACAATGGGAAGCAAGAGAATCGAGATTGGGAATAGATCCCGGAGAATCCACGTCAATAGCATATTTGATTCAAACTGAAGAATTAGTTTTTTGCACTTGCGATCAGGCGGCAATTAAGCTTGTCTCCTATATGGAACTTGAACAAAGGGCAATAAGCTTGGAAAAGGCTCTTAGATCCATCGGATATAATAAAAGAAATCTTTATCCACGTCATCATGAAAAAACTTTCAGGAAATGTGTTAAAGAAGGAAAAGCGCTGAGAATTCAATTTAAGAAGTTGGAATAGTGTGAAAAGGTGAAAGGGTAAACGGGGACCTCCTCCAGCCTTTATTGAAACAAAGTCTTCTGAAGCCGAGAATTCCGGACAAACCCACAAGCCCATAACAAAAATACTATTCAACCAAAGAGAAAAAATAAAATGAACAACACCGCAAGCATCGTTTCAAAAGTCTGGAGTTTCTGCCACACCCTGCGGTGAAGAGATCATCGAAAACCTTGAAGCAGGTGTCGAGAGTTTTAAGCAAATCCTGGAATCAATCAATGGGAAATAACGGGCAGACATATCAAGGCCAATTCAGCCGGAGCAAATGGCGCGCGACTGATTAGCTCAGTCCTTTATGTGAAAATCAATAGCATTGAGTATTAATATTTTTTGAGCTATAATGAGATTATTAATATTTAATGATTGAGGGAAATAATTATGGCGAGAATAACAGTTGAAATAGACGACTCCAAGGCAGCATTGCTTCGGAAGAAGGCCGAGAAGTTCGGAATTTTGCCGGATCAATTTGTAACCGCCTCTATTGAGGAACTAATTGGCCAGCCTGACCCTGAATTCGAAGAGACTATGCGAAAAGTCATCTCTAAAAACAAAGAACTTTATAAACGGTTGGCCTAATGCGCTACCTTTCTCTTCGTGAAATTTTCCAATTACACGATAGGATCATAGATGTTTCCGGTGGTGTTAGGGGAATTCGAGATATACGAGCCCTGGAATCCGCGATTAATCAGCCCCGAGAATAGAAAACTGGAGCTATCCCAAAATGGACAAAAAAGACGAAGATTCCGTACTTGATGACTACGAAAAAGTAAGAAACGAAATCATTTTTGACAAAGTGGATGAAATTTTTCGTGACCATCCCAGAGACTATGTTGCCAAAATGGAGGAACTGGGGTTCAAGTACTTTGAAGAGGATGATTATGAAGAAATAGAAGAAAGAAATGCCAGGGCAGAAAACCAGCGACAGAGAGATCTTGTCGCTTATTTTGAAAATGAAACGAAATTATCAAAAGAAATATTTGAAAGTTACTCTGAAGAAAAGGCTGCAGAGAATCCGAACTATCCTCTCATCAGGAAATACTTCAGAGAAGCCAACAAAAATCTTAAATCCCTCCTCATGTATGGCTTGGACAATTATCTCGGCAGAATTGACCTCCTCTCTGACTTGTCATTCTTCCATGAGTTCGAAAACATACTCAGTATACTCATAACTTACTACACTCAAGCATGTGTTGACCAAGAAGGCCTTGATACATTTACAGAATTAGCCAAAGATTTTTATTATTCCACAAAGCCTGACGGGTATGAGGCTTATTATGCTCTCCGGGAGTTATTTAAACCAGAGACAGACAAAAGACAAATAATTGATTTTCTAATAGCAGAAGAGGAAGAGGCAGCTAATACAGTTTCCGAACCAATTGAATTTTAATTGAAAATCTTGCTCGTGCAATGGGCCTCTCCACGGAACAATTGCAAGATTGATTTGTCTCAATCATAAGCCTCCAGCTTTGAGTCGCTGCAGCTTATCTCCACGCTTGGCAGGAGAGAAAGATGAGATCAATTGAAGAAAATTATCAGCGTATAGCTGATGACCGGCGTTCATTCGATATTCGTTTTTGGCAATCTCAAGGAGACCGTGCTATCTTTGAGGCAGTACGGGAAATGCTGAATGACTATCTTTTGATTCGAGGTAAAGATGCTGACGAGTTCCGACTTCAAAGAACTGTTGAGTCTTTTCGAAAAGCATGAGGGTCGTTATCTCATCGTAGGTGGTTACGCGGTAATGAAATACAGCGAGCCACGATTCACTAAAGATCTTGGTATTTGGATAGCGACTGACCCAGCGAATGCAAATGCTGTTTACGCCGCATTGAAGGCATTTGGCGCACCATTGACAAATCTTACCGAAGATGACTTCACCCACCAGGACTACTTCTATCAAATGGGAAGACCACCTTTACGTGTTGATATTATGATGTCGATTCCGGGGATCGAATTTGAAGAGGCTTGGAAAAACCGTGAGGTGGTTGAGTTGGATGACCTTAGGATCCCATTTATTTCCAGGTCCGACCTGATCAGGGCAAAGAAAGCGAGCGGAAGGTCGCAAGACAAAATCGATGTCGAGAAGCTTTTAGAAGCCGAGCAATTGGATAGACACGAGGAGTAATAGCGCCGCATCGCTCAGCGCTGTCCTCCGCGCCGGAATTCGGGTATGGTTTTTCCTTGACTCATCTTCTTCATGGAAGTAGTTTTTCATGAGGATGCAAGCTGGATCGCACGCTGGGTTCGCGTGATCTCTCTCCATCGCCCTGCATCAACCTGCTGCTCCCACTCACCAGCCCGCTCCTTCATGTTTTTTCTCAGTTCCACAACCACAAATTGCTGCAGTTTCTTCCGTTCGTTATTGTCCATTGCCTGATCTTGGAACCTTCGTAAAGGAGGCAGACTATGAGACATGTGATCATTGGTACCGGGATTGCGGGGACCATGGCCGCCGAGACCATTCGCAGCTTGGATCCGGACGGTTCCATCACACTGATCGGGGATGAATCTTTTCTGCCTTACTGCCGGCCCATGATCAGCATGTTGCTGGAAGGGACCACACCCCCTGATCGGATGACGATTCGTAAAGCGAACGATTTTCGTTCTCTTGACATCGATCTTCTGGCCGGAGAACGTGTGAGCCTGATTCGTTTCGGGGAAAAAAACCTTGAAATGACCTCGGGGAAAGCCATCCCGTTTGATCGGCTCCTTATCGCGACCGGCGCGAATCCGATGGATATCAAGGCGGATGGATCCGATCTGGGCAACATCTTCTCCATGAGGAACCGAAGAGATGTGGAAGCTATTCTGGAGGTCCTGCCGAACGTAAACAGTGCTCTGGTAATCGGCGGGGGACTGGTGGGACTCAAGGCGGCCCATGCCCTCAACGGGAGGGGAGTAAGCGTCACCATGGTCGAAAAGCTTTCTCACCCCCTGCCCCTGGTGACAGACCGGAAATCCGGGATCGTCATCGCCCGGAGGCTGGAGGCGATGGGAATCGCATTGAAGATGGGGGTGACAGTCACGGCTTTCGAAGGAGACGGGCGGGTCAGGGAGGCCTTGCTGGATGACGGGTCAAGGGTATCCTGTGACCTGGTTGTCGTGGCCGTGGGTTCCCGACCTGCTGTTCCTTCCATGGAAGATGGACGGATTCGGGTGGGACAGGGAATCCTGGTGGACGATTTTCTGGAAACAGATGAGAAGGGTATCTACGCGGCCGGAGATGTGGCAGAGGCCATGGACGTTGTATTCGGGCAGAGAAAGGTAAATGGCATCTGGCCCGTTGCGGGTGAACAGGGCCTTGTGGCCGGGATGAACATGGCCGGCAGAAATGTTCCCTACCGGGGGGGAATGGGCCGCAATGTGGTGCGAATCGGAGATCTGGATATGCTGAGTGGCGGTCTGGTTAACCCGCCCCCGGAAGGGGGCTATGAGATCTTGGAAGAGGAAGACCGGCGACGAAAGACCTATCGAAAACTCGTCTTTGAAGGGGATGTGCTGAAAGGCCTCGTCATGTTGAACCGGGTCGAGAAGGGAGGGGTCCTCCTTGCTCTGATGGAACGGCAGATGCCGATAACCCTGTTAAAGGAGAGGCTGTTGGATCCGCGTTTTGATTTTTCCATGCTCTTGCCCGGAATGCAGCCGGCGCTAACTGGTTGAGGATCAAAAAAGTGAAAGGAAAGGAGGAAAGGCCCATGAAAGAAGTGGTGATTCACCCGGAAAGGTGTGTGGGATGCATGCAGTGTATGGTGGCATGTGCCACGGCCCATTCCAAGACAAAAAATCTCCTGGCGGCCCTTGGGGAAAGCCCGCTTCCCAAGCCGAGGATCCATTTGGGGGCGGGGCTCTATCGGGAGGGTTTCCCGAACCGGTGCCGGCACTGTGATCCGGCACCGTGCATGATGGTCTGTCTCCCCGGGGCCATCTATCGGGAAGAGACGTGGAACACCGTGCTCATCGATGTGGAAAAATGTATCAATTGCGCCACCTGTGCCATGGCGTGCCCCTTTGGCGTGATTCGTTACCACGAGGACAGCCTGGGGCCTCCGGGAAAGGCCATAGCGGTAAAATGCGACAATTGTGTGGACCGCCGGGCCAAGGGTCTGGTTCCCGCGTGTGTGGAAGTTTGCAAATGCGGCGCCCTCACCTTTGAGGAACAGAGCGCTTCCTTGAAGAGAAAGACGGACGAGATGGCAAGACGGGTATCCGCAGGGGCCGAAGAGCGTGGAGTAAGCGAATCTCCCGGTTTTGTTCTCTTGAATGCCTTGAAAAAAGCCCAGATTGAATTATCCGGTCGCGAGGCCTAATTGCGGGAAGGGAGGAGGAATAGCCATGAGCGATAAGACCAAGAAATTCGAGAAGTATACCATCACACGTGACGGTCAACTGATGCTGGGAAAGGCGGAGCAGGAACAGGTCGAGACCGTTTGGGATCGGTTTGAGGACCAGTTGCCCCAGTGCGGATATTGCGAGATGGGCCTGAGCTGCCGCAACTGTGCTATGGGACCTTGTCGGGTGGACCCGTTTGGCGAAGGGCCGCAAAAGGGTGTGTGCGGTGCTGATGCGGATATTATTGTTGCCCGCAATTTCGGGAGGATGATCGCGGCTGGTGCTGCGTCCCATTCCGACCATGGCCGCGACCTGGTGGAGGTATTGGAAAAGGTGAGTGAGGGAAAAGCCCCGGGATACGAAATCGGCGATCCTGAGAAACTCATGCGGGTAGCAGCGGAATACGGAGTAAGTAGTGAAGGGAAGGATGCTTCCGCTGTTGCAGGCGAACTGGCGTATGCCATGCAGGAGGACTATGGTACACGGAAGAAAGGTCTTCAACTGATTTCCAGGGTGCCCAAAAAACGTTTGGATACATGGGAAAAACTGGGAATCACTCCGCGAGGCATTGATCGAGAGACGTCCGAGATGATGCACAGGACCCACATGGGGGTGGACAATGACTGGCTGAATGTCCTCCTTCACGGCTTGCGAAACGCGCTGTCCGATGGATGGGGAGGGTCCCTCATCGCGACGGAGGTTTCGGATATCCTGTTTGGCACCCCCAAGCCCGTTACTTCCACCGTCAACATGGGGGTCTTGAAAGAAGACCAGGTCAACGTCATTGTGCACGGACACAACCCGGTCGTCTCGGAAATGATCCTCCAGGCAACGGAGGATGAAGACCTTATCCAACTCGCCAAGGAAAAAGGCGCAAAAGGGATCAATCTGACGGGCGTTTGCTGCACCGGGAGTGAACTGCTTATGCGCCATGGCGTTCCCATGGCGGGCAACCATCTCATGACGGAACTGGTACTGGTGACCGGCGCGGTTGAGATGATGCTCGTGGATTATCAGTGCATCATGCCTTCCCTGGGGCATGTAGCAAAGTGTTTCCACACCCTGATGATATCCACCAGTGACAAGGCCAAATTTCCCGAAATGGAGCATAACGAATTCCATCCTGAAAATGCCAGAGAACTGGCCCGGGATCTGGTCAGGAGAGCGGTGGAAAATTTTGAGAGCCGGAATCCTGACAGGGTCTATATCCCGGTTGAGCCGGTCAAGTGCATGTCGGGGTTTTCAGTCGAGGCGATTCTGGCCGCTCTCGGCGGAACACCCGATCCCCTGATAGAGGCCCTGAAGGCGGGAAAGATCAGGGGGGCCGCAGGCATCGTGGGATGCAACAACCCCAAGATCAAGCATGATTACGGGCACGTCACCCTGACGAAAAGGCTCATTGAGAATGATATCCTGGTCCTGGACACGGGATGTGCCGGCATAGCTAATGCAAAGGCTGGCCTGAAGGTGCCGGAGGCCATCCAGTTTGCCGGGCCCGGTCTCAAGGAGGTGTGCGGCGCCCTGGGGATTCCGCCGGTCCTGCATGTGGGGAGCTGCGTGGATAACGTCCGCATCCTGGTCCTGGCCGCCGCCCTTGCCAATACCCTGGGGACGGATATCAGCGATCTCCCCCTGGCCGGTGCTGCTCCCGAGTGGTATTCGGAAAAGGCCATTTCCATCGGGGTCTACGTGGTGGCCTCGGGGATCTTCACTGTGCTCGGGCCCACGCCACCCATAACAGGAAGTGCCAATGTGGTGAATATAGCGACGGCCGGCCTCAACGATGCGGTGGGCGCCTGTTTTGCCGTGGAACCCGATCCGGAAAAGGCGGCCGTGCTCATTCGACGTCATATCGAGCAGAAGCGAAAGGGGCTGGGGTTGCCCTCCGTTGAGGTATAAAAAAGGGGGAATCGGTGAGCCTACGGTTCTAAGAGGAGGGGGCCGTATTTTCTCAATATCCCCTCCATTACCCCGCCTGCGATGGCGAGGGCCTTTTCGGAGATGGTGTAGCAGTTTTCCCGGTCCAGACGCGGGTCAATGTCGCCGATCTTCAGGCCCTTATTGACCATCACTCCAGGGTGGATGAGCCCCCGAATCGTTCCATCGATCGACGCCCTCACCGGGGTCCCTTCCACACCGCCCACCATGTCCTCTTTGTGAACCGTGTCCCCGATGTCCAGGCGATTTTGCCACTGTCCGTCCACCGGGGCACGGATGACCCTGTCGGAAGCATGGCCCATCACGGATCCCGGCACGCCTGTGTCGGGTTCGGCCTTTCCGGATGAAAGGAGTCTCCCCAGCCGGTGGCCCCGGTTGGTTTCCACCACGAAGTGGGCGTCTGCACCTGCTTCGAAGCCCGGGCCCAGGGCGATGACCAGGGGAGCATCGTTGATCGATGTTCCAAGGTTTTTCTTGGCAAGAATGGCGTCTATCAGCACGGCAGGAGCGAAGGTATTCCGGTATCGAAACAGGGGATCCACGATCACCGGGATTTGGCCCCGGTTCCAGATCTCTCGGGCTTCGTCAGGTTTCCTGACCAGGACGGCCGCCACGCCTTCCACCACGGCTGTGCCGTCGTAGACAGCTTCGCAAAATGATACCTTCCTGCGGACCGCCATGGGCTTTTCAATCTCGGTCACCAGGACCTTGAAACCGCAGTGGTGGAGCCGCCATGCGACCCCTGATGCCAGGTCTCCACCTCCTCTTATCAATACGGCTTTGTTGTGCCGGCAGGTCATTTTTTCCCTTCTCTCCAGAAAACAGGTTGTTTGTGCTCGGATTATCGGCCCAAGGCCTTTTTCAATCATAGGCCCTGATTGTTTTTCCTCCGGCATCGATCAATTTGTCGGCGAATGTTCAAGGGGTATCGACACTTTTTGTCCTTGAACAGGATAAGGAGATGATGGTATGCTTATCCACTCAGTAATACTAACTTAGTAGAATGTCAAAGGAAAAATGGAAATAAACGGGTTGTTGAATGGCTGAAGACGTCGTAAAAGGCACTCTGATAACTGAAGGCGGCCGGACTTTTATCCTGGGAAAAGACGGAACGCGACACCTTGATTCGGAACGTTTCTGGAAGGGATACACCGCCCACTGGCTTGGTCAAAAGGTGT
>CAYOIU010000159.1:0-8866 GCA_964404085.1 uncultured Desulfobacteraceae bacterium | reverse complement strand
TGACAAGGTAACCAATGGGGCTCTGCTTCACCGGCCTCCCCTGACGGCCCGGGAAAAGGAAGTCCTTCAACTGGTGGCGGAGGGAAAGACTTCCAAAGAAATAGCTTCCGCCCTTTTTATCAGCCCAAAGACGGTAGAGACACACAGACACCGGATCATGCAAAAACTGGGTGTAAAAAACGTGGCTGAATTGACCAGATATGCCATCCGGAGTGGGTTAACTTCAGATGCCGATTGATTGTTTTTCCACTGCACCCCTATCCTGATAGATCTGATGCACTGAAAAAATGGAGTTTGTGTCCGCCATTTCTGCTTCCTAGCCCTCCATTGCAGTTCTGTAAGTGTTTTCCCCACAAAAAATCAGTGTTTTCCCGGATTGCTTTCAGTAAAGCCTGTGGCGTAAACTGACAATTCTCAAAGTTGATTCTCTTCAATGATTCCTGCCCCGTTGCGTATGAGTGCGACACGTTCGATTAGGAGAATAGTGGATCAGTGATCATGAGAGACTTCAGGGTGATTATCTCTTTTGGGAGCTGAAATTCTTGGTATATAATTGTTTACCACAATAATATGTAATTGTGTTCTATTTAGTGAACTCAAACTGCTTATAAAACGGCCTTTTTTCCTCTTCCATTGGAATCATGGCGCTCAAATTATTGCCTAACTATTTGGAATGAAAGAATATATTTTGTTCACTGCAAGCTTGGCACGTAATTTGCCTTAAATTAATGATACTGTAAATAGGCTTATGCGCGATCATTCAGCATTAGGTATCAGATGGCCAGGACCACCATCGTACTTTAGCAGTTCCAAATGATCGAACAGTGTTTGGATTTTCAGCTTGCAAACAAAGCTAATGTCCAAACCATCATGCTCGATATTCAAGAGGAATTGAGGAAGCAGGAGAAAAACACGGAAAGTAATGGCTGTGCTCGGAGGAACGGGCAAAAGGGAGGGGCTGTTACTGGACTGAAGTGGTTTGAAAAGAAGGTCGCGCATGCGGTTGATGCGCGATACCTAACACCCGGTTTTTGACTATTTCGATACACACCTTTTCCGGCCGGCGATGTCTGCCGGCTGATCCATCCCAATATTGCCCCTCCGGCAACACCTACCTATTGCAACACCCATGAGACCTATGAACTTCGAGCTTGATATTGAACCTATGACCTTGAAACCAAGCCCTATTGCTCAATACATGCAGGGGAGGTACTTCCAAAACGTAATTTCCTTTTTCTTGAGCTGATAGGTCAATCCGGTAACGATAAGTTTCATTGGATTGATTCAGGTTGACAGACAGAAACAGGAGGTATGGGCATGCTGAAAAGAATAGCGGTTGCAGGTCTTTTTGTACTTCTCGCTTACCAGGCAGGTCTGAATAGCGCTTACGCGGATAATGCCGAGGTCTTGCCGAAGGGTATATCGCGGGCTGGAGTCAATGGAAAGTTTTACATGCCCATTGATGAACGCTATGACCCGGACGGGAATAATGAGGATGTTGCCGCGGATTTCAATGACACGTTGGATAGCAGTGTCTTCCCGGCCCTGGCCCTGGTGGAAGCGGCAGCCGGGCTTCCCGCCGGTTTTGCGAACATCGGTCGGACCGATATCTCTTTTGAATATGATTTTAAGATCTTCGAGTTCTCCTATCAATATGGAATCACGGATAAATTGACGGTGGGAATCATGGTTCCTTACTGGAATGTCACCAATGATGTTGATGCCACACTGGTTACAACCAATGCCACTGTGGGAAAAAGCGTCTCGCTCAACACGCTGGCCCCCATTGGCGTCGAGGATACCGTTCCTCTCACTACCGACGACGCTCAGAATCTCATAGGGAAAGGCCTTGATATCAATGGCGACGGTTCAGTAGACATCCCCGGGTACGGCTACAAACCCATCAAGAAATGGTCGGGCAGCGGGATTTCGGACATTGAGGTCGGTTGCAGATATCAGTATCTGAAAACCGCGGACTGGCGGTTGGCCTTTACTGGTGGAGTCAGGGTCCCGACGGGCGAGAAAGATGATCCTGACGATCTGGTGGACTACCCTTTGGGAGCGGGCGCCTGGGCACTGCTTTTCCAGTTGAACAACGACTATGTGGGCATCAAGAATCTCGTCCTCAATGCTACCTTCCGATACGACCTTTATCTTCCCGATACAGAGACAAAGCGGGTCCTGGAAGATGTGAACGACGTCCTGACGTCCAATCGAGAAAAAGTGGATAGGGACCTTGGTGACACCATCGAACTGGAAGGTTCGGCCGCTTACCAGATCGCAGAAGGGCTCAACATCTCGCTGCTCTACAAATACGGTTTTGGCTTTAAAGACAGCATCTCGGGAGACATGGGTTTTGCCTACGAATCCCTGGAAGAGGAGACGGATTACACGGAACACGTGGGCATATTGAGCCTGTCTTATTCCACGCTGCCGCTTTACAAGGCCAAGAAATTTCCTGTTCCGCTCAACGTCTCCGTCTCGTACAGAAACAGGTTCGCCGGGTCAAACAATGCTATGAAATCAGAATACATAGGGGTCGGCTTGAGTATTTACTTTTAGAATTTCGAGGGAAAACAGAAAGAATTATCTCACACAGAGGCGCACCGGTCTTCGCACGAAGCTTCCGCCGTCGTTAGGACTGTGGCGGGACAAGACGCCCCGGCAAGGAGACAACTGAGTTTAGGAAACAAAGAACAAAAAGATTTTCTCTGATAGCCCTGCGTCTCGAGCGAACAACGTAAGCGGGCGTGAGACAAAAAAAAGAAAAAAGCAAAAGCATTATCTCACACAGAGGCGCAGAGATCGCAAAGGTTTAAAAACAAAAAGAAGAAACGTTTCTCTCTAATAGATCTGTGTTTCTAGTGAGGCCAAAGGCCGAAAGCGCGTGAGTTAAGAAATCAAAATACCATCCCTCTTCAAAGTGTCGGATGGCATTGCAGTTTTTGCAAAGGACTGAAGTTTTTTTCACCGTTCCTTCTGATAACGGTCCCATCAGCGAAAATGGGACAATGAAAGAGGATTTCAAAATGAAAAAGGGAAATCCATTGAGCGCTTTTGGGGTCATTCTTTTGGGTCTGACTTTCTTCATGAGTTCGGGTGTATTTGCAGCCGTTCAATCAAATTCTGCCGAACGAAAGAAAGTAAACAATAAGAAAGCAATTGTCCAAAAGGCACTGAAGCTCAATTTGCCGTTTATTAGCAATGAGGGGCAAATTAAGGACGAGCGCGTGCAGTTTTATGCCCAGACCTTTGGGGGCACTGCGTATGTGACCAAGAATGGGGAAATGGTCTATTCCTTTTCCAGATCCGTCCCTGGCAAAAAATCGGAAGAATCGCTTGCGAAAAGGACTGAGAGGAAGACCTGCACGGTCCGAGAAAGGCTTGTGGGCGCGTCAGGCATGAAACCCGAAGGGTCGGATCGGGCCAAAACGCTGGTCAACTACTTTATAGGAAAGGACAGGAATAAGTGGAAAACAGGACTCCCTACTTTTCATAGTGTGAAGATGGGGGATGTCTACGAAGGGATAGCGCTTTCCCTCAAGGCCTACGGAAAGACCCTGGAAAAAGTATTCACAGTTCTGCCCGGCGCTGATCCCAGGAAGATAAAGCTGAAAATAGACGGGGCCGGCTCCCTGAAGATCAATGACAAAGGTGAGCTTGAGGTCGAAACCGGCCTCGGCCCCGTGCAATTCAGCAAGCCCATAGCCTACCAGATGGTCGAAGGGAAGAAGAGAAGCGTGCAGGTGGCCTATTGCCTGGAAAAGGACACCTATGGATTCAGGGCAGGGGAGTATGACCGCTCACGACCACTTATTATCGACCCGATCCTTGTGTATTCTACCTATCTAGGGGGGAGCGACACTGACTACGGCCAAGCCATTGCTGTGGATGCGGCCGGGAACGCCTATGTCACAGGCGTGACTGCTTCTGGCGCGGACTTCCCCTCGGCCGCCCTGGGTTCTTACGGGGGAGGCAGCCAGGACGCTTTCGTTGCCAAGATCGACGCTAGCGGTTCATTTCTGATCTATTCCACATATTTGGGTGGTGCTAGCACGGAAGTCGGCGCTGCCATTGCCGTAGACTTTTCGGGCAATGCCTATGTGACGGGTAACACCAATTCAGCGGACTTTCCAACTACTTCAGGAAGCTTTCAAGTATCCGTTTCAGACACAGGTTTCTATAACGCCTTTGTCACGAAGATCAGTGCAGATGGCTCTATGCTTCTTTATTCCACCTATCTCGGCGGCAATGGGGATGACTTTGGAAGCGGTATTGCGCTGGATTCTGCCGGGAATGCGTACGTGGTTGGTAAAACCAACTCTTTGAACTTTCCTATCCAGGACGCTCTACAGGAGATCTACGGAGGTGGTTCAAACGACGCTTTTATCACGAAGATGAGTCCGGGGGGCGATTCCCTTGTCTACTCCACCTACCTGGGCGGAGATGGGGAGGACCGTGCCCGGGGCATCGGTGTGGATGCGAACGGCAACGCCTATGTGGCAGGGACAACAGCGTCTTCGGACTTTCCCACGGTGGGTGCGGATCAAGGCACAAACGCAGGAGGAGAAGATGTTTTCATAACGGAGGTTAATGCAACCGGTACAGCACTTGTTTACTCGACTTACCTGGGAGGAACTGGAGATGACAAAGGCGCTAATCTCAAGGTAGATTCCGCGGGGAACATCTTCGTATCAGGGAATACCGACTCAACAGATTTTCCCACATTGAACTATTATCAGGAAACAAACGCAGGCGGAGAAGATGTTTTCATAACGAAGATTGACGGAGCGGGCACGGGCTTCGTTTACTCTACCTACCTTGGCGGAAGCGGTGATGATTATTGCGTGGGCATGGACTTGGCTCCTGATGGGAGTATTTATGTAACGGGCTGGACCGACAGTTCTTCCGACTTTCCTATCCAGGACGCTCTACAGGGGATCTACGGAGGTGGGTCAAACGATGCGTTTGTTTCTAAGATGAGTGCAGACGGTGCTTCGCTTGCGTACTCCACCTATCTGGGAGGCAGTGACATTGACTCGGGTATCGGTATCGCCCTTGACACGCTAGGAAACGCCCATTTCACAGGCCAAACCTTTTCAGATGATTTTCCGACCGATTCCCTGCCAATACAAACTTCTCTGAATGGGGACGAGGACGCCTTTGTCGCCAAGATATGCGCCAGTGCAGACTGTGATGGTGATGGACTGGACAACGATGTTGAAACCAATACCCACATTTACGTGGACGGAAATAATACGGGCACCGACCCGTTTAATCCCGACAGCGACGGTGATGGTTTTACTGACGGCGAGGAAGTAAACACTTACGGTACTGACCCCAATGATCCCTTGGACTATCCCTTGGGGACCAACGTCAGCGGAACCATTTCATCAGATACAACCTGGGCCCTTGCCGGAAGCCCCTATATCGTCACTGGGAATATCGCTATCAACGTTGGTGCCACGTTGACGATTGAACCCAATGTGGTGGTCAAGTTTACGGCCGGGGGCGGTTTAACGGTCAACGGCACACTGGAGGCCGACGGCACGGCCGGCACGATTTATTTTACCTCGCTAAAAGACGATGAAGTGGGCGGGGACACCAACGGCGACGGGGATGCGAGCAGCCCGGCGCGCGGCGACTGGCATTGGCTTTATTTTAACACCGACAGCATCGACAGCGTATTGGACAACGTGGTGGTACGCTATGGCGGCAGCAGCTGGAATAATGGAGCGGTATACATCGCCAGCGCCTCGATCACGGTTCAAAACAACCTGATTGAAGAAAGCGGCGGCCACGGCATTCAGCTGACCAATGTAGCCGCTGACCTCAGCATCTCTAACAACACCATTATAAACAACAGCTCTTCGGGCATTGTTGTGAGCAACTCGACTGCCGCCACGATAACGGGCAACACCATCTCGAACAACGGGTGGGACGGCGTTGAGATAAGCAATTCGACGGCCACGATCAGCAACAACACCATCTCTAACAACGGCGGTAGCGGCATTTATTGCCGCAATGATGCCAATCCGACTATTGGCGGATCTGAACCGAATGCAAATTCATTTTACGGTAACACCAATTACGCTGTATTCAACGCCAGCACAACGGTCACCGTAGACGCTACCTATAATTATTGGGGTGATCCCAGCGGGCCTTCCGGGGTTGGGCCCGGATCAGGTGATGCGGTCAGCGATTACGTTTCCTTTGAACCATGGTTAGGAGTGAATCCGTTAAACAAAGTGCCGGTGGTCAGTGACATTCCGGATCAAACGATTGACGAAGGCGCCAGTTTTGCCACCATCAATCTGGATGACTATGTGGCTGATGTGGACAACGCAGACGACGAAATCAACTGGACTTACAGCGGCAACACAGACCTAACGGTGAGCATTGTTAACCGGGTGGCCACCATTGATATTCCAGCCAACTGGACTGGCACTGAGATCGTCACCTTTACGGCTACGGACCCCGGCGGACTTTCCGATGAGGATAGCGCCACCTTCACGGTGAGCCCGAACAACGATTACGACGGAGATGGCATACCAAATATCGATGATAATTGTCCGTTTGATTTCAATCCCCCTTCCGACTGGATCGACATCAATGGGAGTTCGCATGTCAGCGAACAGCCGAATTTCGATCTCGATGGCTTGGGGGATGTGTGTGATCCGGACGGGGATAATGACAGTATGTCCACACAGTGGGAGATTGACCATTCACTAAACCCCTACGACCCCTCTGATGCCAATTTTGATCCTGATAATGATGGCCTCACAAACAGCCAGGAATACGAGAACAGCACAGACCCCAACGATTGGGACAGCGACGACGATTGGGTCAAAGACGGGGATGAAGTCAACAACATGACAAACCCCAATGACCCGAATGATTTTACCCCGGCCGGCACGGGAGCCATCAGGGGTACTGTAAAGGATACAGGTGGGTCAGCCATCACTGCGGATTCAATCCGGGTGCAGGTTATCACCGGTGATCCCTGTGGAGGATGGAACCAGGTTGGCGACACCATCACGAATCCTGACGGGACCTACAGTGTCGTGGGATTGCCCCCTGGGCAATACTTCGTGAGGACCGACGACATGGGCCAGTCCGATTGGGTCAATGAGTGGTGGGCCTCACCTGCCAGTTCCATTGACTGTCATGGGGCGCAATCTATAGATGTGGTGGCTGGCGGGTTGGCAGACAACAGGGATTTCCAACTGGACTCGGGGGCTGAAATCAGCGGGACGGTTTATCAGGGAGACGGAAGCGCACTTCCTGCCGGCGTGGTCATACAAATAGAAGTGCTTCAGGGCAACACTTGCTACGATAACCAGTGGGTGACCTCTATACAGACAGATCCTTCCAACGGAACATATAGCCTAAGGGGCCTGCCCCTCGGAAACTACATCCTCAGAACATCCAATATGAATCAGTCCGACTACATAAGGGAATGGTGGACCAGTGGCGGAAGCACATCGGACTGTAACGCTGCCGAGCAGTTGGTACTAGGAGCAGGCGGTGCCCTCGGCGTAGACTTCCAACTGGACATGGGCGGAAGTGTTTCCGGAACCGTTACATTCGGTGGAACGGGTGTCCAGAATGTGTGCGTGAACGCCTACGCTGGGCTCTGTCACCAGGGTCATTTTCATGGTGCACAGACCGATTCGGATGGGAACTATACGATTCGCGGTTTACCGCTTGGTACGGATGTTTATCTGCAATTCGAACCTCGATGCTCAGGGTTAAATTACGTCGTTGAATGGTCCGGCGGCGCGTATGACTGTAATGGTGCCCAACCTGTGTCTGTAGGATCGTTGGGAAACGATGTCTCGCTGGAACCTGGCGGGTCCATTTCAGGCACAGTACTTTCGGACAGCTCTACCGTCATCACCGATGCACAGATCAGCGTCCACGCCCACGGAATAAGCCCCGACTCCAGCAGTCTCGGCACCTATGCCTCTCAGACAGATGGGACCTATTCCATTATCGGGCTGGCACCCGGGACCTACAAGGTCCAGGCCAATAACAACTTTGAACCCGGGTATGTATCCAAATACTACAATGATAAGCCTTCCTGGGATACCGCCGATGAAGTGGTTGTGGCAGCCGGTTCACCGAGAGACGATATAGATTTCAGCCTTGAAACCGGCGGCACTATTTCCGGCCATATCTACGAGGAAGGCACAACAACGCCCATCGCCAATGTTTGCGTTGAAGTCTATGCTGATCAATGTCACCAGGGACATTACTATGGCACCCAAACAGATCAAAACGGTTATTATGAAATCGGTGGACTTCCGCTTGGTGCCAATGTGTATATCTGGGCCAATGCGTCCTGTAACGGAGAAAATTATGTCCCCCAGTGGTATGGGGGAAACTACGACTGCAACAGTTCACAACCAGCGGTGGTAGGTTCCGTGATCGATTTTCAACTGGGAAAAGGCGGATCCATTTCAGGTACCGTAACCCGTGATTCTGATGGACAGCCTGTGGCAGATGTCACAGTGCAGGTATGGGACTATTCTACGGGATATGGGTGGGGAGCTTTCCCGACCCAGTCGAACGGAACTTACCAGGTGACCGGCTTGCCCACAGGGGACTATCGGCTAATGGTGATGGCCTCGGGCACGGAATACGCCGGCGAATACTACGACAACGTTTTCAGCTGGGATTCGGCCAAGAAAGTAGGTGTTTCCGCAGGCGTTGAGATGCCAGGCATCAACTTTTCTCTGGGACAGGGAGGCAGTATTTCCGGATTTGTTAAAAGTGATGGTGGGGACCCCATTGCCGGTGCAAACGTATCTGCTAATCGTTTGGACAATGGCACCTGGTTTGGGGGAGTCAATACGGAAGCGGA
>CAYOIU010000158.1:0-8884 GCA_964404085.1 uncultured Desulfobacteraceae bacterium | reverse complement strand
GTCCATGTCGGAGTAAGGTGCCAAGTGCACTATGAGAAAGCAGCTGAAAAAGATTGTCAGGATCGCTTCTTTATGCGCGTTCGATAAGGCGACTTCGTTGGAAGGAAATGGTGAGAAAAATGGCTGAATACGAAGGTATCGTGGCCGCCCTGAAGGAAAACGGGGAAGCAGAGGTCCTTATCCGACCGGGAAGCACGGGTATACCGGGGGTTTCGGAAGAGGTGAGCAACAAGGTCTGTCACTGTACTACTGACAGCTCCGCGGTCAATATTGCGGCAGAGAACAGGCCGGGTGCCCATGTGGGGGACTGGGTCCTGGTTCACCGTGAGACCGGTGCATTGATAAAGAATGTTTTCGCTCTGACGGGTATTCCTGCGGTCGGCGCCATCCTCGGGGTCATTGGGGCCTATGGATTGACCAACGGATTTTCCGGTGATGAGGCCGGGGGGACGATCGCCGTTGCCGTGGGCCTCTTCATGGGAATTGTTGTCGGTGTGGTAATTTTCAGGCGCATTTCGGGCGCAAGTCAGGCTGTCATCAGCCGGGTGATCAAGACCCGGCTCGAGATGGCTTCGATACCACCGGGAACTTTATGTGCTGCGAGTAAAAAGGACAGCTTTTGTGATTCATGCGCCGGGCCTTCACTCTCGTGATACACCCTCCTGATATCCCGGAAATTCCCCTTGACAGAAAACCGAAAATACAAGATATTTCCGTGAAGGAATATACTTGCGGCGTACCTGGTACGGGTTTGACTATAACTAGTGAGGTTGATTGCTTATGAAACAATTCATCAAGGTCACCAAAGCCCTGTCGGATCCCAACAGGGTCAAAATCATTAAGATGCTCCAGCACAAGACCATGTGCGTCTGCGAGATGCAGGCCGCCCTGGGAGTGGCACAGCCCACGGTTTCCAAGCACCTGAAAATCCTGGAAGAGGCCGGCCTGGTGAATTACGAAAAGGATGGCCTCTGGGTCAACTATCACCTTAGCGACGGGAGCAGCAGCCCTTATGTGGCCAGCCTCCTTGGCAATCTGCGGCACTGGCTGGAGGATGAGCCGGAAGTCATGCGTCTGAACAAGGAACTGCCAATGATCAACCGTGATGAGATCTGTCGAAAGTGATTGGGTTTTTTAGGGAGACCCGGGTCATCAGCGCGAAAAATGATGGAATCAATTCCAGGAGCTTCTGGACCCAGATGTACCGGCAGGCCGGGATCATGGTACTCCTGGCAGCGGCCCTGGGAATGCTGGGTAATTCCTTACGGGACGAGCGGATTCCCCTGGCAAAAGACTGGACACCCGAGGCCCGGTTGACAGAGGGGCCCGAGAGCGTCAGTGAAATCTCCCTTGAAGAGGCACGGAAAGCGTTTCTCTCGAGCCGTGTTGTTTTCCTTGATGCTCGTTCCCTAGAGGCTTACCGGGAAGGGCATATCCGGGGGGCTTACAGCCTCCCATGGGAATCTGTGGAACAGTTGGCCGATGAGGTCCTGGCGCACATTCCCCGGGAGGCCACGATTGTCGCCTACTGCGACGGTGAAAGCTGCGATTTGAGTATGAATCTGGCTACGGAGCTTTATTTCAGGGGATATGAAAATGTCCGGGTTCTGGTCAACGGCTGGACCCGCTGGAAGAGGACGGGACTACCGGTATCTCATGGGGACGGTCCGTGAAAGGACCCCTGATTCCCATCTTGGTTCGGTTCGTGCTTGGGGTTGTATTTTTGTATGCAAGCCTGGACAAGATCATTTATCCCTCGGCCTTTGCTCAGACGGTCCACCATTACCAGGTCTTTCCAAACCTGCTTGTCAATCTGACGGCAATCGTTCTGCCGTGGCTGGAGATGATCCTGGGCCTTTTTTTGATCTCCGGGATCTGGCTCCCCGGGGCGGTACTCCTCTGCAATATCCTCCTGTCGGCTTTCCTGGTGCTGCTGCTTTCTGCTATTCTGAGAGGACTGGATATTGACTGTGGCTGTTTCGTTATCAGCCGGGACTCCGAATCTGTTGTGTCCATGTGGTGGTATGCGCTGAGGGATGGCGTGTTCCTGTCGCTTTCTCTCTACCTCTTTTTTTGTCTTTCCAGGGAAAAGAGAGAAACGGTTGGAAAGGACATTGCCGCATCAGGAGTTTGACCCCCTTGCACACGGGCTTCCGTTTTTCTTTTCTTGACATATGCTTTCGGAAAGATACGCTAGGAGCCAGACAATAAAAGGTGCCAATGTGGCCCTGTCTCCGACGGATTTGGGGATGCTTTCCTCGGAAGAATGGGAGAGGAAAGGACAGTGGACGGATGTACCGGGCTTGACAACGAACAGCGTTTCTTGATGTGATTGAAGGGAGGGTGGGATGATGAAAGATAGAAATCAGGTCTTGGGATTCCTGGTGGGGATTTCCATTTTGGCTCTTCTGGCGGTTTCCTGTGCAACGGTACCGGAATTGAAGGCCCTTTACCGGCTCCCGGCCGCTTCGAATCAGCTGGCAGGCCATGAGGTCATTTTTTCCATGGATGACGCGAGGGGATCCAAGGGCATACTCAAAGAGGGCGCCAGAAATGAATTCAAACATTTTCCCGGAAACATCATTTACAGTATCGCCAAGTACAAGGAAGCGGGTTTCAGACTCGGCCCTTATGAATTGACGGACATGATCAAAGACGGGTTCAAACGCAGGTTTGAAAACATGGGTTTGAAGGTCCTTCACGGGGCGGAAACGGGGGCGCCCGAGCTGAAAATCGTGCTCCAGGAATTTTCACTCGATTTTGCCAAGAGGAACTGGGTGGCTAGAATGCGTTACGAAGCCAGACTGCTCAAAGAGGGCAGGCTATTGGCCACCTAGGACATCAGTGCCCAGACCGAGAAATACAAAGTTGTGGGCACCAAGGGAGCCGACAAGGCCATAGGGGAGTTGTTTACGGATGCCGTCAACAGGCTGGACGTTCAAAGGCTTTTCGAACAGGCCAGGTTGTTTTGATCAGGAAAAATATTTTCTTAAGCTTCTTACAATGTCAGCCTATTAGATAGAATCAATGTGAAAAGGTGAAGTATTGCCGCCATGGAAGAAAAATTGAAACAAGGTTCTGATCCTGAAAGAAAGCACGGCCTGACCAGCTGGCTCAAGGCCCGGTTTTTCGGGGTGAACAAGGATGTTCGCAGGGTGGATGAATCCTTCGTTGCCGAACTCTCCGGTGTGAGACGCGTCGGACGCTACAGGATCATGGATAAACTGGGGCAGGGCAGCATGGGCATGGTCTATCTGGGGCAGGACCCCTACATCCGAAGGGATGTGGCCATCAAGATTTCCAGCCCGTCACCGGACCTGGAAAGCAACAAAGCAGAGAGATACAGAGAGCGGTTCTTTATCGAGGCCCAGTCCGCCGGACGGCTCATGCAACCCAACATCGTCGCCATCTACGACGCCGGCATGTTTGGAGAATTCTGCTACATCGCCATGGAATACGTGGACGGACCCACTCTCGTCAAATACTGTCGTAAAGAGAATCTCCTCCCGGTAACCAAGGTTCTGGAATATGTTTTTGCCGCTTGCAGGGCACTCGACTATGCCCACAAGCGGGGCGTGATTCACCGGGATATCAAACCTTCCAACATGATGCTGGACCGTAACGGGACCATCAAGATCGCCGATTTCGGAATTGCCTTCATCGAAACGGATGTGCCTTTCCAGGGGGGAATCGTCGGATCTCCGGCCTATATGTCTCCCGAACAGGTCAAGGAAGAACCGGTGGAAGACAAAAGTGATATTTTTTCGCTGGGTTGTGTGATGTATGAACTCCTGACAGGAGAAAGGGCGTTTCCCGGGGACAACTACTTCTCCATCTTGTACAAGATCACCCATGAAGAACCGGTTCCGCCCTCAAACATCCGTAAGGAACTCCCCGAAATCTTTGACAGGATCATCCAAAAGGCCCTTTCCAAGGACCCTGGCGAACGTTATCAGACGTGCATGGATTTTGCCTATGATCTGGGGGTGGCCTTGCGGGGACTCAAGGGCACGATCAAGAAATCCAAGGTAGAAGACGTGGTGGACTATGTTCACCATGTGCCTTTTTTTGAGCATTTTACAAGGGATCAGGTCAAAGAGATATTGATGACCAGCAATCTCGTCAAGATCAGAAAAGGCAAAGTGGTGGTCAGTGAAGGAGACATCGACGACGCTTTTTTTATCATACTGAGTGGACGGGCCGCAGTGAAAAAGAACGGACGTGTCATTGCCGAGATAACCAGGGGTGAGTGTTTTGGTGAGATGTCCTACCTGGGAAGCCAGACGCGGGCCGCAACAGTGGTTGCCGTCTCGGATTGCATTATGATGAGGATCAGTGCCACCCTGCTGGATCGATCTTCCGAGTCCATTCAGTTACAATTCATGAAACAATTTGCCATCACGTTGTTGACCCGCCTGGACAGAAGCAATCAGAAAGAATCCTGAAAGAGCCTCCTACCCCCTGCATTGAATTGAATGTGTGAGCAGTGGGGTAGGTTAGAAAAGCTATGAAAAGCGAGCTGGAAAAAGTCTTTTTGATCAGCCTCGGGTGCGCAAAAAACCTGGTGGACAGCGAGCACATGCTGGGTTCGCTAAAGAGCGCCGGTTATGCATCGGCCCGTGATCCCGAGGAAGCGGATGTGGCGTTGATCAATACCTGCGGGTTTATTCAATCTGCCGTTGAAGAGGCCGTGGACACGATTCTGGAGACCGCAAGATTGAAACAAAAAGGTTCCTTGAAGAGGCTTGTCGTGGCAGGTTGTCTGGTCCAGAGGTACGGGTACAAACTGGAAAAAGAGATCCCGGAGGTGGATGCATGGTTAGGGACGGGCGAGATCGGCCGTATCGTGGAAATCCTTGAAAATGTGACCGGGGATGAAACGGACCGCTTTTATTTGAGTCGTCCCACATACCTGGCCGATCACGCCAGTCCAAGGGCCAGAACGACCCCGTTCTATACGGGCTATCTCAAGATAGCGGAAGGTTGTTCTCACGGCTGTTCCTATTGCATCATCCCCCGCCTGAGGGGCCCCTTTCGGAGCCGTAC
The DNA here is from genome assembly GCA_964404085.1 of uncultured Desulfobacteraceae bacterium. Lineage (GTDB taxonomy): Bacteria > Desulfobacterota > DSM-4660 > Desulfatiglandales > Desulfatiglandaceae > CAYUCJ01. Next base: position 3,838 of record CAYOIU010000158.1, on the reverse strand, counting down.
GCCGGATTCCCTGCTTCGAGAAGCGGAAGAAATGGTTGCCGGTGGCGTAAAAGAGATCAATCTGGTAGCCCAGGATACCACATTCTACGGGAAAGATCTGGAGCCGAAAGTATCCCTCGAAGACCTACTGGAACAACTCGCCGGCATTTGGGGACTCCAGTGGATTCGTCTCATGTACTGTCACCCGGACCGGATTTCCGATCGTCTTCTGGCGTTGATGGATTCCGAGGAAAAAATCTGCCCATACCTTGATATTCCGTTGCAGCACGTGAATCTTAGGATTCTGGAGGCCATGGGCCGCCGGCCGGAGGGCGAGACACCCCTGGAACTGGTGAGACGGATTCGTTCCGGTAACCGCGGAATCCATCTGAGGACGACCCTTATGGTGGGCTTCCCGGGTGAAAGCGAGGAGATCTTCCAGGAGCTCTTTGCGTTTGTGGAAGAAGCGCGATTTGACCATCTGGGGGCCTTTGTTTTCAGCCCTGAAAGAGGTTCTCCGGCCTACAGGCTGAAACCGCGTGTGCAACAAGAGGTCGCGAAGGAACGGATGTCCAAGATCATGACTTGTCAGGCCGGTATCTCCGAGACCTTGAATCAGGGTGTGGTCAATCGAACTCTCCCTGTGCTCATTGAAGGTGAGAGCAATGAAACATCCCTCTTGCTTTCGGGCAGGACGGGCGGCATGGCCCCGGACGTGGACGGGCGCGTCCTGATCAACAAAGGCATTGGTGTGGCCGGGGAGATCATGCCGGTCAGGATAACGAAGGCCTATGCCTATGACCTTGTGGGAGAAATTGTCACCTGATCGGACTTAGTTTTTTTTTGACAAGCGCCGGCCATTATCTTTTAATGTAACCTGGATTGCGAGCCACCAGTTCAGCACCTGCAGGAATGGCTTAACGGCAAACCATGAAAAAATAACTCGAGCAGCTGGAAAGCATGAACAATAACAACCAAACCCTATTGAGAAAATATGCCCACCATTTTCACAGGATTAACGATGAGTTGGAAGGTATCCTCAGCTCAAGGATATCCCTCGCGAAAAAGATCGGTGATCATAGCCTGTTAGGTGGGGGCAAAAGGCTTCGTCCCCTGCTCTTTGTCCTCTCTTCCCTCCTCTGCGATTACAAGGACGACAGTATTTACAGGCTTTCCACTATCTTTGAATACATCCACACGGCCTCTCTGCTCCACGACGATGTCCTGGACAATGCTGACTTGCGTCGACGAAAGCCCAGCGCCAACTCCCTTTGGGGCAATCATGCAGCCGTCCTGGAGGGAGACTTTCTCTACTCCAAATCCTTCTCCGTGGCGATTGAAGCCGGCAACCCGGCCTTTCTGAAACTGATTACAGACACTACCACCCGGATGGCGGAGGGGCAGATCCTTGAACTGGTCAATACCAACAATTGGGACATGGACCGGGCCCTCTACCTGGATATCATTACCGGCAAGACCGCCGTGCTGATTTCCGCCGCCTGTGCTTGCGCGGGGATTATGGCAGGTGTGAATGATCGTGCTGTTCGGTCTCTCCGTAAGTTTGGACACAGAATGGGGATGGCCTTCCAATTGGTGGATGACTTGCTGGACTACACCGCCAGTCAAGAGACATTCGGGAAGCCGGTGGGAAAGGATATCAGGGAGGGAAAGATTACCCTGCCGCTCATCTATACCCTGGAAAAAATGGCGGGGCATGAAAAGCAACGGTTCCGTGATCCCTTCCAGGACCGTGATCCTTCGGCAGAAGACTACGCTGCCCTGGTTAAGACGGTTCGCCGGAACGGTGCCCTGGAGCAGATACGCCTTGAAGCCCGCGAATACGTCGATGAGGGGACCGTCTGCCTGGACGAATTTCCGGATTCCGAGGCCAAAGAGAACCTCCTGGAGTTGAACCAGTTTATTGTACAGAGGAGTTATTGAACAAAGTTCGGTCCATCTGGCGATGCCCTCAGAATGAAATAGCCAGCAGATCCCTGGCCAGGATCAGTTTCCCGTCATAGGTTTTCCTGCATTGATCGGCAATATCGGTCCCAAGACATTCAGGATAGAAGTGCGTCAACACCAACCGCTTTGCACCGGCGAGAGCGGCCATTCTCCCGGCTGAAGAAGGCGTCAGGTGTCCGCCCATTTCAAAAAGAATGGTGTTGAAGTGGAGTTCCGGGGAAAATGCGGAAAAATCTATGGGTTTCAAGGCTTCCCCTCGGGTTTTTGGAAGGTGACGCCCGATTCTCGGAAAATCTTGAAATTCTCTATGCTTTTTTCTTGACAGCCCGCAGAGATACGATATAAAAGGTCTTGTGCCAAAATGCACAAGGAAAAGTGTTTGGCGGGGCCACTTAGCGATAACGCAATAACAGAAAGCTATTGATACCAAACGAAAAAGGAGGATGTTGTATGTCGAATTTGATTGCACCCCATGGAAAAGAAGAGAGGTTGATGCCCTTGATGCTGGAAGGTGACGCACTCAAGGCGGAAACCGAAAAAGCAGGAAACCTCAAGAAGCTCACCATTACCACCAGAGAAACCTCGGATCTCATCATGATGGGCATAGGTGCTTTTACGCCCCTGACAGGCTTTATGACCAAGGCCGACTGGCAGGGGGTCTGTGACAAGTTCCTCATGGCTGACGGGACCTTCTGGCCAATCCCCATAACCCTTTCGACGGACGATGAAGACGTCAAAGCAGGCGATGAAGTGGCCCTGGTCGACGTCGAGACCGGCACCACCATTGCAACCATGAAGGTTTCCGAAAAATACACCATCGACAAGGCGTACGAGTGCAAGGCCATCTACACAACGACCGATTCGGAGCATCCGGGCGTTGAAAAGGTCATGGCCCAGGGTAAGTACAATCTGGGCGGTCCGGTAAAGGTCCTGAGCGAGAGCTATTACCCGGAAGAATTCAAGGGCCTTTACCAGTGGCCTTGGGAATCCAGGAAGATTTTTGATGATTTGGGATGGGAGCGGATCGCAGCACTTCAGCTCCGTAACCCCATGCATCGCTCGCACGAATTCCTCGCCAAGATAGCCGTGGAGGTCATGGACGGCGTCTATATCCATCAGCTGGTCGGCAAACTGAAACCCGGCGACATTCCGGCCGATACGCGCGTGAAGGCCATCAGTGCCTTGGTGGACAATTACTTTGTGAAGGGCACCGTGGTTCAGGGTGGTTACCCCATGGAAATGCGTTATGCGGGCCCGAGAGAGGCCCTGCTTCACGCGGTTTTCCGTCAGAACTATGGATGCAGCCATATGATTATCGGAAGGGATCACGCAGGCGTGGGTGACTATTACGGTCCCTTTGATGCCCAGAAAATCTTCAAGGAGATCCCTGAAGGTGGCCTGAAGTGCAGGAACCTGAATATCGACTGGACGTTCCATTGCTACAAATGCGGCGGCATGGCCTCCATGCGCACCTGCCCCCACGGAAAAGACGATAGACTGCTCCTCTCAGGGACCATGGTCCGCAAGACCCTATCCGAGGGCGGCGAACTTCCGGCTGAATTTTCCCGACCCGAGGTGGTCGCCATACTCCAGAATTACTACCAGAATCTGGACGAAAAGGTGGAGATCAAACTTCACGGCGCAGCAACGGGAGATGTAAAGAAATAATCAGGGAGCAGCCCTTCATTGGGCGTGAGAATGGTGACTGCCTAAGCAGTCACCAGCGCGCCCGCGGACGGGTTTTTCTGGTTTTCTCGGGAAGGAGGGCTGCGCTGTTAACGCCAATAAATGGAACCCTATTTGGTGATTGTTCACAGAAAGGAGGTATGGATCAGGCTTTTTCCAATATCAGCGATTTAGAGTTTTTCAATATGTTAATCCAGGAGGTAAAATA
>CAYOIU010000157.1:0-8991 GCA_964404085.1 uncultured Desulfobacteraceae bacterium | reverse complement strand
CCGCGGCCATCGAACAGAATCACGATCAGGACGGCATCATCTTCCCCATTCCCATCTCTCCTTTCGAGGTCACCCTTCTCCCCCTCCAGATGTATGAAAAGGAGGTCGTTGAGGCAGCCGAAACCATTTACAATTCCTTGCGTGAAAAAGGCGTGGAAGTCCTCATGGACGACAGAAACGAACGCGCAGGGGTTAAGTTCATGGATGCCGACCTCCTGGGCGTCCCGGTCCGCATCACGGTTGGGAAAAGGGGAGTGAAAAAGGGCGAAGTCGAATTGAAATTGAGAACTGAAAAGGAATCCCAATCCATCCTTCTGAAAGATGCCGTGGACATTGTGCTGAAACAGGTCCGGTTGCTCCATGATTCGACTAAATGATATTACTTCCCAGATCCTCACCTATCACCCTAACGCCGACACGGGCCTCGTGGAAAAGGCCTACGTCTATTCAGCAAAAGTCCACCAGGGCCAGATCCGTCTTTCAGGTGAACCTTACCTCTCACACCCGTTGGAAGTAGCCTACCTTCTCACCCAGATGAAGATGGATGTCGTCTGCATCGCCGCTGGTTTTCTCCATGACACCATCGAAGACACCGATGCACAGCTCGCGGACATCACACGAATCTTCGGCCAGGAGACGGCCGACATTGTGGACGGCGTTACCAAGCTCAGCAAGATAGAATTTACCAGCCGAGAGCAGCGGCAAGCGGAAAATATCCGCAAGATGATCCTTGCCATGTCCAATGATATTCGCGTCATCATTGTGAAGCTCGCCGATAGACTGCACAACATGAGAACCCTGGGATTTCACACGGAAGCGAAACAGCACCGCGTCGCCAAAGAGACTCTTGACATCTACGCGCCGCTTGCCGGAAGGATGGGGATTCACTGGATCAAGTCAAACCTGGAGGACCTGTGCCTCTATTACCTGGAACCGGAGATATACCAGAAAATACACACTGAGATAGCCCAGAGGAAAGGAACTCAGGAAAAATTCATCCGGGATATACAGGGGTTGCTGGCCCAGAAGTTTGAAGAGGTGGACATCGAGGCCAGCATCAAGGGGAGACATAAACACTATTACAGTATTTACAAAAAAATGATGAACCAGAACCTGGCCGTCAATCAGGTTTACGATATCCTGGCCTTCAGGATTATCGTCAATTCCATCAAAGAGTGCTACGAGATACTGGGTTACGTCCACGGCATGTGGAAGCCGGTCCCCGGCCGTTTCAAGGACTACGTTTCCGTGCCTAAAGAGAACATGTACCAGTCTCTCCACACCACCGTCATAGGCCCCATGGCTGAAAGGATGGAACTTCAGATCCGCACGTGGGATATGGACAGGATCGCCGAAGAGGGCATTGCGGCCCACTGGAAATACAAGGAAGAATCGGCCCTCAAGAAAACAGATGAAAAGCAGTTTGCCTGGCTCCGCCAGCTCCTGGAATGGCAGCAGAACCTGAAGGACCCTGTGGAATTCATCGAATCGGTTACCATGGACCTCTTTCCACATGAAGTCTATGTTTTTACACCCAAAGGGGAAGTCAAGGAATTCCCAAAGGGTGCCACACCCATTGATTTTGCTTACAGCATCCATTCAGAGGTGGGTCAGAAATGCATGGGTGCAAAAGTGAACGGGAAAATGGTACCCATCAGGTATCAGCTCAAGAACGGTGACATCGTTGAAATTATCACCTCCCCCAGGCATCACCCGAGCAAGGACTGGCTCGAAGTTGTAAAGACACCCAAGGCCCGTAACAAAATCCGGCATTGGATCAAGAGCCAGGAACGTGAGGAAAGCATCAACCTGGGCAGGAATATCCTGGAAAAACTTCTGGAACAGGAACACATCACCCTGTCCAATATCATGAAAAGTGACCAGGTCTCATCCATCGCAAAGGACCTCTCTCTTCATTCCGTGCAGGACCTTCTCGCTGAAATCGGATTCGGAAAGGTCTCCCCGAAACAGGTGATCGGCCGGCTCAAGCCCAAGCTCGGCATTAAAGATGACAAAGCACGCGGCCTGGTGACCAAAATGGTTCACAAGATCACGCGTCGCAAAGGGGAGAAAGGCATTCGAGTAAAGGGAATCAGTGACATGCTGATACGTTTTGCCAACTGCTGCCACCCCTTGCCCGGGGAACCGGTTGTCGGTTTTATTACGCGCGGGAGAGGTGTGACGATCCATTCCAGCAAATGCCCCCACATTCTCAAGGTTGAAAAAGACCGTTTGGTGGAAGTGGTCTGGCAGACGGAGAAAGACGAGGCCTATCAGGCCGTCATAAAGATCACCACTCTGGACAAAAAAGGGACACTCGCCGACATAACAGGTCTGCTGGCCCAAAAGGATGCCAACATCATCCACGCCGAGATCAAGACGACCATCGATCACAAAGGGATTCTGTTCTTCACTGTCGAGGTGAGTGATTACGGACAGCTCAAGGAAATCATGGGTGCCGTGAAAAGGATCAGAAATGTCATGATGGTTGAACGGGTCTAGATGCCGGTTTGACCACTTTTCCAGACTTTATGCAGCTGGTGCAGACTCTGATTCTCTTGACTTGTCCCTCTTGAACGCACTTGACTTTTTGAAGATTGGGATACCAACGGGTCTTGGTCTTGTTGTGGGCGTGGCTGACGTTGTAACCGGTCTTGGGTCCTTTACCACAAATCTCACACACTCTTGACATGGGAGTTCTCCTTGCTCAATATGCTGTAGGCCGTGTGTTCCACACGGACAAGAATCAAATTTTTTATAATAGCTGACATTATCTCTGAAAGCAAGACTTTTTACGGAATATATGCAAAAAGGACATACTACCCCATCGGACAACGGCGCGACCGCCAGGCTCTCTCCTGCTTCAAACTACAGGCCCTCCAGCCTGGAACATATTCACCTCATGGGAATCTGCGGGACGGGCATGGCCTCCCTTGCCGGGCTGCTAAAGGAAAAGGGCTATCGGGTCACCGGTTCGGACCAGAATGTCTACCCTCCCATGAGCGATTTTCTGCGGACCCTGCACATCCCTATTCGGATGGGCTACCATGGTGGCAACCTGCATCCCGTCCCCGATCTCGTCGTTGTGGGCAACGTCATTACCCGCCTGAATCCCGAGGCCGTCGAACTCTCACGACTCAGAGTCCCCTACCTGTCCTTCCCCCAGGCCCTCAGACATTTTGCCATGAAAGACAAGCAATCCATTGTCGTGAGCGGGACGCACGGGAAGACGACCACAACGGCCCTGGCCGCCTGGATCCTGGAGTGTGGGGGGCTTGATCCCGGGTTTATGATTGGCGGCATTCCCATCAATTTCAAGAAGAGCTTCAAGACCGGCGAAGGGAGCTACTTCGTCATCGAGGGGGATGAATACGACACCGCCTTCTTTGACAAAGGCCCGAAATTCCTCCACTATAAGCCCCGGATAGTGATACTGACCAGTATCGAGTTCGACCATGCGGACATCTACCAGGACCTCGAACACGTCCTGTCGAGCTTTCGCAGGCTGATAGATCTCATTCCACCGGAGGGTCTCCTGATCGCCAACGGGGATGACCCCAGGGTCGTCCCTGAACTCCGGCGGGCCCGGTGCCCCGTCCTGACTTACGGCTTTTCAGGAAGCCCGGAGTGGAAAGCGGTCCGTATCAGGACGTGCCATGACATGACCTCCATGACCATCGAAAAACAAGGGAGACCGCCCCTGGAGCTCGAAACCCCCCTCTATGGACGCCACAATATAGCGAATCTCCTGTCCACTGTGGCGCTGGCAGATTTCCTCGAGGTGTCTCACAAAGACCTGGCAAGGGCTGTCCGTTCGTTTAGCGGTGTCAAACGCAGACAGGAAATCCTGGGGGAAAAACAGGGGGTCCTTGTGCTCGATGACTTCGCCCATCATCCTACTGCCGTACTTGAGACCGTCCGTGCGGTCAAGGAGAGGTTTCCGGAGCGTCGTCTTGTGGCCGTTTTTGAGCCCCGTTCCAACTCCAGCCGGCGCAACATCTTCCAGGAACGCTATGCAGAAGCCTTTGAAAAGGCGGACAGGGTCATGATTCCCGAACCCCCGCTCATGGAAAAGGTCCCGAAAGGCGAACGCTTTTCAGCAGATCGGTTGGCGAGAGATCTCCGGAAAAGGCGCATTGCCGCTACCTATTTTGAAACCCATGACCGATTGCTCAAAAACCTGGCTTTGGAAGCCCAATCCGGAGATGTGATCCTCTTCATGTCCAACGGAGGATTTGATAACCTGCCAAAGAGGTTCCTGAAAGGCCTGGGGTGAGGCTACCTCCCGTAACAGTTCTTTCCCAGAAACCTCCGCCTGTAGGATTTAAGGAGAGTCGTCAGTTGCCTTTCAGGGACCCCGGTCTCCTTCAGCCTCTCTGCAATCTCCCCGTCGTTCAGGTTGACACGCAATACCCTTTCAGGGATATCAATGGTTATGGTGTCCCCGTCCCTGATGGCACCGATAGCCCCCCCGTTGAATGCCTCCATCTCCACGTGACCGATACACGGACCGGTCGTTGCACCCGAAAACCTCCCATCGGTAATCAAGGCGACCTTTTTGTATCCCGCTCCCTTTATAGCATCGGTCGGGGTCAGCATCTCGGGCATCCCCGGTGCCCCGGCCGGGCCCTGGAACGGCATAACCAGGACATCTCCTTCAGCTATGCTTCCGGCCTCAATACCGTCCAGCAGATCCTGTTCCGAATAAAAGACCTTTGCGGGTCCCGAGTGAAAAAACATGTCCTGATCGACCGCTGTCTGCTTGATGATGGCGCTGTTTGCAATATTTCCCCTGAGTACGGCGATTCCGCCTTCAGGATGATACGGTCTATCCAGGGGCCTGATTGTCTCTTCTTCCAGGACCTTCCCCTCCCCGGCGATCTGTACCAGAGACTTCCCATTGACCGTGGGGGAATCTTTGATCCTATCCCGCAGCCGGTTCAGCACCCCCGGGATGCCGCCCGCACCATCCACATCGGCCATTTCATAGGGACCGGCCGGGATGATGGAACAAAGATGAGGGGTCTCCCTGGAAATCCGGTCAAACAGCTCCACACCCACATCAATGCCGGCTTCACCGGCAATGGCAGGGATGTGCAAAACGGTATTGGTCGACCCTCCCATGGCCATGTCCACCCTGATGGCATTCTCGAAGGCCGCTTCCGTCAAGATAGCCTTCGGCCTCACATCCTCTTTCACAAGTTTCACAATCCGCCTGCCCGTTTCGTAGGCCTGTTTCTTTTTGAGGGGATCCAGGGCCGGTGTGGTACCGCACCCGGTGACGGACATGCCCAGGGCTTCCGTGACAACGGACATGGTGTTTGCCGTGTAGAGGCCGACGCATGACCCGGCCCCGCACACCATGCAGGGAAGCATTTCTTCCGCCTCTTCCGCGGACATCTTCCCGGCCTTCACCTGTCCCACCATGCCGAAACCTTCGATGGGGTGGTGTTTCTTACCATCAATCACGTTTGCCTTCATGGGGCCGCCCGTGAGGATGATGGAGGGAAGATTCAGGCGACCGGCCGCCATGAGCATCCCCGGCGTGATCTTGTCACACGCGGTCACCCCCACCCAGCCGTCCAGGGAATGGGAGAGGGTCATAATCTCCACATTGTCTGCAATGTGCTCCCTGCTCGGGAGGCTCAATCGCATCTCCACAAACATGGCAATACCGTCACAAACCCCGGGGACCCCCCATTCAAAAGGAACGCCTCCGCCATCCCGGACCCCCCTTTTGACCTCAGCCGTCAATTCGTTCAGGTGGATATGACCCGGGAGGATGTTGTTGTAGCTGTTGGCGATCCCGATAAAGGGCTTGCTCGGGTCGAGGTCTTCCTTTTTCAACCCGGCAGAGAGGAGCAGTGCCCGGTGCGGCAGGGTTTCAATGTCCTTTTTCAATATGTCTGAGCGCATCTTCAATCTCCTTTCTCCCGATCAACCCATAGGCAGGTCTTGGGGTGTGACGATCTTATTCAAAATACGTGTAGTCTGTCGGATCGTCAAGGATAAGTTCCCGTCTCGGCGGATTTGACAGTATGGCCCCTGGAATGTATAAGGAACATATGAAACTGCGTTGCGTAATCGTTGATGACGAGCAGCCCGCACTGGATGAACTGGCCTTTCTCCTTTCACGTATCGATAACGTGGAGGTGGTCGCTTCCGCAGGATCGGCCTCCAGTGCCATTCAGGCTGTCAAAAAGCATCAACCCGACGTGATCTTCCTGGACGTCCACTTGCAGGACCACAACGGTTTTTATGTGCTGGAAGAAGTTTCCACCTATCCTGAACCTCCCCTCATCATTTTTGTCACTGCCTATGATCAGTATGCCATCCATGCATTTGAAAAAAATGCCGTCGACTATGTGCTGAAGCCCTTTTCCGAATCCCGCATACGCAAGAGCCTCTTGCGAGTGGAACAGAGGTACCAAAAGAGGGGCACTTCGATCATCAGCCGGGAGTTGCGGCTCCTCGCGGAATCCTTGGGCCAGATGCAGGACACAATCGGGAAAGTGCCGGTTGACAACCATGGTCGAATCCTCCTGCTCGATACCGGCGAGATTCTCTTCTTAAAGGCCGATGAAAGGAAGGTGACGGTCCATACCCTGGATGATTCTTTCCCCTGCCACGCCCACTCGAGTCTGGACGAAATGGGTGAAAGGCTGAAAGACGCTCGCTTTTTCAGGACCCACAGGGCCTATCTGGTGAACCTTTTCCACGTGAGAGAAATTATTCCCTGGGTGAACGGCCGGTATCTTCTCGTAATGCCTGATAAAGGTTCCACGGAAATCCCTCTGAGCAGGAACCGGGTCAGGGCTCTGAAGGAAAAACTTGGCCTCATGAACCCCTGATTTTCTCCCATTAGGTCCTGCCATGACAGGCCCTAAGTCACTCCAGTACCCAAAAGCGACCCTTCACCCCCAAAAAAACACCTTTCAATCAATTAACTTGATTTTTTTTTCCTTTAGATAGATTATGACCACGTTTATCAATTTCCAGCCTTTGCTCTCAATACAAGGAAGAGGGGCCCGTGGCCATCATCAAGCTTCTGATAACCTTATTTGAGCACTTCGGTCTGATCGTATCTGCAGCATTCCTGTTGCTCTCGTGGGGAGCCTTCAGAAAGCTGGTCCTGAAAGAAACATCTCTTTCCGACAAAGTCATTCTTATCCTGTTCTTCGGCGCCTTCGGGGTAGTTGGAACCTATGCCGGCACCCCTTTGATGGGGGCCATTCCCAACTTGAGGGCCATTGGCGTCATAACAGGAGGACTCTTTGGTGGACCCCTGGTTGGCGCAGGTGCTGGACTTATCGCCGGCGGGCACCGGTTTCTGATTGACCCATCCGGGTTTACATCCATCCCCTGTAGTCTTTCCACGCTCATGGAGGGTTTGGCTGCAGGGCTCCTTTCCCTGCACCTGAAGGAAAAGGTCCTCAACTGGAGGGTGGCAGCACTCCTGGGGATCGTCGGCGAAACCGCGCACATGCTCATCACACTGGCCCTGGCAAGACCGTTTGCTGAAGCCTGGGCACTGGTCCAGGTCGTCTCCCTTCCCATGATCCTCATCAATTCCTTCGGTGCCGGTATTTTCGTCCAGATTATCCGATTTGTGCTCGAAGACAGGCAGCGCAGAGAATCGCTCCAGGCGCAAAAGGCGCTTGACATTGCCAATCGCACGGTGAGCCACCTGAGGACCGGCCTCAACATGGACTCGGCACGTGCGACGGCAGGTATTATCTTGAAGCATATTTCAGTGGCGGCCGTATCCATAACTGATGAAAACCGCATCCTGGCATTCGTGGGGGCCGGAAATGACCATCACAGGGCGGGGCAGAAATTGCAAACCCGGTCCACCGGCCATGTCATAGAAACAGGAAAACCCGCTTTCTTGAAAAGCAGGGAAAAAATTGGATGTGGTGCTGTTAATTGTCCACTTGAATCAGCCATCATTGTCCCTCTCAAAAAGGCCGACGCCATCATCGGCACACTCAAGTTCTATGGAAACAAAAAGGTGGCGCTGAACCGCATTGACTTTCAGCTTGCCCTTGGTCTGGCCAATCTTTTTTCCACCCAACTCGAACTGGAAGACATCCAGCTGAACGCTCAACTCCTTGCCCGCGCCGAAATAAAACGGCTTCAATCCCAAATCAACCCGCACTTTCTTTTCAATTCGCTCAACACCATGGTCTCTTTCTGCCGTACCAACTCTGAAAAAGCCAGGGAACTGATCCTTGAACTTTCCACCTATTTAAGAAGGAATCTCAGACAAAACCAGAGCGTTATCCCCGTGGCGGAAGAACTCCAGCAGGTCAGATCGTATCTCTCAATCGAACAAGCCCGATTTGGAGAACGTATCAGGGTATCCATGGACATAGAAGAAGGGTGTCAGGACTGGCCCATCCCTCCCCTGATCATTCAGCCACTGGTGGAAAATGCAATCAAGCATGGGATCTGCGGTCGCGAAGATGGGGGATCCATTCGCGTCGGCATCTCTCGAACCAACGGCAATCTCAGCATTTCCGTCGAAGACGACGGCGTGGGCATGGACAGGGAAGTGCTGGACCGGGTCTTTTCAAAGGAAACCGGTGACCTGGAGGAAAAGAGCGGCGGCATCGGACTCAGGAATATTAACCAGCGCCTGGAACATGTGTACGGTTCCCTAAACCGGCTCAAGATCAAAAGCAGCACACTGAAGGGGACCACAATCCAGATGAAAATTCCACCGTCCAGTCCCGTCTTTGAAACGCCGACCCCTTCTCGGGCCGACCCTTGAGAAAGGAAAGAATGACGACAAAACGCACAAAAAAGGAGGTGAGATAAAAGAAAAGTTGTGGAAGAAGCAGTCGTTTTGATCCATAAACGTTCACCTTAACTGGAAGAAAGGAGACATTATGGGTGGATTAGCAATTATGGTAGTCGCGTTTGTAGGGTATATCCTCGCCTACCAGTTATACGGAAGGTTTATCGGCAAGAAGATCTTTGCGTTGTCTT
>CAYOIU010000156.1:0-9015 GCA_964404085.1 uncultured Desulfobacteraceae bacterium | reverse complement strand
GCGGGCTTCTCCCCCGCTTTTTTCGAGACAGTCCAGCAGTTCGAGGGCCTCTTCGTCCCCGGGGCAGTGAGCCATATATTTCTTGAGTGCGATGGATGCTTCTTCTGCTCTCCCCTGCCTCGCAAACAGTTGTGCCTGGTCTTTGTAAATGGAGATCAATTTTTCAATCTTCTCAGCAGCAAGGGAAATTTCGGTCTCAGCAAGGGAAAGAAAACCCATATCCTTGTAGCAGTGCGCCAGAAGCCGGCGCAGAGGAATATCATCGGGGTCTTGTTCAAGCCCTCTTACGCATGCGCGGACGACCTCCCGGGTGTGTCCATCATTTTTCATCCGCTCAAGAAGACGTCGATGCATTCTCAACGACGGTCCATTTTCCAGAATTTCTTTAAAAAGTTCATTTGGTCGTCCCATTTTTCCCCACCTCTCCTTTAGGAAATCTGTTCAGTTCGTCAGGTTTTCTCTCTCCGTATCCCTTTCCTTTGAAAGTTTCATCAGGTTTATTGCTGTCCTTGAACCGATAGATCACCTCGTTTTTTCTTACGAGCCCGAGTTCTCTCCTTGCTACCCTTTCCACGTGTTTCGGGTCTGTCCTAAGCCGACGGATTTCTTCAAACAGGGCCTGGTTTTCTTCCGTAAGTTTATTGATTTTTTCAATATAGGCCTGGCGTTCCTTTTCCACACCATAGAGGTGAATAAACCCGTGCCGTCCAAAGCCGAGCCAGGCGATCAGGGGCCCCAGTATACAGAGTGCCACCAATGGAATCCGGACAATTTTTTTTTTGAGAATGGTCAAATTTGATACCCGCTGAAAAAAGATGTCAGCGTCCCCCGATCGGCAGGCGCGCGGCAATGATAATAGATCGAATGCCGGCCCTCTTCGCCAGGTCCATGATTTGGACCACCCTCCCATGCTTGGTGTCTTTATCGGCCTGAAGAACAAGATACATAATGTCTTTTTGTTCCACGGAAATACGCAGTTCTTTTCGCAAGGCCTCGTCATTCAATTGCTTTCCCTTGAGATAGGCCTTGCCGTGACGGTCGACTAGGAGGGTGACTCTATCACTGTCCGGGTTCAATACCCTCTGGGCCGCCTTTGGCAGCCGGATCTTGACCCCGGAGGCGACGTCGAAATGGGAAGTGACCATAAAAAATATGAGGAGCAGAAAGACGATGTCAACGAGTGGGGCAATGCCCAGCATGGGTTCGTTATCTCGGATTCGCTTGAAACGCATATCCTGCCTCACGCTGCATTTTGACTTGTTTCTTCCATGATTTCAACTAGTTTTATCGAGTTTTCTTCCATTTCGAATATGAACGTTCCTGCCCTGTCTTTTAGAAATCTGTGACAGACCAGTGTGGGGATGGCGACGCACAGACCGGCGGCAGTGGTTAGAAGAGCCTCTGCAATGCCACCTGCCAGGGGGGCGGGGTTCCCAATCCCCTGAATCGAGATAGCGTTGAAGGTCTTGATCATCCCGGAGACAGTACCAAGCAAACCGAGCAAAGGGGCCAGATTGGCGAGCGTGGCCAGGATGTTCACATTCCTCTCAAGGATAGTGGCCTCCCTGCTGCCCCTTTCTTCAATGGCTTCTTTGACAAGCCACATGCCTTTTCGGGCATTCTTGAGACCGGCAAGGAAAACCTTCGCAATGGAAGACGCGTCACTCTGGCATAGAAAGGCGGCCTCCGTGATTTTGTTTTTTCTGAGGAGATCATCCACCTGCCTGACAAATTCCTCGGGGATGATGTTTTTGCGCCGAAGAAACCAGAGCCGCTCAATGAATATGGCGAGCGCGACGACGGAACAGAAAATAATGGGGTACATGAATACCCCCCCCCTTACGATAAGTTCAACCATTCTTCTTTATAGACCTCGTCATGGCAAACAGTTTTGTAAAGAAAGTGTGCCGCTTTTTGTCTGGACATAGATTGAAAGTATACATAACATAACTTTCATGACGTTGCAAAGTCATTAAGAACCCCTGAGGGAAACCGGGAAATGGGAAAAAAAAGGCTTACAGTCGTGCCCACAAAGAGATCAATGGTTCTGGAAAAAAGGGATCTGGTCAAGGAACTCTATCCCCTTTCAGGGAAAGAAACCTTTGATCGCATTCTGGATCATCCCAACCCCCGAGCGTTGGTTCGCGGCCTCGCCCATGGGGATTTCTATTGGCTCATCAAGAAAATCGGTGAAGGGGAATGCCTACCCGTTCTCGAACTGGCTTCCACGGAACAGTGGGAGTACCTATTGGATATGGAACTCTGGCGCAAGGATCGAATAGATCTCGGCCAGCTGGATCGGTGGTTGTCACAGCTCTTGAAAGCGGACCCGTCACGATTGGTGAAATGGCTTTTTTCCAGTGGCCAGAGCGTAGCCTTCTACTTTTTGTTTCGATCCATTCAGGTGAAAATCAGCGAAGACGATGAAGATCAGGAGGTGCCGGACGGGTTTTTCACCCTGGATGGAACCCATTATATACGGGTCCCGAATCCCGACTTGAAGGAAACGATTGAAGGGCTCCTGCGGTGGATGGCAAAAGAGGATCAGCTCCGCTATCAGGCTATTCTCCAGGGGCTTGCCGGTGTCCTGCCCGCTGAGACAGAGGAACAGATGTATCGCATGAGAGGTGTTCGTCTTGCAGAGCACGGCTTCCTCCCTTTTGAGGAGGCTCTTTCCGTATACAGCCCCATGGATTGTGAACTCCTCACGCCGGTGAAGGAGGTGACAGGGCCTGTCAGTGCAATAGATCAGGATGATGTGCGGAAGGAATTGATTCCTCAATCCCCTTTTTTTCACCTGGGCAGGGGTGACCTGCTCACGAAAGTGGCAGCAGGGACTTCACATTTCTTTTTGTTGGACAGGATCTATCTTGAGTTCGCCGGCCTTTGTAATCAGATCCTCTCAGCTGAGGGCTCAGTGATCAATGACGTTGATGTGCTGGTCAAGACCTGCCGCCGGGCGGCCGGTTACCTGAATCTCACCCTTGAAAAGGTCTGCGATGGTGATGTCTCAAAGGCCCTGGGTCTTTTGAAGCAACACCCCCTGATCACTGTTTTTCGGGTAGGCTTCGGTCTTGCCTTAGAACTCAAGTGGGAAATGGAGAGATGGGTCAAGAATGCCTGGTTTTTGAGACAGGGACTGGATACCACTTTTTGGGGCAACGTGTGGGGACAGACCGTCAAGGGACTATCGCTTCAAAAGCCTTTGCTCTTTAGCGGTCAAACGGAAACCGAGGCCTACCGGGATTTCAGGAGCCTTTCGGAACTTGAAGCGTGTCGGAATATTCTTGATCAGGTCAAGGTCATGGACCACTTGTTTGAAAGACTGGGTGACCGTTTTCATCTCACCGGGGAACAGATCGACGACCCGGAATTGACGTTTCATCCCCTTCTGTTTAATCTGTGGAGCAGGAAAATCCTGGGGCTGCCCCTCTCTTTTGAAGGCATTCGGCTCGACCAGGCAAGAGCCTTTTTCATTCGTCTAAGGGCTGGAGAAAAAGGTCCCCCTTACCGCATGCCTGGATATGAAAACAGGTTTGTCTCCGATATGATCCGCCTTGCTTCAGCGAGTGAGATGGAAAACCGGGGGGGCCTCAAGGCGGTTTTGCGAGACATCTGGCGTTTTTTTTCAGAGGAATATTTCTACGTATCTGCGGAAGATCTGGATCAGAGGTTTTCATCCTTTATCAACATCAAAACAGTTCCTGGTTAGGCCTTGGAATGTTTATCCAGGGTGCGTGGGTCGTATCCTGCCTTTTTGTAGTCATCCAGAGCCCTCGTTTTCATTCCTTTGTCCTTTGTTTTTTCAGAATGGGTGTCAGCGAGTTCTGCTGCGTGGCTCCACATACCATCAGATTCATACTGCTTTATCTTTTTTTCCACACTGGCGGTTTCTTCAGAAGTTTCCACCACGGCAGCCCTGCACCACGAAATGACCTTCTTCACCAGTGCTCCACAGTCGGGGCAAGCTGAGAGCGGTATTTCGTCGACACCTTGGATGATCTCAAAGGGGCTCCGGCACCTTTTGCACCCCTCGCCGGGATGCCTGGATTCATATTCATAAATGGGCACGAAGAATCTCTTCTGGCACTTATTTTGCAGTAACATTTTTCGATCGTAGCATCTGCAAAAAAGTGCTCTGTGTTTAGATGCACTATAACTAACTAAAATAACTGATAATAATTGTATTACTCGATAAACTATGCGTAAACCCTGGACTTGTCAAGAGAAAAATAAGGTTTCCGAAATGGCGTGAAGAATGCCCAGAGGGTTGCATTTAAGTCGTCGCTGCAGAAGTCGGGTCAACAATCAGGGGAAAACAAAAGCCCTTGACAAAAACCAGGGAACATCGTAACTTTTCAAAACTTTTGGAGATAAGAGAAACCTACAATACGAGGCCAGGATCGTGATGAGGACAAAAAAACATTACCTATGCATCTTCGCAATGATGCTTAGTCTCGGAATCTATCAGGCGTATACGAACGATGTTTTGGCTCAACCGCTTCAATACACGGTCCAAGAAGGGGATACACTGTGGGACATCTGTGAAAAGGTCTACGGTGATTCGGAATTATGGCCCAAGCTGTGGGAAATGAACCCGTTTATCACAAACCCTCATCTTCTGAAACCCGGTGATGTCATTACGCTGCTGGAAAACGTTCCTGTCTTGAAGACGGCCCCGCTCAAGCCCCAAAAGGCTGTTCCAAAAACTCCTGTTGCCACTGTTGTTCAGCCCAAGGGGTATGACCTTTCCGGGCTGGCAAACGTGGAAGGCGCCGGCTACCTCTCAACCGGTGAAGTCACTCCCCTGGGAATGATTGTCTCCGGGGAAGGAAAACAAGTGATGTTTGGCAAAGGGGACGTTGTCTTTACGGAAATGAAAAGCCTGTCCCCTTTAGACGTGGGGGAGCAGTTCACGGTTTCTCGGATTTCCCCCCTGCTAAAGGACCCTTTGACGGGAGAGGACATGGGATTTGCGGTTTCGTTCCTCGGAAGGGTTCGCATTGTTCAACAGGTCAGGGAAGGACTCTACAAGGCCGTGATCGTCAAGTCCTTTAAGACGATCAGAAAAGGCGACCCACTCCTACCGTATCGTCCTGTCTCTCCCTGTATCGAGTTCGCAGAATCCAGGGAAGCTCTGGAGACACATATCTCTGCCATTGAGCAAGACAGGGTGATGATAGGGCAATACTCCATAGTGTATTTCCCGCAAGGCTCCATGCAGGGCGTTCGACAGGGCCAGGTTTTTGAGATTCTGAGGAAGCGGACTGTCGAAGTTTCCAAAAAGCAGTCAGGGTCACAGGAAATGGCGAATCTGCCTGATTATGTCCTGGGGTACTGCCTTGTCCTGGACACGACAACGGACACGGCTACGGCTGTTGTCCTCAACGCAAAGGAGACCATTTCAAACGGTGCCCCCATGAAGAGCTGGGCCTGGTCGAAACCTCCCAGGGCCCTTTTATTCATTCCACCGTGCCGGACGGAGTGAAAGCTCCAGCTTCCGGTCCTTTCACAAAGAAACCCTTGACTAACCTCTGCGAGTCTGTTTTATATACCCGCCATTCCGGCTTTTAACAGACATGCACTGCGCTGTGCCCCATTGACCGGCACGTCCGTCCGTTGACGAGATAATGATTTTTTCAAAATCGTAAATCATGAGATGATCCGGATTTCATCAAACGAAACCTATTCTTGGCTTTCCATGTACCTGGTGTCGGGGCTGGGGAATATTGCCTGTAAGAACCTCCTCAGGCAGTTTGGCGACCCTGCAGCAGTATTCCAGGCGGGCTTTTCCGATCTGATCCGTGTGCCCGGCTTGAGGGAAAGGGTAGCCCGCAACATCACGGAAAAGGTATTTGCCACTGATCCTGAGAGGGAATGGAAAAAGATGGAAGATCGTGGTGCCAGGATTATCCCTTTTGCCGACGAAAGCTATCCCCGGCTCTTAAGGGAAATCCACGATCCACCGGTTATCCTTTACGCGAAAGGAAGGCCTATCCCGACCGGGCAAAACTTCATGGCCGTTGTCGGGTCCCGAAATGCGACGGATTACGGTCGCAGGGCAGCGGAAAAAATAGCATTGGGCATGGCGGAAGTTGGGATGGGTGTCACCAGCGGGCTTGCACGGGGAATAGATTCCCATGCCCATCTGGGTTGCCTCATGGGAAGGGGGTTTACCGTGGCCGTTTTTGGCACCGGGGTGGATGTCCTTTATCCCTCATCCAACAGGAGACTTCTGGAGCGAATCCTGGAAACGGGGACAGTGGTTTCTGAGTTTCCCATGGGAACGGCGCCGGAACCGAGAAATTTTCCCATCAGGAACAGGATCATCAGCGGCATGAGCAAAGGCGTCGTAGTGGTGGAGGCAACAATGCGCAGCGGATCCCTTATAACAGCGTCTCTTGCCCTTGAGCAAGGCCGTGATGTGTTCGCCATTCCCGGAAGCATCGATTCCTTTAAGAGCACAGGGACCCATTTCTTGATCAAACAAGGGGCAAAACTTGTTGAAAATGCCGATGATATACTCAACGAGAGAGGCTTTGATCCTTCAAAAGAAACAATCGAACCGGTAGGAAATACCGAAAAACACTCCCGGGATCTTCCTCCCGATGAGGAACGTGTCTTTCAATGCCTCGGTCCATATCCCGTGCATATCGATGAGATTATCAGGTCCGTGGAAGAGGAAGTGGGAGTGGTTCTGGGGATACTCACGAGACTGGAGTTGAACGGCCTGGTAAGGCAATTGCCCGGCATGAAGTTTGAAAGGGCTGAGTGAGGCATACACAGTGAATCTTATAATAAGAAATGGAGTATTATTGAATGGCAGGATCCGGAAGCAACCTGTTAATAATTGAGTCGCCGGCAAAGGCAAAGACCATAAAAAAATACCTGGGTGGCGATTTCAGGATCATGGCCTCCGTCGGGCATTTGAAAGACCTGCCCGTGAGTAAGCTGGGGGTGGATATTGAAAACCAATTCACACCGGAATATGTGACGATTAAAGGAAAGGGAAAGATTCTCAGTGCGCTCAAGAAGGCCGGTCAAAGCGCTGATGCCATCTATCTCGCCCCGGACCCTGATCGGGAAGGGGAGGCGATCGCATGGCATATAGCCCAGGAATTGAAAAAAGGATCTAAGAATATCTACCGTGTACTCTTCAATGAATTGACTGAAAAGGCCATTCATGCGGCCCTGGCGTCGCCCCAGACCATCAATCAGGATAAATTCGAATCCCAGCAGGCCCGCCGTATCCTGGACCGTCTGGTGGGTTACCAGCTTTCGCCGCTGCTCTGGACGAGGGTGAAGAGAGGCCTAAGCGCCGGTCGGGTGCAATCGGTGGCCTTGAGACTGATTTGCGATCGGGAACGGGAGATCCAGAGATTTGAGCCACAAGAGTATTGGTCGCTTACGGCACATCTGGAGGCCGGCGTGCCACCATCGTTCAAGGCAAGGTTCACCGGGTATGATGGGAAAAAGAAGGAACTGAAGAACGAAGCCGAGACCAAGGAGATTATCTCAGGGATTTCCGGTAAGCCCTTCAAGATAGAAAAGGTTGTAAAGAAAAAGAAAAGGCGAAATCCCATGCCTCCCTTTATTACCAGTACCCTTCAGCAAGAGGCCTACAGAAAACTGGGATTTTCTGCAAAAAGGACCATGTCCATCGCCCAGAACCTGTATGAAGGGATTGAACTGGGCAGCAAAGGCCAGATCGGGCTCATCACCTACATGAGAACGGATTCCTTTCGGGTTTCGGACGAGGCCCTCACCCAGGCCCGGAAATTCATCGAAAAGAGGTTCGGACGGGACTATCTCCCATCGAAACCCAATCGATTCAGGAGCAGGAAAGGGGCCCAGGAAGCCCATGAGGCTGTCCGGCCCACTTCCGTAAGTCGAGGCCCTGAAGGGGTTTCCAGATATCTCAGCAAAGATCAGCTGGCGCTTTACAGCCTCATCTGGAAGCGTTTCGTCTCATGTCAGATGACACCTGCCGTATTTGACCAGACGCAGGCGGACATCGAAGCCGGAAAAGCGGCCTTCAGGGCCTCGGGGTCTGTGAAGCTGTTTGACGGATTTACCGTGCTGTATGAAGAAGGCGTCAATGGAGGTCCGGCCGAGAAAAACGGTCAAGACACATTACTTCCTCCCATGGAAGAAGGCGAAATCTTAAAGCTGATTGAATTGGATCCCGCCCAACACTTTACGCAGCCGCCACCGAGATTTACCGAGGCGACGCTCATCAAGGCCCTGGAAGAGAGAGGAATCGGGCGCCCATCAACCTATGCCGCTATTCTCAGTAACATCAGCTCACGCGATTATGTCTACCTGGAGAAACGCAAATTCAGGCCGACGGAGCTGGGCCTTTTGGTAACGGATCTCCTGGTCATGAATTTTTCCGAAATCCTGGAGCCGGCATTCACTGCACAGATGGAAGAAAAGCTTGATCAGATCGAGCGGGGAGAGATTCCCTGGATCCAGGTCCTGGATGATTTCTACCATTCTTTTGAAAAGGACCTTTCAAAGGCGAAGTCGGGGATGAAAGGGGAGATCATAACCCCAGTCTCCTGTTCGTTGTGTAAACGGGCGATGGCCATTAAGTCCGGGAAAAACGGTTTGTTCCTGGGCTGCACCGGGTATCCGGACTGTAAGAACACGGCCAATTTTACCAGGGATGAAAAGGGAAATATTCAGGTTGACACGCCCCCCCAGGTGGAAGAGGGCGAAGAGCCCTGTGAACTGTGCGGGAAGCCCATGGTGGTAAAAAGCGGAAAGTTTGGGGCCTTTCTTGCGTGTTCGGGATACCCCGATTGCAAAAACACACGCGCCATAGGAGAGAATGGAGAGACCGGCAGGGTGAATGGGTTCGCCGGCAAGAGCTGCAAGCTGTGCGGTGCCGCTATGCTGCTCAAGGCCAACAAGTCAGGGGGGCGATTCCTGGCATGTGAACGTTTCCCGGAATGTAAACACACTGAGCCCATCAGTACAGAGGTGCCTTGCCCCGAAGAGGGATGCGCGGGA
>CAYOIU010000155.1:0-9044 GCA_964404085.1 uncultured Desulfobacteraceae bacterium | reverse complement strand
CCCCCCCCCCCCCCCCCCCCCCCCCCCCCCCCCCCCGCCCCCCCCCCCCCCCCCCGCCCGCGCCCCGCCACTTCGTCGCTTTCCAGATCGTCAATTTCAGTGTAGACGGAAAGTTCCTCAGGTTCACGGGTTATCTCAAGCTCCTCAATTTCAACGGGGGATTCCTCAAGTACCGGTTTGGCCGATTCCACTTCGACGGTGAGCGCTTCCTCGTTGACGTATTCATCCCCGCTTTCCGATTCCGTTTCAACGTCCAGGAGATCGGCAAGTTCGATGGAAAGGGTATCTTCATCAAGGGCGGGAGGCTCCGGAGGGTGATTTTCTTCCGATGCATCGGGGGCGGATGTCGGAGGGACCTCGGCTCCAGCCAGGACGTCATCTTTGTCAAGGTCAAGGTCTTCCAGGCCAAGAGTGATCTCCTCATCCTCAACAGGAAGGAAATCTTCCGTGGTTTGCTCCGGTTCGGGGCCCGCCCCCAGGTCGATCTCCAGGGATTCCTCGCGCGAAACGCTTTCCGGGTCGAAAACGCCACTGTCCAAGGGTGTGGGGATGACGGGTTCACGGATTTCCAGTTTGGTCTGTGAATCAGCAGTTTCTCCGATCAGCGCACCAATCAGGAAGGGCACTTCCGGCCTGAAGGGAACGTGATGCATTTTTTCCCTCTCTCCGCTGATGTCCTTCTTGCATTTCGGACACATCTCATTGTAGTCAAAACTGATAAATCCGCATTTTGGGCATTTCATGATCCACTCCATGGCACCTTTGAGGTGCGGGGAAAATGATTGAATCGAACATACGGGATCATCCGGATCATCTATCGGACCACGCATTTACTCATGGCAATTTTGGCCAGAGCATCACACCGCTCATTTTGGGAATGTCCATGATGCCCTCTTGTCCATTGCCATTCAATGAGGTGCGGGCGAGACAATCCCATCAGTTGTTCCCACAGGTCTTTGTTGAGAACAGGTTTTTTCTTGGAATTGACCCAGTTCTTTTTGATCCATCCGTCGAGCCATTCGGTCATTCCTTTTACCACATAATTTGAATCTGTTACCACCGTTATTCTGCACGGTCTCTTGAGCCTTCGAAGGGCCTCGATGACCGCCGTCAATTCCATGCGATTGTTGGTCGTTTGGCGGGCGCAACCCGATATTTCTTTTTCCTCGGGGCCGAATCTCAGGATGGCAGCGTATCCTCCGGGACCTGGATTGCCGGAGCAGGCGCCGTCGGTGAAGATCTCAACTCGAGGTTCTTTTTTTCTTGCAGGTTTTTCTTGAGAACACATCGTGAGTGCTTGCCTGTCCCGCTTGAGGAGCGCGCCTCCGTTTTCATCCTTTTGGTTTGGAGGTTGGTGCCTTGGCGTCCTTTTTCTCGAAACGTCCCCTGACCCAGATAGTCAACTCGGGCTTTTGGGGATAATTTGTCTGGAGTTTGAGGAACCCGTTGACCCTTCCGGTTGTTCCGGGAAGGCTTTTAAATTTTATTTTGAAGTGGCGATCCTTTTCAGCCTCCTCGATTGTGTAGGTCAGCTTTTCCGTCAGGTTAAATGCCGTAGGTGTGATTTTTAACGGCTTGTCCAGTTTGGCCTGTATATCCACGACACGAGAGACTTCTTGGCCTTCTTTGCCGTAGAGATAGACATAACGGGAAGAAACGGCGATGGAAACCTTGACAAATCCCTTTATCCCAAGCTGCTCATATTTTCTAGCCGGATCGTTGCTGACGATCCTGGCGCTTTTCTGAATCTTCCCCTGATACCCCTTTGTCCGCACACTGAGCGTCACTTTTCCCTCTCCGCCCGGAGAGACAGCCTTATCAAAATAGGCTACGGTGCAGCCTCAGCCCGGCTTTACATCTATTATTCGAAGGGGCTCATTACCCTGGTTGTAAACCAAAAAGGTATGTTTGATAATCTCACCTTCATTGACCGTGCCTGCATCAAAGACGCCGTTTTTAACGATCAGTCTAGGCGCCTTTTTTTCCTGGGCTGCTGCGGATGCACAGAAAATTCCGATAATGACCAAGGCCCATAAAAGGCGAAAAGGTTTTTTCATAGGTTGATCCTCCTGGCTGATTTTGAGTGGTGCGGTTTCTGACAAGGGTGCCTTGTATCTGTATTGATCCGTCTTATGGGCAATCATTTCGCCCCGTTTTCATGGATCAGCTTGTACGTGAGCATATCCAGGGTTACGGTAAAATCAATATTTTCAACCAGGCAACACTCGGGAACGCTGATCTGCGTAGGTGAAAAATTTAAGATGGCATTGATGTGCGCATTCAGGAAACGATCGGCGACACTCTGGGCGGCGGGGGCCGGCGTGGTAATAACTCCGATCTCGATATCCAGATCCAGAACCGTCTGTTTGATCTCACCCATATCCCTGATCGTCAGACCGGCGGGGGTGACTTGGCCGATCTTCTTAGGGTCTATGTCAAATGCGGCAACACATTTAAATCCCCTGGAATAGAGATTCCGGTGTTGGAGGATAGCCGAACCCAGTTTGCCGATCCCTGCAATGGCCAGATTCCACTCGCGATTTACCGCCAGTATTTTCTTGATCTGCAACTGAAGGTGGCGCACATCATAACCCACCCCACGAATACCGAACTCCCCGAAATAACCGAGATCCTTTCGGACCTGAGCTGGATTGACCTGGCACAGCCAGGCCAGCTTATCCGAAGATACCATGCGGTACCCGTCAAATTCGAGGAGCTCCAACTGCCTGTAATAGAGGGAAAGCCTCGTTATGGTTGCATTCGGTATTTTAGAAGTTTTTATCAAGTTCTTTTTTCGCCTCAATCTACTACGTAGTGTGAAAAACCCTATTTGGACTCTTCGGTTTACCGCCAAGATGATCCGAAAAGCCATGGAAAATGCTAACAGAAAAATAATGACAACCACTCACTTATACTATATAGAGTGTATTTGTAAAGTCCAATAACAATCATTGGCGAGTGCTCAGGAAATTTATCGAAAATGAAATCAGATAATCCAGAAGGTCTACGAAAAGGTTCAAAAAAACCCACGCCTGAAGCCGATTCCCATCAAGATCTTTCAGAAGATTCACACATGTTGATTGCCTGTTCCCAGTTATCAAGCGACCGGTATAAGGCCTTTGTTGAGAACATCGGTGAAGGGGTCTATGAAGTGGATATCCACGGGAACTTCCTCTATTTCAACAATTCCCTCTGCAAGATTTTCGGTTACGAGAGGGAAGAGATTCAATTCCGGAATTTTGCCAAATTCATGGATGAGGAGCACGGAGCTAGGGCATTCAAGACCTTTAACAGGATTTTCGAAACCGGGCATGGCATTTATGATTTACTTTGGCCCATTATCGGCAAGAAGGGCAGGGTCCGCCACGTGGAGCTCTCGGCCGACCTCATCACCAATCAGGAAGGCAAGAAAATTGGTTTCAGGGGGATTGCCCGTGATGTGACGGAGAAGTTCAAAGCGCAGGAGGATCTGAAAAAATCCGAACTACGCTACCGGACACTTCTTGACTTTCTGCCATACCCCATCGTGGTGTTTTCACTGGACGGGCGTGTTTCTTATCTTAATCCTGCTTTCACTGAAATTTTCGGGTGGACATTGCAGGAGTTGGAGGGGAAAAACATCCCCTATGTTCCCAAGGGCCTCGAGGAGGAGACGAGTGAAAATATCAGACGTCTCTTCGAAGAGAAAGTCATCCTGCGCCACGAGACCAAGCGTTTGACAAAGGATGGGCGGGTGCTCGATGTCATCATGCGGGCAGCCGTGTACTCGGAGCGTGACGGGCAGCCGTCGGGGGAAATCGTTATCCTCAGGGATATTACTCAGGAAAGACGTATCCAAAGAAACAATGATGCCATGCTTAACCTCAGCATGGCCCTGCCCGAATACCCCGATCTTGAAGAGTTGCTTGATTACGTGAGCAACGAAATGAAACGGCTCCTCGATACGGAGGGCGCCCTTGTTATCTTACTCGATGAGGAAAACAACGAATTTTACTTTGAAGGGGTTGCTCACGACAACCCCGCTACTGCGAAAAGGATCAAGGAGATCCATTTTCCAGCTGACAAAGGTGTCGCGGGAAGGGTCGTGAGGACCGGCAATCCCGAGATAGTCACGGAGCCCGGGCGTGACACGGACTACTATGTCGTCGTTGACGAGGAGGCGGGGTTCGAGGCCAGGACCCTGCTGGATGTCCCCTTGAGAAGTATGGACCGGATCATCGGTGTTCTGTGTGCCATTAACAAGAAGACAGGGGCCTTTGACCAGACGGATGTGGAACTCCTGAGCATGATTGCGGGGACCGTGGGCCTGTCCATAGAAAATGCCAGGTTTTCCAGGGAGATCCAAGAGGCTTACAAGGAAGTCACGAGCCTGAACAGGGCCAAGGACAGGGTCATCAATCACCTCTCCCATGAACTCAAGACACCGCTGGCTGTCTTGAGTGCTTCCCTGAACATCCTGGCAAAAAAATTGGCTTCAATGCCTGCTGAAACATGGCAGCCCACCGTTAAGAGAGCGAAGCGGAACCTCGATCGCATTTTGGAAATGCAGTACCAGGTTGAGGATATCATGCGGGAAAAGGATCTGAAAACCCATCAGACCTTATCCTCGTTGCTGGACAAGTGTTCGGACGAACTGGAATCTCTGACCGCGGAGCAGGTGGGAGAGGGAAAAGCTGTTGAGGTGATCAGGGACAAGATCAACGAAATATTCGGGCCCAAGGAAGAAAGGTTCGAGGAAATTCTTCTTCATGAGTTCGTCTCCATGATCCTTGATGAGACCGGGCCCCTGTTTTCACATCGCACATTGACGCTGGTAAAGAATCTTGAGGAAGTTCCGTCCATCCATATCCCCGTCGGCCCATTGAGGAAGATTGTGGTGGGGTTGATCAAGAATGCCGTGGAAAACACGCCTGACCATGGAAAGATAGAGATCTCGGTCAGCCCACGCGGCAACGGCGTCGAGCTTGAGGTGAGAGATTACGGCGTCGGCATAACCTATGACAACCAGAGAAGGATTTTTGAGGCCTTCTTTGCCACACAGGAGACGATGGATTACTCTTCGAAACGTCCCTACGACTTCAATGCGGGTGGAAAGGGATCGGATCTGCTCCGGATGAAGATTTTTTCCGAGAGATACGGTTTCAGAATTGATATGAAGTCGTCCAGGTGCATATACATACCCCTTGACAGCGATCCATGCCCTGGAGATATAGATTGGTGCGATTTTTGCAAAGTTGAAAATGACTGTTTTGAATCCGGGGGCACCACATTCACGGTCTTTTTTCCCGCTTCCCAATCCCTTGGAGCCGCAGGCGCATCAGGGACATGACGCTTCGGTGCTGGGGTGAAATGCGGAGAAGAGGGTCGGTGAAGTAAGACTCTGCGGTTCATCTGAGGAATCCGGGCATCAATCTGAGATGGGAGAGAGGGTATGTTGAAAAAAGAGGATATCGGCCATGCGCTGGCCAAGGCGGCGAGAGTTCTTCCCGGCATAGGCTCCTACCAGGACCGGGAGTCCAGCCGTGAGGCGGACAAGGCCTTGAGAATGTACTTGAGTGGAAGGCTCAACCAGGTTCTTGAGCGATTGGAAGGAATGAAAACCGAGCTCGCCAAGAAAGGCGCCATCAAGGACATTTTGCCTTTGGAAGATCTTTCCAGGCACACGGAAAAGGTGTCCCGGGTGATCGAATTTGCTTCAAGGGGATATTCCCCTCTATTTTCCCAAAAACAGATCGATGAGGAGGTTCTCGAACGCATCTATAAATGTGACAGGGCATTATTGGACCTGCTCACTGAGGTGGAGGAAGCAGTTAAGGTACTGGGCGGCAAAACGGAACCGGAAGGTGGTGCCGGTATCGAGCCCATTCGCGAAATACTTTCGCAGATGGAGAAAAGCCTGAAGGAAAGAGAGTCCTTCATGAAGACTTAAGGCTTGGGGAGTAAGCCCCGGGCTGATTGACAGAAAAGGTTGAAAAAATGAGGTGAAGGTATGGTTTTTCTGGAAGTGATTGAATGGTTTGATGAAACAGGCGAGGAGATGGTTCATCGTTTTCCCGAGGAGGGATCGGCGGACATCAAATTCGGTGCCCAGGTCATCGTTAGGGAAAATCAGGCTGCCGTATTTTTCAGAGATGGAAAAGGCCTTGATCTGTTGGGCCCCGGCAGGCATACGCTCTCGACGCTTAATTTGCCCATTCTGACGAGGGCTTTGTCTCTGCCCTTCGGCTTCAAGAGCCCCTTTCGATGTGAGGTCTATTTCGTTAACCTGAAGAGCTTTACCAACCAGAAGTGGGGAACCAAGGAACCTGTTGCCTTCAGGGACAGTGAGCTGGGCCTCGTCCGTCTGAGGGCCTTCGGGGTATATGCCCTGCGAATCCTTCAACCCCTCCTCTTCATCAATACCCTAGTCGGGACACAGGGCCATTATGATACGGAAGGCATCGGCAACTACATGCGAGAGGTTATCGTCTCCCGTTTCAATGACATGATCGGAGAGATTCTGGATACCATCCTGAACCTGCCCCAATACTATGATGAACTGGGGGCAGGTCTCAAGGCGAGGGTTCAGGAAGATTTCGGGAAATTCGGGATGCGGCTTGAGGACCTTTTTGTGAATTCCATCACCCCCCCGGCAGAAGTGCAAAAGATGATCGACGAAAAAAGCGGACTCATGGCCGTGGGAGACCTGGGCAACTTCATGAAGTTCAAGGCCGCCAAGGCCATGGGCGATGCGGCAAGGCAGGGAGGCCAAGGCGAGGGTGGCAATGCCGGGACAGGGATGGGCCTGGGCCTTGGGGCAGGCCTTGGAATGATGATGCCTTCCATTCTTCAGCAATCGATGAAAGGGGGCGAAGCATCGGCGAAGGGTGGCGTCAAGTGCTCCAAGTGCCACAGCACCGTGTCCGAAGATGCGAGATTCTGCCCCATGTGTGGTCAGCAGCTGGTCATAGTCAATCGCTGCCTCAAGTGCGGTGCGGATCTTCCTGTGGAAGCCAAATTCTGCATGGTCTGTGGTGAAAAAGTGGAAAAAGCTGGTGGACTGTGTCCCCACTGTGGTAAGAAGGCCCTGCCGGGAGCTGTTTTTTGTAACCACTGTGGTGAAAAAATATCTTGATTTTATTTGGGTTTTTGAGAGAATCATCCCAACCTTCCGTAGGAGATATCTGTTTTCGAGAATTTCCATGAATACTTTAAAGGAGACTCCGGAGATTTCTCCAGGAATATCACATTTTGGAAAAAGAAATTCTGTTTTCTGAGAAAACAATCCAGGGTCGCGTAAAGACGCTCGCCCAAAGGATTTCTTCCGATTATGAAGGAGAAGAACCGCTTTTCATCGGCATTTTGAACGGGGTCATCTTTTTTTTTGCTGATTTGATGAGGGAAATAAGCCTTCCCCTGACAATGGATTTTCTCCGGGCCGCCAGTTATGGATCTCGAATGGACTCTTCGGGAGAGGTGCGTATCACAAAGGATGTCGAAGTCCCCGTGCGGGGAAGGCATCTCATCCTGGTCGAGGACATTGTCGATACAGGGCTCACCCTTTCACACATCACGAGAAAAATGAGGGCTGAAAAACCCGAATCCTTGAAAATCTGTGCGCTGATTGACAAGACAGAGAGAAGACAGGAGAAGATTTCCATCGATTACTGCGGGTTTCAGGTCGAGGCCGGATTTATCGTAGGTTATGGCCTGGATTACAGAAATAAATACAGGAATTTGCGGGATATTTATGTAATCAGATAGGATGACTTCGCAAGAAGTCATCATATTTTGAAAGTAAGCAACTGAAAAATCGGAAGGATCATGGTCTGACGCTGCTAAAGCAAAAAGGGGTCGATTGTGAGACAGACTGCGAGGGGAGGGGAGCGATGATCATCGAATGCGAAAACTGCCGGACAACGTTCAATCTTGAAGAAAGCCTGCTTGACAATGAAGGCTCGAAAGTCAGGTGTTCTCTATGCAGACACGTTTTCCTGGCATACCCCCCCGAAGATTCTGCGTCTGCAGATGAATTCGAAGAAACCGTCGCGCTGGACGCTCCCTTTCTGGAGAAAGACCGGCTCGAAGAGCCGGAAGACGATGGGGAGGTGGGCTTTGACGAGTTTCTTAATGAATCCCTCGATGAGGATTTGACGGCATCAGTTCCCGCGGCCGAGGGCCTCGAGGAATTTGGGGTCGAGGAAAGCGGGGGTGAACCGGATGAAGAGGAGATTGCCGAGGATGAGATGGGCGAGGAAGATACGCTCATCGAACCTGCGGAGATGGTCAGCGTCCCCCCGGCCAGGAAGAAATCGGACAAATCACGGGCCCTCATCGTTATCCTGATTGCTATTCTCCTTTTGGTAGGGGGAGCTGCGGCTTTGGTGCATTGGGTTCCCCAACTCCTCCCAGACTTCCTGACACCCGTGAAACCCCCGGAAAAGACCACCATCGCCGATCCGGGGACAAGGAGGCTTTCCTTTAAGGCGGTCACCGGTTCCTTCCTCAAGGCAAAAAAGGCAGGACGCCTCTTTGTGATCAAGGGCGTCGTAACCAATAATTATCCCAAGAGTCGAAGATTTATCCTCATCAAGGGAACCGTTCTGGACGACAAAGGCGTGGTCGTTCGAAAGAAGGTTGCTTATGCCGGTAATGGACTGAGTGAAAAAGAACTGAATCAACTCTCTCTGGAAGAGCTCGGCAGTGCTATGAAAAGCCGTAAGAATTCAGAAGTAGGTCCGGACGAATCCATTCCATTCACGATTGTCTTTGAAGGTCTCCCGCAAAATTTGAGCGAATTCACGGTGGAGGCTGTCAGCTCTTCGCCCGTTGAGTAGAAGCACCAATTCTGATGAAATCTGAAAAGGCCGTCCCTGGACTTTTTGCGATTCCATCAAATCATTGCATGAGGTGGTCATTTCCAGGCTCTTCCCTCAATAACCTTCTATTTGCACGGTCTTGAATGATTAAGGTATTCGACGAGAGACAGGCCCGCTTCAGCCCAAGGTATGTCGCGAGAGGGATAGCCCTGCTGGTGGCTGTTCTCTGTTACGGTACCGTCGGCA
>CAYOIU010000154.1:0-9069 GCA_964404085.1 uncultured Desulfobacteraceae bacterium | reverse complement strand
ACCACCTTGATCCCGCGGTCGGCGGCGATGTAGCGTGCATTCACAAAGTTGACGTCATCACCCATTATGGGGGTGAGGAGTCCCTTGAGGGCGGTGGTGGTCAAGGGTTCCAGGTCGTAGTCCACCACCTTTCCGGAATAATTGACCTGGAGTTCCACGACGGCGCTGTCGGCCAGCTGGGCATGGAGGGCCCCCATCCGCTCCACCAGGATGACATAGGGACGGAGGGTGCGCATCAGCTCCTCGCTGACGCTTGGGACGTTGACTGCATTCTTGACCGTTCCGTGGAGGAGATAGGCAGCCACCTGGTCGGCCACGTCACGGGCCACATTGTCCTGGGCCTCTCGGGTGGATGCACCCAGGTGCGGCGTGCAGACGAAGTTGTCCAGTTCCATGAGATCGATTTTTCCCGGGGGCTCGGAGGTGAAGACGTCAAAGGCCGCGCCGCCCAGGTGGCCCGATTTCAAGGCCTCGTAGACATCATCCTGGTTGACGATACCACCTCTCGCGCAGTTGATGATCATGGCGCCTTTCTTCATCTTTGCGATGGCTTCCCTGTTGATCAGGTTGGTGGTTTCATCGGTCTTGGGCGTGTGGACGGTAATGTAGTCGGCCCGGCTCAGCAACTCCTCGAAAGAGACCGGCTCCAGGTCCAGCTTCTCAATGGTTTCGGGCTTGATGTAGGGGTCGTAGACGATCACCTTCATCTTGAGCCCCTTGGCCCTGTCGGCCACGATGCGCCCGATATGTCCGGAACCGATCAGACCGAGGGTCTTGTTGAAAAGCTCGCGGCCCTGGAGTTTCTTTTTTTCCCACTTGCCTTCCTTCAGCGAGGCCGTGGCCCTGGGGATATTCCTGGAAAGGGCCATGATCATGGCCACGGTGTGTTCCGCCGTGGTGATGGTGTTCCCTTCCGGCGTGTTCATGACCACGATGCCCCGCTGGCTGGCCGCGGGGATATCCACGTTGTCGAGCCCGATGCCGGCCCGGCCGATGACCTTCAGATTCTTGGCCGCCTCGATGACATCGGCGGTGACCTTGGTGGCACTCCGGATCACCAACCCCTCGTACTGGCCGATAATTCCTTTCAGCTCCTCCGGTGTGAGCCCCGTGTTCACGTCCACTTCAATGCCGGGGGTCTCCTCAAAGATCCTGACGCCCACTTCCGACAGGTTGTCGCTCACAAGCACTTTCATAGGCTCCTCCATAAAACAGTAAGATTTGAAACGGGAAAACTGGAAATGGAAGTATATCCGAGGCCATTGGGGAAGTCAAGAATACGAACCCCTATCAAAAAGTCCTTGACATTCTTAAAAAAAGTTGCTAATTGCCAACACATTTGCGGGCAAAGGAAGAAATCCTGCTCTCAGGGTAAGAGAGGATTGTCTCGATTTTGTCCGTGTAACCTGTTGATATAAGAGAAAGAAGGGAGGTGATAGACGCGTTTTTCGGGATGTTTACGTCTGTTATACACAAACCTTTGTCAAAATCTTTTTCTTTAGGAGGAAAGAGTAATGAAAAAACTTTTGATTGCGTGTTTTGCAGCTTTGATGCTGGTGGCCTTCACGGTTCCGGCCATGGCAGCCGATGCCCCGGCCTGGAATTTCTACGGCAGTGCCAGGATGAGTACCTTTATGACAAGTCAGGATAAGGATGCATCTGCCACAGGATATTCCGACAAGGACCTGACCTGGGATCTCCAGGGCAATTCCAGGATCGGCGCTAGGGTCAAGGCCGGCGACGTAGGCGGCAGGTTCGAGCTAGGCATAGGATCTTCTGTCGCCACAAGGCTCTTGTACGGCACCTGGAACTTCGGCGCCGGAGAGCTCCTGGTGGGCCAGGGCTACACCCCCTTGATGTCTTTGGTCTCCAACCAGGTCAACGCCGGCGACAACGATCTGGTCTCCTTTGGTGGCCTTTACGAGGGCAGGAAGCCCATGATCCGTGTTTACTTTGCGGGCTTCCAATTCGCAGCCGTCAAGCCCAGTACCGCTACGGGTAATATATCGGCGTACGTAGCTGAAGTAACCGGAATTGATCTTGACCCGGATTCGGCAACATTCTTGGACTCAGTCGTGACACCCGCGGTAATGGGCTATGCCGACATCGACACCACCCTCCCCAAGCTGGAGGCCAGCTACGGCCTGAAACTGGGCCCGGCTTCCATCAACCTGATGGCCGGTTACAACACCTTTGACGTGGTGGATCCCGAAGACAATTCAGAGGACATCACCTCCTATGTCTACGGCATCGAGGCCGGCGCCAATTTCGGCCCCGCCTATTTGAAGGGCACCTACTGGGGCGGTAAGAACGTGGGCAACTACGGGGTCTACACAGACTCAGATTCCTTTGCGGATTTTAGCGGCGGCGACATCAGTGATACCGATACCTTCGGTTACCAGCTGGTCATCGGTTTCAAGGTGAGCGACATGCTGGCCCTGGAAGCAGGCTACGGCTTTGTCTCTTCCGAGGACGACATCGACGGTCACGACAAGGATGAGGCCAGGTCCTACTATGGCCAGGCCACCATCACCCTGGCCAAGGGCGTGATGCTCATTCCCGAAATCGGCCTGTACGACAGTATGGACAGCGATACAGGCGCTGATCAAGGCAAAGTGACCTACTACGGCGCCAAGTGGCAGATCAATTTCTAAGATTTCCTAGCCACGAAGCAGCTTTTTGAACAAAGAACCCGGGGCACGAATTTGGCCCCGGGTTTTTCTTGCTCCATCCACCCAGGCTTGACCTTCTCCCTCCATAATGTTATAGCATCACCCTGTCAGCCAAAAACGCCCCTCTTAAAAGGTTGGGCGAATGCATTTCACTTTCCCCCTTTGACAAAGGGGGACACAGGCCTGCCCTGGCGCGACGGGAGTTGCATTTCACATAAGAGTCTGTTTGTTATTGTCTCTGTGCATGTTTTGTAATGCCTCAATTCAGCCAGGTCCGGGTCAGGGGGGATTTCCTCAAAATGAACGGAAACCGTCACCTTTTTCTTAAGTTTTTGCTTTACGCTGTACTCCTGCTGTGCTTAACATCCCCGGTCCAGGCCGTCAACAGGATCCTGGTCCTTTTCCCCCTCACCATCTATTCGCAGTCCCCCAAACCCTTCCTCCGCCAGGGTCTCAAGACCATGTTCCAGTCGCGTCTCTCGGGCGGCGGGCTCGACGTCCTTACCGAAGAGGCATACGACGGGCTCCTGACCGACGCGGAAAAGCAAGGCAAGATGACCAGGGAGCGCGTGGAGGAGGTGGCCCAAAAGCTCAAAGCCGATTACGCGGTCTTCGGGAGCGTCACCACCCTGGGAGGTGGGTACAGCCTGGACCTCTCCCTCCTGGATCTGACCAAAGGGAAGCCCTTCCTGAAAAGGGTCTCGGAGGCCATGAAGGAGGAAGCCTTTATCCCGAAACTGGCGGACGTGGCCAACCAATTCAGGGCCATCATCGAAGGTCGGTACGTGTCGAGGAGGCCCCTGGTGGGACCGGCCGGGACGCCTTCAACCCCGGGACCCGGGGCGGGTCTCTTCGCCAAACTGGGAGCATCCGAAACCGGGGGCGAAGAGGGGGGCTTTTTCCGGCCGGTCAAGCAACCGGCCGGATTCGCACCTACGGGCAGGCTTTCTCTCCAGATGACGGTGATGGGATTCGACACGGGTGACCTGCGAGGCGACGGCAACCTGGAAATCGCGGTCCTGGGGCGAAAGGAACTCCGCATCTATGCCCGGAAGGATAATACCTATCACCTGATGGACACCCTCAAACCATCCTTCGGAGAAGATTTCCTCAAGGTAAGCGTCGGAGACGTAGATGGAAACTCCAAGGCCGAAATCTACCTGGTGAGCCGCTACGGGATCAGGGCCAGGAGCACGGTTTACGAATGGGACGGAAAATTCAGGAAGCTTCAGCGCCTCCCGGGGCATCTGAGGGCGGTCAGGAAGACGGACGGCGGGAGACCCCTTCTCCTTTTTCAGGACTCCAAGGTGGATCAATTTATCGGCGGCGACATCTGGTTCATGGACTACGGAAAAAAAGGCAGGCTGACCAAAGGCGAACCGTTGCCTCGACTCAAGGATGTGCACTTCTATACCCTCATGCCCATTGATCTCAACAAGGACGGGGTTGCGGAATTCATCGGCCTGGGCGACGGTGACAGGCTCCGCGTGTGGGACGGCAAAGGTGTTGAACTGTGGAGGGGGGAAAAGCGGATCGGCGGCACCAACAATGCCGTCAGGCTGGACAAATCCATCCGCGGAGATCTTCCCCCCAGGATCGCTTTCGACCCAAGGCTGGTCTTCACGGACATTGACGGCGACGGGAGAAAGGAACTGATCGCCGCAAAAAATATTCCCCTCGTTCAGCACCTTCAGGATTTCAAGGTCTTTACCAAGTCCCAGCTCATCGCCTACAACCACCAAGGCGCCACCCTCAGTCCCGGCTGGGACACGAAAGAGATCAGCTACTGCCTGGTGGATCTTCAGACCGATGGACGGACCCTTTTTCTGGCGGCGCAAAAGGGACAAGTCAGCGATCTGATCAAGGGCTCCAGCCGAATCATGTGGTTCGACCTTCAATAGGGAGGACGTGTCATCCATTCCTCACCGCCCGCTTCGCTCGAGACGCTGAGACCGCAGAGAAGTTCTGTTTCCCTTTTCTGCTGAGAAGGCAGAAAAGGGGAAAACAATGCGTCAACAAATTCAGAACATGTTCCACCATGCATTTTTGTGTGCTGTCCTTATGATGCATGATAATGATGGAAATCAATAGCAAAATCTTCGACAATCAGAAAAGAAATAATGTTTTATCTCTGCGAACTCTGCGGCTCGAATGAGCGGAGCGAATGGGCGGTGAAGACATGAAACCGAAAAACAAAAGAGGCTTTGCCAGTGACAACAACGCCGGCGTCCACCCCGAGATCCTGGAAGCCTTGGCGAATGCCAACGACGGGCACGTGGTGGCCTATGGGGACGACCCCTACACGGAATCCGCCGTCGGGAAATTCAGGGAGATCTTCGGGAAGGAGATCCAGGTATTTTTTGTCTACAACGGAACCGGCGCCAATGTCCTAGGGCTCCAGGCCCTGACCGATTCCTTCAACGGTGTCATCTGTGCGGAGACGGCACACATCAACGTGGACGAATGCGGGGCCCCGGAAAAATTCACGGGTTGCAAACTCATCACCCTCCCTACCGAAAACGGGAAAATCACGGTGGATCAGATCAAACCCCACCTTCATGCAATGGGTAACGAGCACCACGCCCAGCCCAAGGTCATCTCCATTACTGAAGCCACGGAACTGGGCACCGTTTACCGCCCCGAAGAAATCGAGGCCATTACCCGGTTCGCCCACGCCCGCCACATGCTCGTGCACATGGACGGGGCCCGCATTGCCAACGCGGCCGTGTCCCTGGATCTGGGGCTCAGGGAAATCACGCGGGATCTGGGCGTCGATATCCTCTCCTTCGGGGGGACCAAGAACGGTATGATGTTCGGCGAGGCCGTGGTGTTTTTCAGGGAGGACCTGGCCGGGGATTTCAAATACATCAGGAAACAGGGCATGCAGCTCGCTTCCAAGATGCGCTATATTGCCGTCCAGTTCGAGACACTCCTCACGGACGATCTGTGGCGGAAAAATGCGCAGCACGCCAATGAAATGGCTGCCCTCCTGGCGCAAGAGGTCCGGGAAATCCCCGCAATTACCATCACCCGGGACGTGGATTCCAATGGTGTTTTCGCACAGGTTCCAAGGGAGGTTATCCCCCTGCTTCAGGAAGAGTGCTTCTTCTACGTGTGGGATGAGGAAGCATCCATCGTGCGGTGGATGGCCTCTTTTGACACCACGAAAGAAGACATCATGAACTTTTCAGCCCTCCTCAAAGCTCACCTCTTGACGAATTGATGAAAAAAGATCCCTGTGTCCCTTATTGCCATGATTCCCTAATCTCTTGAAGTCTTCCTTGGCCTCATGCCCTGCGCCTTGTGCCTTGAGCCTTTGGCATATTCCCGCCGGAAAGGAATGCACCGGCCCTACCGTCGTGGATCAATGCTACCATCTCGGCGGAAGACATAAGGACGGTGATGCGGATGGGCACAGCTTGGCTTCTTGCGAATTCATCACCTTTTCAAGACGCCATAATACTGCCCTGATTTGTCCAGTTTACCTCCCACCGTGGTACCGCAGTACTGGCAGCGGTACTCGTACTTGTCGCCGTCGGGCAGAACGAGCAAGAGGAATTTCCTGACCGGAACCGGTTGCTTACAATTGGGGCAGTACAACTCCGTGGCCTCCAACTCATCAAACTGACGCCGCTCATCGGCCTGATTATTTGCCGGAACGTAGCCAAAAGAACCCTCTTTCACGATCCCATCCTCCTTAAGAAGTACGTACCGGCTTAAGTGAAAACCCTTTGACAGCCGATATCCTTTACATAATAATAATGATGGAGGCCAATGGCAAGGGTAGAAACGAAGCACCTTAGGCTCAAAATATCTGTTACTGATGGAGAAACCATGAAAATCAAACACATCGACCACATAGGCGTAGCAGTGAAAGAAATCGCTCAGGCGGGAAAATTCTACACCGACATCCTCGGTCTCAAGATAGCGGAGATCGAAAACGTTGCAGAACAAAAGGTCAACGTGGCCTTTCTTCCCATCACGGACAGCGAGGTGGAACTGGTGGAATCCACCCACCCGGACGGTCCCGTGGCGCGCTATATCGAATTACGGGGAGAGGGGGTCCAGCACATCGCCTTCCGCGTCGAAAATATCGAAGAGGCCCTCGAGGAACTTAAAGAAAAAGGGGTCCGACTGATCGACGAAACCCCCAGGAAAGGGGCCGGCGGGGCCAGGATCGCCTTCATCCATCCCAAGGAAACCAACGGGGTCCTAGTGGAACTCTGTGAGAGGGGGTAATGACCGAAAACGAGACATTCAAGAGGGTGCGTTCTTTCATATTCAGGGACGGAGGCCTTTTCCCTGAGCCCACGGACCTGCTCACGGAGACCCCCCTGGAGATCACTATCGATCAGGGCACCCAGACCCTGATCATGTGCACCCCGGACCAGATCAGAGAAC
Source organism: uncultured Desulfobacteraceae bacterium (assembly GCA_964404085.1). Lineage (GTDB taxonomy): Bacteria > Desulfobacterota > DSM-4660 > Desulfatiglandales > Desulfatiglandaceae > CAYUCJ01. Next base: position 1,996 of record CAYOIU010000154.1, on the reverse strand, counting down.
TGGTATTCGGCTTTCTCTTTACCGAGGGCATCATCGAAACCCCTTCCGATGTCAGGGAATGCCGCATTCAATCAAAAGAACCCGGAGATCGGGACGAGGTTATGGAGGCACACGTCACCCTGAAGGCCCCCCTTCTTCAGGCCTCAACCGGCCCGGACAAGAGGATGTCCTTTTCCAGCTGCGGCGTATGTGGAAAACTGAACTACGGTGAACTCAACCGGGCCCTCAACAGGGTCAGAAGCCGACACCGCTTCCCCATGGGCGTGGTGGAGACCTGTGCCGCCCGGCTCGAGGAGTACCAGAAGCTCTACTGGCGCACCGGCGGGGCACATGCCGCCATGCTCCTTGACGGAAAGGCCGAAGCCGTGTTCTTCAGCGAGGACATGGGACGGCACAATGCCTTGGACAAGGTGATCGGGGCTGCAATCCTCCAGGACATTTCCAGGGACGACAAGATCATCATCTCCAGCGGCCGGGCCAGCCTGGAAATGATCTTGAAAACGGCCAGGGCGGGAATACCCGTGTTCGTGGCCATGTCCCGTCCCACATCCCGGGCCGTGGAGGCCGCCAAGATCTATAACGTGACGCTCATCGATCTTGCCAAGCATTCCAACCGGATCCACAGCCATGTCAGAAGGATAGAAGGGTCTTGATAAAGAAATGAAAAATGTCAAAGCCCAAATGACAAAATCTTCCGCGTCCGTTGATAGCGGGACTCATCTGGAATGGTTGAAGTTGCGGTTATTCTCACTTGAAAACCATGCTTTCTAAAGATATCTCAGGCGTCATCCTGGTCGGCGGCAAGAGCAGCCGTTACGGCGCAAACAAGGCCCTTGTCGAGGTGGAAGGCGTTCCCCTCATCGAGCACGTGATCCGCGTACTGAATAGGCTTTTTGATCACATCGTTCTGATCACAAACAGCCCCCGGGAGTACGCCCACCTCCAACTCCCCATGTACCAGGATCTTGTCAAGGGACTGGGCCCCCTGGGAGGCATCTACACGGCACTCAAGTCCATCTCTACGGAAGCCGGATTTTTCGTGGCCTGTGATATGCCCCACCTGAACCCGGCTCTCATTTTGCATATGGTTGGCATCGCAAAAGATCACGATGCGGTGGTCCCCAGGGTCGGGTGGAAACTGGAGGCCCTTCATGCCCTCTACCGGCAGACCTGTCTTCCGGCGGTTGAGGAACTCATCAGCAATCACCAATACCAAGTCATCCGCTTTTTTGACGCGGTTTCAACGCTGTTTGTCGATGAGGTTGAGATCCGGAAATTCGACCCGGACCTGCGCTCCTTTTTCAACATCAACCGGCCGGAGGATCTCGAGGGTGTGTGACAAGAACGGTTCAAAGTTCCACAGTTCAAGGTTGATGAACTTTGAACTGGTGCATATACAAAGGAGGTTGGATCGGTCATGACTGAGCTGGTGGTTGCCGTAGGCCTGGCCATATTCATATCCGCCGGGTGTTCTTTGTTCGAGGCGGTCCTCTATTCCGTTCCCCGCAGGCACTTGGCGGCGGCGGCCCGGACCGGGAAAAAGACGGCCGTGCTGTTTCAGGAGATGCGCAGCGATGTGGAAAAGCCCATAGCCGCCATCCTCTCTCTCAACACCATCGCCAACACGGCAGGGGCCGCCTTTGCCGGATCTGCGGCCGGCGTTGTTTTCGGCCACCAGTGGCTGGTCTGGTTCTCCGCCCTGTTCACCCTGGCCATTCTCATCTTTTCGGAAATCGTTCCCAAGACCGCCGGGGTCATCTACGGAAAATCCCTGGTCCCCTTGGTGGCCTATCCTCTCAGGATCCTCATCTTTGTCATGAAACCCGCCATCTGGCTCAGCGGTATGGTAACGGGGCTCATTACCAGGGGACAGGTTGTCGAGTCCATCACCCCCGAAGAAATCAGGATCATGGCGCGTATGAGCCTTCATTCGGGAGGTATCAGACCCTACCAGGAGCGCACCATTGAAAATATCCTCACCCTTCAGGACAAAACG
>CAYOIU010000153.1:0-9134 GCA_964404085.1 uncultured Desulfobacteraceae bacterium | reverse complement strand
ACATCACAGGGAGGCTTGATATGAAAATGACCAACAAGAGATATTTTGTAGTCCTGATTTGCCTGTCGCTGTTTTTCATTTCCGGATGTGCACTGCTCAAAGGCTCCGGAAAAATCTGGGCGGAGCGCAAAGTCACCATTCAGGACCTTGAAAAGAACTGGAATGATTATGCCGTATATTACGCAGGGCTTTCCGAGGAAAACGCCGCGGCATTGATGTTTGACTTCAGAAATGACGACAGGAAGCTGCTGGGTAAGGCTTGGACTGAGGTAAAGGACAAAAAGACCTTGTCAAAGATCATTGGATGGATTCAAACCTACACCCGGTATGACCCGAGCGTCTGGAAGATATTGGGACCCAACGATCAATTGTATGGCTATGTTTTTGCTCCTCGGACTCACATACTGATGCGGGTGATCGATGACCATACGCTTTACGTATATGATGTAAAGTCACCACTGTACTTTGAGGATGGCGATGATTTCGATGACGTTCGAGAACCGTCTGAAGGCTTTTAGACATCTTCATGAATCCTCAGGTGCTTTGTACCAGCCGATGTGCATTCAAGAGAATTTCTTTCCAAGAGAATATCCACAAGTTTGATGACTCCCCAAGAAGTCGTCATCGCACCCATGGAGGCGGGGCAGAAAGAACTCCACGCACAGCCTTCTTACGATTCCATCAAATTTGACTCCCAGGCAACTTGAAAAGTTGACTTTGTCACGTCAATCAAGTAAAGAGGGACGTTGAGAGGCTGCAGGCAGCTGAGAATCTATTCTTGCCGCGCCATGCTGAAGAAAGATGTGATCTTGTCCGACGCCTTGGAACTCTTGGATCCTGATATGAAGAAAAAATACCAAGTCATCTCCGTCATATTCATTTCGTGCCTTATGGTCGGATTTTTTTTGAGTATCTACATCACTGTCGAAGAAAAAATGCCTCAAAATGCAGTGGTGGTCATCACACTGGAGGACAAGCTATACCATTCCATCCATTTTGACTATATCTGCGTCGCAGGGAAAACAGCCAAAACCACGTCACTGGCGGAGGCACTTGAAAAGGGATTCAAACCCGATCGGCGATGCCGGGAACTGGGCTATTTTCGAGGCAACAGACTTTTTCTTTTCCATTACCTTCTTTCCAAATTCGGGCTCCCGGTCAACAGCCGTTGGGACAAAAACGGTAACTGGCTATGGTAGGAACGCACCCGGAAAAAAAGGGTTCTATACCTTCCCCGCCACCGTGCCACGTCTTCCACTGCTTTTTCCTATTCAACTTCAAGAATATACCTCAAGAAGGGGTGTCGAACGGAGCATAAAAAGAGGTTGACTGACATGCCTGTACTTCATGTTGTGACCGGGGACGGCATCATTTTTGATTATCCCATAACAAAGCAAGAAATCTCTCTCGGACGGAACAAAGACAATGATATCGCATTGAGAGACACCACTGTTTCCAGACGTCACGCAGAAATTCACAAAAGGGAAAATGGCTATGTGATCGTTGATCTGGGGAGCTACAACGGAACCTTGCTGAATGAAAAATTGATTAATACGGCCCCGTTGAGATTCGGAGACAAATTACAGATCGGTCTTTCCCAGATGACCTTTCTTGAAGGATCCAGCACTGAGGCCGGTGGCCATGAGACCCTCATCCTCACTACGGAAGGCGATTTTGAAAAGGGCGGACAGACAATTGTGGAAAGCAGTCCGCTCAGGACCTTTGCAACGTCCAGTGAACTCCTCCTCCCCATAGAAGACAACGTGGAAACGGCCGGGGATCAAGGTCCGGCTTGGGCCAAGGGAGCTGTCACCACGCAATCCGCCCAAACCAGCCTCTCGAACCTTGCCAGAATCAACAAGGTCCTCTTCGTCCTTTATGAAATCAGTCGACAACTCAGCGAAATAGCTGACTTTGACGAACTCCTCAGAAAGATTATGGATCTCATTTTTCTTGTCATCGACGCAGATTACGGTTTTCTTGTCCTTCTGGGCGGTCAGGACAGCAGGGAACTCGTACCGGTAGTGGTCAAGAAAAAGGACCGGCAGTCCAGTCCGGAGGGAGGATTGAAGGCCAGCAGGACCCTGATCAACAGGGTCATCCGGAGCAAGGTCGCTCTTCTCATTTCAAATGTCATGGCGGATGACAGGCTGAACGGGGCAAGAAGCCTTTACCTCCAAAAGGTGAAGTCGGCCATGTGCGTACCCTTGTGGCGAAAAGACCAGGTCATAGGGGTCATCGAACTCGGCACATCCCGACTGGAAAACCAGTTCAATCAAAATGACCTCGAACTCCTCAAGGCTATCGGGAGCCAGATGGCCATGGTTATTGAACAGGCCGCACTGAACCAACAGGTTCGCGCCGAAGAACGCCTCAGGAACCGGCTTGAGCGCTTCCATTCCCCGCAGGTCATAGAAATGGTACTCAAGGGCGACCAGGACGCCAAGGACAGCATCATGGATCCCAAAGAGCTGATAGCGACCATCCTGTTCATGGATATCGTGGGATTCACCCGTCTGTCCGAGCAAATGCCTCCCCGGGATATCAACATCCTGCTCAACCGTTTTTTTTCCAAAATGACCGATATCATTTTTCATTATGACGGAACGTTGGACAAGTATATGGGAGACGGCCTCATGGCCGTATTTGGTGCACCCATGGAAAAGGGGGACGACCCTGCCAGGGCCGTCCAGGCAGCTCTTGACATGAGAAGGGAACTGGAGTCCCTGATGGCCGGAACCGCCGAAGAGCAGAAATTTGATATCCGCATCGGCATAAACACCGGGAGAGTCGTGGCCGGGAACATCGGCTCCCCGAAGCGGATGGACTATACAGTGATAGGGGATCCGGTGAACGTTGCATCACGGCTCGAATCCATAGGCAACCCTCACCAGGTCCTCATTGGAGAAGAAACCTATCGTCTGACTAAAAATCGGTTCACGGTTCGTTCGGTGGGTCCGAGGAAAATAAAAGGAAAGCGCGAAGAGATTCCGGTCTACGAAGTGGTGGGTTAACTGCCTTTCATTCCTCCTTTTTTCTGATAAAAGCGGCGATGTTTCGTTTCAAGAGCTGATACTCGTTCGTGAGCCTCTTGTATTTCTCTTTGCTATCCATGGCATAGCGTTCCAGCCTCTTTACCTGGAGCTTCAAATCCGTTATGACGGTATTGATGATCATGCATTCACGGACCTCCCCGTTAGCAGCAGGAAGGGGCACGACCTTGGCCACCACATAAACGGGCTGTCCATCTTCATCATAATATTTCCATTCCTTGTCCCCGACAACCTCCCCCTGCATGGTCCTGAGGATCGTTTCACGGAAATTCGACCTGTAGGGCTTGGACAACACCGGGAGGGGGTTGTCCCCAATCATCTGGGAGGCGGAATATCCCAGAATTTCCTCACAGGCCCTGTTCCAGTACGTTATCTTGCCGTTCCGGTCGATCTTGTAAATGGGATAGGCATCTTCGAGACCCACGCCCGGGGTCTCCGGCCTTGGGGCATGATTCCCGGACCCCTCTTCGATCAACTGAACAGTCTGAATAGCACCCATGACCATCCCATCCCGGTCCAATATGGGAGCCGCATTCACAACCGCTCTTGAACCACCGCAAAGCTGAGGCAGATCCGCCTCGATACTAAAAGATCCGCTGTCCGAGGCAGAAAGGGCGCAAGAACTATATTGCTCTTTCAAGGATTCCGGGTCTTCCATGATCTTATCCGCCAGGCTGCCCGCGGAATTAAGTGCAAACCCCTCCCACACCTGTTTTCCGATAACATCACCGGGCCTCACCCCGGTCAATTGTTGACACGCTCGGTTCCACTGCACCACACGATGCTGCCTGTCCAACACAAAGGTCGGCACCGGGGATCTCAAAAGCAGGTCTTCCATGTACTTCCTGGAATCTCTCAGGGCCTGGGCCTTCTCATCTTCACGGGTCAGAGCATCGTCACTTTGTTTTTCGAAGAGAAAAGCGAACAGGAGAATGGCCAGGAGGCCCAGGAGGTAGGCCCCGAGCGAATAGACCGGGGAGACATCAACCGGGATCAGGTTCGGAAATTGATAACCGGCTCGGAAGAGGTAGACCGCAAAGGCCGTTTCAATAAAAACCAGGCAGGTCCAGATCGTTCCCCACAGGTAACCCGTTATAAAAATGGCCATTAGAATCAGGACGGCATTCCACACCCAGGCCAAAAGCATCAATCCACCGGCTCCCACCGCCCCCGTATGCCACCTGATAACGGCAAGCGTCGCCCAAAGGACCAGCACGGCCAGATTCCCCACAAGGTCTGGTTTCTTTGTCATTCTCAGGATAAGGATGACCAGGATACCCAGAAGACCGGCTATGATGCAGGCGTAAAAGAGGAGGAATGCCCCCACATAGAAATAGAAAAGGCCCAGAAACGGGGCAAAGATCACAAAGGCCAGCTCAAATGCGTTGAGGACCTGTATCCGCCTAAGCGTCGCAGGGTCCACAAGCCTTGTCCCCGAAGTGATGAAGTTCTGGAAGAATGAATTGGAGTGCTGGGTCATATCCGACGAAGTATTGTTCCTTATCCGGTTTGGCATAGCCCGCATTCATGGGCCCACCCTTTGTTTCTCCTCTTTACGAGCCTAACAAAGCAACAAATTCTGCAAGGGAAATATAATTGACTGTCCCATCTTCATTGAGTACCGCATAGAGGTACGGCTGATCATTCTTGAACAGTGGAAATCCTGGTGGCGGACTGGAGTCTATCATCACGAGGCAAAGCTTTTCACTGGCAGAAGTAGTATGCACCTGTATAGTATAATCAAGATGATGCCCCGTAGGAACATTCACTTTCAACGCGTCCATTATTTGTGCAAAGGCGTTCGCCGGAATCGCGCTGCCGTCATCTCTTACCGTCACGGTTGACCCTGATCCTGCCGGAAAAAACTCATCATGTTCCAGGAAGTACACGATTTCGCCGTCCAGGATCTGTTTCATCATTAGGGATGCCTCGGTCCCATAAGCTCGCTGTGTCCAGGTGTGATAAAGGGGTATGGCCGTTGCCGAAAGGACCCCCAGGATCAGGACTGTGACCATGAGTTCAAGGAGGGTAAATCCTTCCTGTCTGCGCATCTAGGATCCCTCCCCATCGGGCAGTGTCGATCTTACGCCTCCTGCCGTGAGCGTGATCTGCATTTCGCCCTTTTTTACATGGGCAAGCGAGAGCCTGTAGCCGACACTTGGATCGGGATCTCTGGAGTACTGGAGATTTTCTAAGAATGGCAATTGATTCTTCTTCAGCTGCAGATATCCGGGCACAAGATCTTTCAGGGTTTCTGGGTATCGGTTGCCCTCATAGTGGGCATACCGATTGATAGACCCGTTCACGAGAAAGAGAAGGACCCTCCCCGCCCTGGCCTTGTCAAACGTGGCCGCCGTCTGCTCGGGGGCGGGTTTTCCACCGAATATGATAACCCCCCACATGGTAAGGACCAATACGGAAGAGACGACCAGGAAATAACGGTACGGGCCCCAGGCCTTCTTTTTTTGGGCCTTTTCTTCTTCAACCCTTTCTTTCTTGTCAAGAATCGTGGAGCCCACATTTGAAACAGACTGCAGCATGGCACACTGAAAACAGGCGTAGACTCCCGGCCGCACCTCTTCAACACATTCACTACACAAGGGCGCATTACAGCCGACACAAAAGTGTTCCGCTTGTCGATCCTGATGGTGTTTACATTTCATAATGGTTTTACCTGTCTAGTATGGCATCTCTTCTAAGGACGATACCTCTGGGCAGAAATAGATAAAATATGCGTCTTAGTCAAGAAATAATGAAAAATTAGGGTTTCAAATCATTCCTGCAATAGGGGCAGACGACCCAGTCAGGTTGCACAATCCGCTCACAGGAACTGCAGGTCGGAACAATGGGTTCTTGACACACGGGACATTCCTTGAAATCGAGACTGACGGCCTTACCGCAACCCGGGCAGATGGTGGTGAGTTCTTCCTTTTGGTGGACTGCCCTCAAAACCTCTTCAATGGTCGTCACGCCCATGCGGATCTTTCGCAATCCACTGATTCCAAGAGTCGTCATCCCGGTTGCCATGGCGGCCTCCCTTAATGTATCGGCAGTGGCCTTGGCCTGGACCAGCTCTCTCATCTTATGGCCCATGATCATGACTTCTTCAATGGCCGTTCTTCCCTTGAAGCCCGTATTGTCACAACGAGAACAGCCGGTGCCGTGATAGAACTTAAAGGGCAGTTCCTCTTCGCGCATGCTGAGCCTTGCAAGCAGCTCCGGGTTGGGCACGTATTCCTCCCTGCAATCCGGGCAGATGACCCTCACCAACCGCTGAGCCACTACCCCAACCAGGGCGGAAGCGATGAGAAATGGCTGCATCCCTATCTCAATAAGCCGGGTGATCGCCGTGGGAGCGTCACTCGTGTGAAGCGTTGAAAGGACGAGGTGGCCCGTCAGGGAAGCCTGGAGTGCCAGTTCGGCCGTTTCTTCGTCTCTGATTTCCCCCACCATAATCACGTTGGGGTCCTGCCTCAGGATGGACCTGAGGATATAGGGAAAAGTGAGCCCGACCTTCTCATTGATCTGGACCTGGTTGATCCCGTTGAGTTCATACTCCACAGGATCCTCCACTGTTACGATATTCACTTCTTCAGATCGAATCTCCTGCATACAACCATAAAGGGTTGATGTTTTTCCGCTGCCGGTCGGTCCCGTGATCAAGATCATTCCCTGAGGCTGTGCGGAAAAATTCCGGAGAACGGCCAGGTTCTTTTTGTCAAATCCGAGCAGATCAAGGGAAAGAAAGGCCTCTTCCTTGTTGAGGATCCTGATCACGGCCTTTTCCCCATAGAAGGTCGGAAGGGTTGAAACACGCAGATCTGCGGAAAAACTCCGAGACCTTACCTTGATCCTCCCATCTTGTGGAAGTCTCCTTTCTGCGATATTCATCCCCCCGAGGACCTTGATCCTGGAAATGATGATGGGTTGCGTCCATTTGGGGAGTTTGATGGTTTCCTGGAGGACCCCGTCTATTCTGTTTCTCACCCTAACGTGGTTCTCCTGGGCCTCGATGTGTATGTCACTGGCCCCTCTCTTGATAGCGTTCTTGATGATCAGGTCCACCATCTTGACAAAAGGGGAATCCTGAAACCTGTCAAACTCCTCTTCTTCCTCTTCAGCCTCCTTTTCACCTGGATAGAATTCCAACAATTCCTCACCGCCGAACTCACCCGCCACTTCATCCATCGATTTCTCAGGATGATGATGTTTTTGGATTTTATCGAGGATCTGGCTCGGTGTTGAAATAGCGGCCTGGATGTTGAATCCTGTAATGAATTGAAGTTCCTTGATCATGTTCAGATCAAGAGGGTCGGCCATGGACACATGCAACATGTTGTTGTTTCGATTGATGGGAATACACAGAAACTTTCGGCAAACCTCCTCGGGAACGAATTCCATAATACCATCATGTATGTCATGGTCCCTAAGATCAACAAAGGGGATCTTGAGCTGCATGGCCAGGGCGAAGGCAATTTCTTCTTCGGTGAGAAAATCGAGTTCCTTGAGGATCTGGCCCAGCCTTTTCCCGGTGCCTGCCTGGGCCTCCAAGGCTTCGGTCAACCTGATCTCGGATAGGAGCCCGGTTTCAATCAGGAGTTCTCCCAGCTTTCGACGCCTGATGAGATTTTTTCTTTCCCCGAGCCTCGTCATTTCATGACCCTGATCTTTATCCACGACTGACTGCCTCTCGTCCGTTTTCCATTTGTTTGATGAAAACCTGAGAACCAAGCTTGATGGAATCGTAAAAAGTCCGTCCGTGGACTTTTTACTCGCGGAAACCGAAAAGCGTGATTTTCGGTTTCCTTAACAAATCAAAGGGTTGCGTTGCACCCCATTGATTTGCGTGCCCATCCATGGGCACGATGATGACTTCCAACGAAGTCATCAAGCTTTGATGACTCCCGGAAAGGTCATCAATTTTATAATCGACGTGATTTTCAAAAACCTTAACAAGTTGTTAGGTATCTTTCAAGTGAAATAGCCATTCGCCGATTCACGCCTCCCTCCCCCTGCCGCCCCATTTTTCTTTGACATGAATCATTCCTGTTGATAGACTTCTCGATCGGATCGCTTCCGGACAAGGCTGAAGCCCCATGCACACAATATGACAAGAGAAACGGGTCGAATGAAAAAAACGATCAATGAAATCAACCTATTCATTGCCATCTTACTCGTCGGCATTTCCATCTTTCTCTCCCTAAAAGGCTACCCTGCTCTCGAAACGGTGGAGCGATTTATCTACAGCGCTGAAATGCGGCTGGATCTCCCCACTTCCTCTTTTGATAACAAGATCGCCATCGTCAATATCGATAATAAGAGCCTCGATCAACTCGGGCCGTGGCCATGGCCCAGACATTTGATCGCGGAAATGATCGGTATCCTCAAAAGCAACGGTGCCAGACTCATAGGCCTGGATCTGGTTTTTTCCCAGAGATCTCAAAATGAAGGCTTAAAGGAAGTCCGGAGGCTCTATGAACTGGTATCTCAGCTTCAAAGTCATGATCCAAACAAAGCCTCCTATGACCTCCTTCTACAAAAGATAAATGGTATAGAAAAGCGGTTGGACGAGGACAGCGAACTCGTCGAGGCCTTTAAGAAATCCGGGAATATCATTCTGCCTGTATTCGGGAAGTTTGGACGGTATGATACCGATCTGGTTATCCCGACCGATTCACCGCTTTCAGGCAGCGCCGTCGCCGGGCTCAAGATCGGAAAGGTGATGGAGGATTACCTGTCCGTCAGCCGTCTTACAGCACCTTTTCCGGAACTCTCCAGGAGCAGTCGCGGTCTTGGGCATATCAACCTTCCGCCCAGGAGAGCCATGGCAGGGCAGGTCCATTTGCCATTCATCAACTACCGGGGCAATATCATTCCCTCCATGCCGCTGAGACTGGCTCTCGACTACCTGAACAGATACCCCCAGCAGGTCATCATCAAGAAAAATTCAGTCACGATCGACAGGGACACCATTCCGACCTCCAACGGCGAAATATTCATCAAGTTCAGGGGTGCCAGACGATCTTTTCCCTATTATTCTTTCGTAGATATCCTGAGGGTCAAAAAAGTCCCTTCTGTTTT
>CAYOIU010000152.1:0-9205 GCA_964404085.1 uncultured Desulfobacteraceae bacterium | reverse complement strand
CTGGGAGACAGGTGCCCGGCCGACTGGTATGATAAAGGCATGCAGCTGAACAGGAGACAGGCTCATGTAGCTGATGAAGATCCGGGCACCGACTCCCAGAATACAGTTTTTGTCAGGAGGGCCGTCAAGGGGGACAGGGCCGCATTCGACCAGCTGATATCGATCTTTCATGAGCCCATTTTTCGCATGGTCTATGTCCGGACACGGTCCAGGGTGGATGCGGAAGACGTGACCCAGGACATATTTATCCAGGCCTTCAAGTCCATCGGGAGATTAAGAGAGGTGGATCGTTTTCGTTCCTGGCTTTATTCAATCGCTGTGAACCGTGTAAGGGATTTCCACAGGAAAAAGAGGCTTCGCTCCTTTTTTATGATATCCAGCGGGGAGGAGATCCCAAGAGCGGACAGCAAGGACGCATATGATGACCCGGAGCCTCTCAAGGAAGTGATGAGAAAGGATTTCTGGGGACATCTGGAAGGGTTTTTCGGAAAGCTCTCCCGTCTCGAAAAAGAAGTCTTTACGATGCGATTCATGGACCAGTTGACCCTGAAGGAAATTGCCGAATCCCTGGGAAAAGGGGAGAGCACGATAAAAACGCATCTTTACCGGGCTTTGAAGAAATTCAGGAAAGAAAAGGGCATAATCAAACTGGTGGGTGGTGAAATCCAATGAAAAGCAACTCCATAAAACATCTGCATGAGGACCAGCTGTTGCGGGCGATGGTGGATGTGAATGCACTGCCTTCTGCCGTCCGGGAACACCTGGTCACGTGCCCGGGCTGTCAGGAGAAGAAGCGTGCCCTTGAGCAGGAGATGGAAACGCTGGGAAGCATGGCCTGTGAGTTTGTGCCTCGTCCCCGAAGACGCGTGAGGCTTCCCGAGGCGAAGAAACCGTTTTTCGGGTGGTTGTCAGGCTACCACTCCTGGGGCATGGCCTCGGCGGCGTGCGCGGTACTCGTGGTCCTTTTCCTGGGATGGAACGTTTTCTTCAAGGTGTTGCCTGAGAGGAGGCTGGCGGCGCTGGAACAAGAGATACAAAAGGACGGGGAGTTCATGGCCGAAGTCAACGACCTTGTGGAAAACCCGCTTCCAAAGGTCTACAGGGACATTTCGGGAGAAGAGTATACCAGGGTGGATGATGATCTCATGGATTTTATCGTTCCCCAGGTGGAGGAAGACGAAAACAGTCTCACTCCGGCCTGATGAAAAACCGGGGTTCAGGACAGAAGTGATTGGAAAGGGGATGGATACGGAATGATAAGAAAACTGCTCATAGGAATTCTGGTCCTGGCCTGGGTGGGCCTGCCTGTGCTGGTTTCGGCTCAGGGAAAGGCCGCAGGGAGATGGTGGCGCCTCCCCGGAGTCTCAAAAGAGCTTCACCTCAGGCAGGACGAAAAGAATGATCTGGATAATCTCTTCACGGAAAGCCGACGGAAATTGATCATGCTGAAAAGTCAGGTTGAACGGGAGCAATTCGACCTGGATACCTTACTCGATAAAGGGGCCATCAATGATGATGCCGTGAGGGCCCAATATGGCAGGCTGGAAAGGGCCCGGGAAAATCTTTCCAAGGAACGCTTTCGTTTCTTGCTGGAAGTCAGGAGAATCCTCGGTCCGGAGCGATTTGACAGCTTGAAGAGGATGTACGGGAGCCTCCGGAAGCAAAGGAGGCAACCCCTGAAAGGTTCTCGCCGCAAGTGATATGCACTCCGAGAACGGTCCATCCGAATTACAGATCTTACGTCCGGAGTCCTTCCGATTCCGTGACCTCCATCCCCTGGTGTCACTGGGAACGGCCAGTGACCGCTATGCAGGATGGATGGACCAGATCTACTCCAGAGAAAAATACCTCAACCGGATCAAAAGACGCACCAAGCGGGTGGGAGGAAAGCGTTTTGTCGAAGAAGTCCTGCCGGTGGACAGTGTCGGGGAGTATTTTCAGCACTTTCGCACCCTGGAGTTGGACTTCACCTTCTACAATCCCCTCCTGGGTGAGAAAGGCATACCCACCGGTAGTTTCCACGCACTCCGAACCTATAGAGACCATTTGAAAAAGGAAGACCGTCTTGTTCTCAAAGCCCCGCAGATCTTTTTCGCCCGGAAGATACGCAAGGGCAATGCCTTCCTTGAAAACGAGCATTATCTGAACGCCCAGAGCTTCGTGGAGAGGTTCTATGAGCCCGTCCGGGAACTCCTGAACCCCTGGCTGGACGGAATCATTTTCGAGCAGGAATATCAGAGAAAGGATGAGCGGGTCACCGTAAAGGAGCAGGCTGATTCCCTGGATGGGTTTTTCAGCTCCCTTCCCCCGGACAATCGGTTTCACGCAGAATTGAGGACCGGGAGCTATCTCGCGAAGCCGGTGTTCGAGGTGCTGGAAACCCATGGCGTCGGGCAGGTTCTTTCTCACTGGACATGGCTGCCATCTTTGAGACAACAGTTCGCCATGGGCGGAAGAAGATTCCTCAACAAGGGCCGAAAAGGCATCATTAGACTCATGACGCCCCGGGGTGTTCGGTATGAAGATGCCTATGCGCGGGCCCATCCCTTTGACAAACTGCTGGACGGGATGATGAGCAATGAGATGATCGACCACACCGTGGAGATCATGAAAGAGGCCGTGAACCAGGACACGGGGATCAATGTGATCGTCAACAACCGCTCCGGCGGAAACGCCCCCCTCATCGCCGGAGAAGTGGCCAAAGCCTTCCTTGAAGGCATGGCTCAATAGATTTGGCTGGGAGTGTGAATGGAAGGGAAGATATCGTGGTGGTGTTACAGGGCATTTTTCGTTGACACATGAAGCCTGTTCTCCTACTCTCTCCGTCACCTGAGGTGAGTGTTTATCCATTTCGAAAAAATCTGACCGGTCTTTTGCCCTCGGACCGTCGGCATCCAACCGATCTTCCCAACACAGGCAGGGGTTGTTTTTCAGAAAAAAGTAAGGGGTTTCCATGTACAAGATTAAGGTAAACGGCAGAGAATACCGGGCTGACGTTCCTCCCGGCACCCCGTTGCTCTGGGTTTTGAGAGAGCATATTGGCCTGAGGGGTACCAGATACAGTTGTGGAGAAGGTCTTTGTGGTTGCTGCACCGTCCACCTTGACGGAGAACCGGTTCTGTCGTGCAGCACCCCTATCGAACTTGCCGAAGGAAGTCACATTACGACCATCGAAGGACTGGCGGAACAGGGCAACCATCCGCTGATAAAGGCCTGGCTGGAGGAAAACGTGTCTCAGTGCGGTTTCTGTCAGCCTGGTCAAATCATGACTGCTGCGGCGCTCCTGAGAGGGAATCCACATCCCAGTGATGATGAAATCAATGAGGCCATGGACAATAATCTTTGCCGATGCGGCACCTATCAACGCATCAGAAGAGCGATACATCGGGCTGCTGAAGTATCCAGTGCCATGGATTCGAAATGAGTCAGACCATTCTTATATCCCGCCGGGTTTTTCTAAAGCTCAGTGCAACTGCAGGGGCAGGTCTCCTGGCAGGACTCTCCTTTTTATCTTCATGTACAAACGATTCCGGAATCCCCGTAGAGCGAAAATCGACGGCGGACCCTGGTTTATGGCTGGAAATCAACAGCGACAACATCACTACCGTCACCGTCTCGAAATCTGAGATGGGTCAGGGCATCATGACATCCACGGCCATGCTGCTGTTGGAGGAACTGTGTGCCGACTGGTCTCAATTGCGAATAAAATGGGCGCCGGTTGATCGTGCATACGGCAATCCCCTCCTCAGTGGTTTTCAAGTCACGGGCGCCAGCACCAGTATCCGAACGCTCTGGAAACCTCTTCGTCAAGCTGGTGCCATCTTGCGCGAGATGCTTATTGAAGCCGCGTCGGATGACTGGACCGTCAGCAAAGAGGAGTGCCGTGCCGAAAAGAGTTTCGTACTACATGTCCCAACGGGGAGGAAGTTTAGCTATGGAAGTCTTGCCGCCGCAGTGGCAAAACGACCATTTCCTCAGGATGTGCGGCTCAAGGATTTCGACGAATTTCAAATTATCGGTCGTCCCATGCCCGGAATCGATGCGCCGGGCAAAATTACCGGTAAGGCGATCTTTGGCTTTGACGTTGATGTGGAGGATATGCTGGTTGCCGTCGTGGCCCGTTGTCCTGTATTTGGCGGCATTCCTGTGAGCTTTGACGCATCAAAGGCTCTGAACATAAAAGGGGTGCGAGATGTCATTGAGATTTCCAACGGGATTGCCGTTGTTGCGGACCACTTCTGGCTGGCCAAGCTCGGCCGTGATGCCCTCGACATAACCTGGGACCTGGGTCCCAACAAGGACCTTGACAGTAATCGAATCCGGGCAATGCTCGAAGACATGGTGCAAACTGAGGGCGTAATCCTCCATGAACATGGTGATATGGCGAGGTCCATTGCAGGCACTGAGCGAAAAATAGAGTCCGTTTACAGACTCCCCTACCTCGCCCATGCCCCCATGGAACCATTGAGCTGCACGGCCAGGGTCGGAAAGAAATCCTGTGATATCTGGGGGCCGATTCAGAATCTGACCCGGGCGCAGGATGTGGCCGTGTCAGTGACTGACTTGCCACGCTCGGCAGTTCAGGTTCACATCACCTTTCTCGGCTGTGCTTTTGGGAGGGCGCTCGTCTCGGACCATGTCGCCGAGGCCGTAGAAATTTCAAAAGCCAAAGGTCGACCGGTGAAGGTCCTCTGGACGCGGGAAAATGATATTCAGCATGACTACTATCACCCCGCCACGATACACAGGCTTTCCGCATCTCTGGATGAGCGCGGCTGGCCGGCGTACTGGTTTCACCGCCTTGCAGGCATCTCCGACATGGACGCTACTCTGACAAAGGGTGCGAAGGACTTGCCCTTTGACATAAGAAACGTCCGTATAGAATGCGTCAAGAAACGGCGGGGGAAGTTGCGGAATCTTCCCAGATATCTTCGCAACCTAGTGGAGGGCCGACATACCTACAATGGCATGTGGAATTCCAAAAGGACCTCGATCCCCTATGTTCCCACGGGACCGTGGCGATCCGTGGGTCACTATCACAATAGTTTTGTCATCGAGAGTTTTGTCGATGAGCTCGCAGCCGCGGCAGGGAAGGACCCCTATCTTTACCGGCGACGCCTACTCAGGAAGTCCCCCCGTGACCTAGCTGTTCTTGATCTTGCAGCCTCCAAATTTGGTTGGGAAAAGCCTTTGAAACGAGGGCACCATGCAGGGATCACCCAACACAAGACTGCAGGCACAAGGGTGGCCCAGGCGGTCGAAATTTCGATTGAAAAGGGGAGGAGTATCAGGGTGCACCGTGTGGTGTGCGCCATTGACTGCGGTATTGTCGTCAATCCAGACACCGTGGTGGCCCAGATGGAGGGCGGCATCGTATTTGGACTCACGGCAGCACTGAAAGGCAAGATAACTCTGTCAAACGGACAGGTGGACCAGAGCAATTTCCATGACTACCCCATGTTCACCATGAGTGAAACGCCGCACATCGAGGTATACATAGTGCCCAGCAGAGAGCCCCCCACTGGTGTGGGTGAAACAGGTGTTCCACCCATCGCGCCGGCTGTGGCCAATGCCGTTTTTTCCGCCACTGGCAAAAGGATTCGCACATTGCCCATAAGCGTGCCCATGGACGGACTTTTTAGGGTTCCATCAGCTTTGATTTGACAATCCAGCCGCGTTGGTTTATGAATATCCTTCAGACCGCAAACAATCTCAACCCCTTGTAATAGAAGTCATCGATATCCAATATAGATTTCCCTGTCGTTTTAACGCGAGCCTTGATACCCGGCCTGGTTGTTGGCCGGTATCGGGGAGAAGACACAAGGTTCCTTTGCATGGATATTCTGCTGCAAGTGATGGTAACCGGTATAGCCGCGGGCGGTGTTTACGGTCTCATTGCCCTGGGTTATGTGCTCATCTACAAGGCCACCAGCATCCTGAATCTGGCAACCGGTTCTTTCATGACCCTGGGCGCCTTTGTCTGTCTGACCATCCTGACCAGTTCCGGGGCCCCTTTCTGGATTGCCTTTATGGGAACCCTCGCCTTTGCCTTCGTGCTGGGCATCGCCATTGAAAGGGTTATCCTCAGACAACTCATTGGTGAACCCATCATTTCCGTTATCATGGTGACCATCGGACTGGCCTTTGTCCTGCAAGGGCTCACCCATCTCATCTGGTCCCCTGACTATCGCTCTTTCCCGGAAATATTTCCGCCGGAACCCCTGGATCTCCATTTTGCCATTGTCCCCTCAGGCCTGCTCTGGGGATTTATTTTTGCCATTATCGGGTCCATTGTTTTCATATTGATCTTTAAATTCACCCGGACGGGGGTGGCTATGCGGGCGACGGCCAACGACCAGCAGGCCGCCCTTTCCATGGGCATCAGCGTCCGATGGATATTCGCGCTTTCCTGGAGCTTCGGCGCCATTGCGGCCATCATCGGCGGCATCGTCATCGGGAACATCAGCGGCATCAGCATCTACATGGGGGACATAGGGCTCAAGGTTCTTGCCGTCATCATTCTGGGCGGCCTGGACAGCATTGCCGGGGCCATATTGGGTGGGCTGATCATCGGCGTCCTGGAGAATCTGGCGGGAATCTACATCGATCCCCTCGTCGGCGGGGGCGCCAAAGCCGTGGCCCCTTTTTTCATTCTGGTGGTTATCCTGATGATCCGACCCTATGGCCTTTTTGGAAAAAAGATCATTGAGAGGGTCTGATAGAAGGGGAAAGTTGGAAGGGGGAATGCGGAAGGTTTACCCGCCGGTATTTTTACCCGCCGGTGTTGTGGCGGGGTGGCGGGCGGAAGGTGGAAGGAGCCGGTAGCACTTCATGAGATGCGGGGACTTTAAAGAGACCTATATCAAGGACGAAGAGATCTTTCAGTCTCATTTCGTGAAGTTCTGGCTGGGGCTGTTCCTTCTCCTTCTTCTCCTTTTTCCCTTTCTGGCCAACCCTTACCTCCTTTACGTTGCCAATATGATCGGCATTGCCGTGATCGCGGCGGTGGGGTTGAATCTGTTGACGGGTTTCACCGGGCAGATTTCCCTTGGACATGCGGCTTTTGCAGGGGTGGGCGGGTATACTTCGGCCATCTTGATCACCCGACTGGGTTTTTCGTTCTGGCTGGCCCTTCCGTGTGCGGGAATCATGGCGGCCGTGGCAGGTCTGATCATCGGTATCCCTTCCCTCAGGGTCAAGGGCCTCTATCTCTGCATTGCCACCTTAGCGGCCCAGTTTATCTTCGAATTCTTCTTCATCCACTGGGAAAGTCTTACGCACGGTATCCGGGGGATCAACGTCCCTCCGCCAAGCCTGGGCACCTTTCTCATCAACACGGAAAAGCGGTTCTATTTTGTGACGCTGATCATGGTGGTCCTGGGCGTCGGATACGCCCGCAACCTGGTCCGGAGCCGTGTGGGCAGGGCCTTTGTGGCCATCCGGGACCGTGACCTGGCCGCCGAGATCATCGGGATCAATCTCTTCCGCTACAAACTGACGGCCTTTGCCATATCCTCTTTTTATGCAGGCATCGCCGGGGCCCTGTGGGTCGGTTTCATGCGGATCGTGACCCCTGAACACTTTCCTTTCTACCTGTCCATCCAATATTTGGCCATGGTCATCGTGGGGGGGCTGGGAAGCGTCATCGGGTCCATCTTCGGTGCCGTCTTCATGACACTGGTACCTGAACTGTTGAACATCCTGTCAGGGGCTCTTAAGGATATCTTCACCGGTGCGACAGAGATCTTTATCCCTTTGAAAGAGGTTGTTTTTGGTTCAATGATCGTTCTTTTCCTCATTTTCGAGCCCCGGGGACTTGCGGAGATCTGGCGACGTATCAAAGCCTTTTTCCTGTTGTGGCCTTTTTCCTATTGATCTTGTCTCGCTGTTTTATTCGTTTTTTTTAACCAAGAATGGGATGGAAAGGAGGGGATGATAAGAAACCGAGAGAAAAAAGTGCATTTTACCTAACCAACAATGAGGAGGGAGGAAATCACTATGAAAAAGAGTATCTTTTTGTTTTCTTGCCTGGCAGTTGTCTGTTTTCTTTCAACGGTGATGTTCACCCAACCCGTCGCAGCAGCTGAAGTCATCAAGGTGGGGGCTGTCCAGCCCGTTACCGGGCGCTTCGCTTTTGCAGGTGTTCACATCAACGCGGGCCTGGAAGACGCACTGATGATGGCCAATGAAGAAGGCGGGATCAACGGGAAAAAAATAGAGTATATCATGGAAGACGGCACCTACAAGGTGGATGTGGCCGTTGCGGCGTTCAAACGCATCATGGCCAGGGACAACCCCATGGTCATGTATGGAGAAAGCACCGGACTGGGCAAGGCCATGGCCCCTGAAATAAAGGATCGCTACAAGATCCTGTACAGTTCAACTTCCTTTTCCAGCGAACTGGCCGACGCGGCCGGGAACCCTTATGTCTTCGTCCCGGGCCCCACTTACAGCGATATGTTCGGCATGCTGCTGAAATACATTGCCAAGGAGAAGCCGGGCGCCAATGTGGCCTTTTTCTACAGCGATACGGAATTCGGAAAGGACCCGATTCCTTACGGAAGAGAGATGTGTAAGAAACTGGGGCTCAATCTGGTCGCCGAGGAAGTGGCCAAAGTCGGCGGTTTGGACGTGGCCTCCCAGGTACTCGACCTGAAGCGAAAAAAGGCGGAATATCTGATATTTCAGGGTTTTGTGCTTTCACCCATTCCTGCTGTAATCAAGCAGGCCCGTGACTATGGCCTGAAAGTCAAATTCATGGGGACATTCTGGGGAACCCACAAGATGCTCCTGGACAAGATGGGCCCTCTTGCTGAAGGCTATCTGGGCGTTCTCCCTTATGCCTTTTACTGGCAGACTGAGATTCCCATGATGCGGAAGATTAGGGCCTGGAACAAGAAACACCATCCCAAGATAAAATACAGACCCGCCTCCTACATGCAGGGTTTTTTCACCGGCCTGGTGATCGTCGAATGCCTGAAGCGGGCGGACAAGGCCGGAGAATTGAATGGAGAGGGATTGGTCAAGGCCCTCCATTCCCTTAAGGATGTGGAAACCGGCGGCCTCATGTGCCCCTACACGGTGATCAACAACAAGATCCCCTTTGGCAGGGTGTACAGGGCCAACACCGCCAAAAAGATCTTTGAACCGATCTCGGACTGGATCAGGACCGAGTAAGACCGAAACAAGGCCGAACACATAGGGC
>CAYOIU010000151.1:0-9229 GCA_964404085.1 uncultured Desulfobacteraceae bacterium | reverse complement strand
TTATCCGTTGCATCACGGGCATGAAACGGGCCAAACCGGGTTTCGTCAGGGGAATGGAAGGGGTGTTCCTTTTCGGTAGGCAAGGGCCTGGCAGGAGGCAATGAGGCGGTTTTCATCATCATGGACCTTGATGTCGTAATTGGCCGTCTTCCGGGTACAGCTCAATTCCCGGGCCTCCGCCGTAAGGGTGCTTCCCGGGGCGGGCGAAGCCGTGTAGGTGACCATGACGTTCAAGGCCACGGCCGTTGTCCCGTGAGAGTTGCAGGCCGTCTCGAAGGCCAGGTCGATCAGGGAAAATATGGCCCCCCCATGGGCCATGCCGAAGATGTTCTCCATGTCCGGGGTAAATACCATCTCGACTCTGGAAAATCCTTTCTCAAGGCCCACAAGCCTCAAATTGAGTTTCCGGGAAAAGGCCTCTTTTGCCACCTGTTCGAATATTGCCTTGCGTATGCTTTCATCCATGTCGGTTCCTCCACAACGGTCACCCTTTTTCTCCCACGTTGAAACCCGGCTTCCTGACGCTTGTCAATGTCGCTAAGCGCCTCGCTGAAAGTGATTGGCAAGAATCGGACTGTTCAGCGGCACTCCAAAGTGTCGGTGATATACCGGACACTTCGAAAGAAGCATAAATGTCACCGGCTTGTTTGAAGGCATCCTTTCAGAGAACGTTTCAAAATTGCCGCCCCCTTTGGAAATAATCAAATCAGCCTCTTCGATCAGAGACTGCACTTCCCGTGAACATCGGCCCAACAATGTCCCCGGCAATGGTCCATCTATCCCGTTGCCTACCACATGAGCGAACGCTTCCATTCCTACATCTTTTGCATCTTCCTCGGTAACATCGTTTAGGGCCGGCAGAGACCTTACGACGTAGTACACATTCAATTCGTACCTGCTCCCGGCTGTTTCTATGAAAAGCTTGTCAAGGACAGCTTCACCGGCATTATCAGCCAGGTAAACGAGGAGATTGCATTGTTCGAGCCTTTCTACAAACATGGCATAATCCGCTTTCCGAATATCTATCTCTTCAAGCCTTGCCCGCATTCCTTGAATCATATCGGACGGCCGATTTGAGACCATCGCGTCAATTGCATTTCCCAGGATGGCCAGCTTCACGGCCGTGAAAAGGGGTTCATCGGAATTATTGACCATCTCTTGAAGTGAAGGATAGATCTCCAGGAGTTTCTTGTTCTGGGCCACTTTATCCTTAAGGAAAGGATCGGCCTCCCTTGTATAGTCAGCAATGATTTTCATGACTTGTTCTACGACTTCCGCGCTTGTCATGTTCCATGACTCCCCTCTTAAGGCGGGAATATGGAGGACCTTTTCGAAAACCACTTTCTCTTCATCCGGTCCGTTCACTGCCTTTCGCAAGGCATTAAGAGACATATTCAATATGCAGGGGATACAATCCGACTCGATCAACATTGATATTCACCTTTTTGGTTCATTTCATCATCTTTTCATCCAAACCGCAACCAATAGCAAGCAAATGACCTATTCACAAATCATAACAGCGTCTAATACGGTCAGTCCATTTTCGTGCACCCGCACAGGATTCAAATCCATTTCCCTGATTTCCGGGTGATGACTGACCAGATGGCCTATTTTCAGCAACGTTTCCGACAGCTCCCCCTTGTCATACACAGGTCCGCCGCGCCACCCGCGAAACAAGACGCTGCTTTTCAGCTCACCAATCATGTCCTGTGCGTCGAAAAAGGAGAGAGGAGCCAAACGCATGGCGACATCGTTCAATGCCTCTGCTTTCGTTCCGCCCAGGCCGATCAGCACCGTCGGTCCGAAGCCGGGATCATTGGCGGCGCCGATGATCATTTCAAGACCCTCAGGCGCCATTTCCTCAAGGAGATATCGCTTTTCTCCCCCGGCTTCGATTTTGTCGATCTCCTCCAATGCCGAGATCAATTGTTTTTCCGTCCGGATATCCAGGTGAACTCCGCCCACCTCTGTTTTGTGGGTTATCCCGGGCGTGAGAATTTTCAAGGCACAGGGCACTCCAAGTTCACGGAACCCGTTTCTTGCCTCCTGGTGCGACCTGCACACGACACGGGACGGCGTATGGATTCCGAGCTTTTCCAGAATCGATTTTGCGGCCGCCTCATCAGTCGCATGATCTATGGGATCAACCGGTATGAAGTCACCAGAGTGCTCCTGAACCCTCTGCTTTCTTCGATAGGCCCCCTTCGCGTCTTCGATCAAGGCGTGTGTTGCCCCGGCAGTCCTGTCGGGCGATACAAAGGAAGCGACATGATTGGATTCGAGTTCTTTTTGCGTGGGCAATACGTGTTCCGGCAAACCTGCGGTACCGAACACCATGGGAAGCCGTATCTTTTTTTTCATCTCCCCAAACAGCATCACGGGATCTATGACCGCGGGTTCGTGAATAGCGAAAGTCACCAGAACGTCAATGGCCGGATCTTCCGCCACGGCGAGCAATACATCTGGAAATGTGGGGCTCGGTCGTCCCGTGTCCACCGGGTTTTTTATGAATGTCATGGGTGGAATCAACTGTCTGATTCGCTTCACCGTCGAAGTATCTAACTCCGGCATATGGACGGAATGGCTCCGAAGATAATCCGCGATCACCATTCCCGGCCCCGCCTGACCGGTGAGAAGACCAACTCCGGGGTTGGGATGGGCCTTGAGGCGCACCTTGGAAAGCAGGTTGGCTGCGTCCACAAGATCATTGCTTGAAGACACGACAACGGCCCCCGCCTGAATCAATGCCGCCTTCTTGAGGGCAAATGATCCCATGAGATTTCCCGTGTGAGAAACCGCAAAATCCCCGATGTCCGCCTGTCCCACGGGAAACACGACGACCGGCTTCTTCTCTGTTGCGCCCCAGACCGCTTCAAAGAGCTTTCTCCCTTCACTTACGCCTTCCAGGTAGAGAGCGATCACCTTCGTATCAGGGTCATCTGCCAGGTATTCTACCACGTCGGCCACGCCTACATCAGCGCCGTTTCCGATTCCCGTCGCCAGGCTGATCCCGAGTTGTTGGCCGTGGATTACGGATGCCAATATGAGATTCATGGCCCCGCTCTGGGAAACAACACCGATAGAGCCCGCTTTCAGTTGCCCGATCCAGGGCGTAAAATTCGCAGAAACCCCCGCCCTGGGATTTCCAAAGCCGGCGGTATTGGGTCCCAGCAGGCGGATACCATACCTGCGGCAGACAGAAAGGATCTCATCCTGAACGGACCTTCCTTTTCCGCCGGTTTCGCCGAAACCGCCGCTAATGATGAGAGCGGCCCCCGCACCGTTCTCACCGGCTTCCACAAGAACACTTGCACATCCCTTTGCCGGAATGGTGAGGACAACGAGGTCAATGGATCTGCCAACGGCCTTGAGCGTGGGATAGACCTTAAAGCCAAGAATTTCATCAGCTCCCGGGTTAATGGGGTACAGGTCTCCCGGAAAATGCCTCAGGGCATATACCATCTGGTATCCGGCCTTATACGCATCGTTTGAAGCCCCCACCACTGCAATGGACCGGGGCTTGAACAATCTATCTAAAGATGAAATGGTATGTCTCCTTTCCCGGAAAAAAATAAATGCGATATACTTACATGCCGCTCAGAGAATAATGATGTGACGAATTTGGAACAGAACCGTGCCATTCGGAAAATCAGCAAGCGTCACCGCAAAACAAAAGACTACCGGGTTCAGTACCTGTCCTCAATTGCCTTAACCAGATTGGTCATTGCCGTATAGAAAGGTACCGGGACTCCTTTTTCCCGCGCGTATTCAACGACTTTTCCCCCGAGGAAATCAATTTCCGTCCGGGTCTTATTGGCGACGTCCTGACACATTGAATCCTTGTGAATCCCTACCTTCTCCAGGTAAGCCAGGGCCTGCGAAAGGTAGTCCTCTCCAAGGTCGTAACCTACCGCCTTGGCAACGGCCAGCGCCTCCTGAAAGCAGGCTTCCGCGATCTCCCGGGTGGGGGGAAACGAAAGGGCATCCTGTATAGTCCGGTCGGTGACTGCACAAATGGAGGCCATGGTACACTTCATGATCATCTTTTTCCAGACATAAAACTTGATGTCGTCAACGAATTCAGTGTCCAGCCCGCATCGGGTAAGCAGTCCGGCCAGTTGAAGCCCAAGTTCCCTGTTTTCAGGCGCCACACTTCCCAGGTGGTTCGGTCTGTTGAAAAATGCGGCTTCAATGACCCCTGGGTCTTTTACGGAAACACCGTAATTGAGAGACATCCGGAAAGCCGCATCTGGACCGAATCTCTCGGCAATGAGATCTTCGGTCCCCAGGCCGTTATGGGTGCTGACAATCTTTGCTCCGGAGGTGAAAACTGCCTCCAGGTCCTCCAGCACTTGACGAAGGTGGACGGTCTTGGTGGAAACGAAGAAGAGATTCGGGCTGATCTCTTTCAAATCTCCGATACGGGGAAAAAAATGCTCTACCGGCATCTGATAAGAGAGGGCCCCGGTGATCTTAAGTCCATGCAGTCGGAGCTCTTCTCCCAGGCCGGGCCTGGGATCAACAAGTACTATTTCCGGGTCCTTGCTCAGGAGCGCAGCCGCCAGGACTCCACCTGTTGCACCCACACCTATTATTGCAATTCTCAGATCTTTCATGGTTTCCACACCTCCCCATCCACTTCCTATTCCATTTGATCCCAAATGGAGTGAATAATGATGATGCATTCATATCTACCCTCCTTCGTTTTTCAGAGACGTTTTCTGGGCATAATCCCCGCCTGACTGAGCCGCCTGTTCAATTTAAAGCCCTCTCACAGTCTTTCCAACCCGGCGCATATTCCCTGAAGATATAATCATACAAAGAAGAGTCCGGAAAGACAACCATAAGCGCCTTATCAATTGCAAAACTGAAAATATGGATAGGGAACTTGACACGTAAGATGGGAGCACTTACAGTACTGACCAGTCAGTTCTAACAAAAAATACAAAAGGAGTCGATACATGCCAGGAGATAAACGTCAGAAGATCATGGACGCAGTGGAACAGCTTTTTACCAGCCGAAGATTCCACGAAATCACCTTGGACAACGTAGCGCAGAAGGCAGGGGTCGGCAAGGGAACAATCTACCGATATTTTCATGATAAAGACGACCTTTTTTTTCAAACGGCCATATCAGGATTTGACGAACTCTGCGGGCTTTTGAGACGAAAAGTCTCCGGAGATGCCCCATTTGGGGATCAGTTGTTGAGTGCATGCACCCAGATCGGCGCCTTTTTCCAAGATAGAAAAGAGTTATTTCGTATGATCCAGACCGATGAAAACCGCATGTACTGGGAGAAGGAGAGCATTCGCGAACGATGGATGGCAAAACGCCAGAATCTGATCGACGCCCTGACGCAAATCATCAGAAAAGGAGCTGCCGAAGAAAAAATCCGCACAGACATTCCTCCTGACATATTGGCAAAGTTTCTGCTGGGCATGTTGAGGACACGTACTCGCGAACTTGCAGATGCCCCGAAAGCCATGCAACAGTTTGAACTCGTGCTGAATCTATTCTTTTTCGGTGCATCTCCAGGGACGAAAAACAACAAAAAGACGGGAGAGGAGTAATACAGTGAAAAATCATTTCTCCAGTAGCCGGAGTATTCTATTGGCATCAGTCATTGTGTTGTTTTTGGCCACCATAGTCGGAGCTTACTGGTTCTTCGTTATGCGGGGCATTGTCTCTACCGATGACGCCCGTTTTGATGGAGACATGGTGGACCTTTCACCGCAAATAAGCGGGCGCCTCACAGGGGTTTTCGTACGTGAAGGCGATCATGTGAAAAAAGGAGAACCACTTTTTGTCCTGGACAAAAAATTGCCTGAAGCGGCCGTGGCCGGGACCGAGGCACTTCTTGATTCAGCCAGGGCGGATGTTTCCCTGGCGCGGGCCAATTACGAAAAAGCCCTTCGTGGTCCCCGGCCTGAAGACATGAAAATTGCTCAGGCAAAAGTCATGAAACTCCGCGCCGAAAGAGACCTGGCGACTATTGAACTGGCCCGGATAAAGGCCCTGTATGGCAAGAAGGCCACCAGTCTGAGTAAGCTGAATCGTGCCCAGAGTACCTCTGACGCCGCACAGCAAGCTCTGGAGGTGGCCCTGCACAGGCTGAGGCTTTTGAAGAATGGAACCCGCCCCGAGGATATAAAGGCGGCGAAGGCTGAAGTTGCATTGGCCAAAGGGGAATTCGAGAAGGCCAAGGCCTCCCTCTTAAAGGCCGATATCAATCTGGACCAGGCCATGGTTCGTTCCCCGTTCGACGGCGTGGTTGTACGACGGTGGAAGGATCCTGGTGCAATGGTTCAGGCGGGGACTCCCGTCTTGAGCCTGTTTGACACCGCTACCCTCCGTGTCTCCGCAAATATCGAAGAGACATATCTGGACAGGATCAAGGCAGGCGACCCGGTTGATATTTCCGTGGATGCCTTTCCGGATCTTCACCTCAAGGGACGCGTAGACAAGATTTTGCGCGCCACGAATTCCGAGTTCAGCCTGATCCCGGCCCAGGGGGTTTCAGGGACCTTCATCAAGGTGACCCAGCGCGTACGTTTTCGGATTGCGATTGAAAATCCACCTGATGACCTTCCTCTCGGTCCGGGCATGTCGGTAGAAATCCATATTCATACTCACCCGGCCGGACCCGTTCAGACAAAGACAACGGCCGATGGATAAAATGCAGACATCCGGCTCTTACCGATGGTTTGTACTCGGCATCATCATGTCAGGCGCATTCATGGTGATCCTGGACATGACTATCGTTAATGTGGCCCTGCCCCATATGATGAGTGCCCTGGGGGTCAACCGGGACAAAGTCGAGTGGGTGGTGACGGCTTTCATGCTTATCACGGCGGTCACCGCGACACTGATGGGGTGGCTCTCGAGCCGGTTCGGGTATAAAGCCCTGTACCTCGTCAGCCTGCTGGTCTTCACCGCAAGCTCGGCAGCATGCGCCTTTGCCTGGAGCTTTGAGTCCCTGATCGCTGCCAGGGTAATACAGGCGGTTGGGGGAGGCGCCATACAGCCGGTCGGCCTGGCCATTGTGGCGGAACTTTTTGAACCTCACGAACGCGGTCGGGCCCTGGGGATCTGGGGTGTGGGCATCATGGTAGGCCCTGCGGTGGGACCTACCCTGGGCGGCTATCTCACTGACTGGTTTAGCTGGCGGGCCATCTTCCTGGTGAACATTCCGGTTGGCATCACCGCGATATTGTTTGGGCTGGTGCTGATCAAAAGCAAGTCCTTTGCAGAGCGAAAGCGCGAGCCCTTTGACCTCCCGGGGTTTGTTTTTCTTGCCATGGCCCTGATCGCAGGGCTCATTGCCTTGAGCAATGGTCAGGAGAAAGGCTGGAACTCGGATTATATTCTCCTGTGTCTGGCCATAACGATCGTGGGGCTGGTCTTCTTTATTTCGTACGAGCTATCGGCTGCGCATCCATTGCTGGATCTGCGGCTATTTTGCATCCGTAATTACTCACTTGCCATTCTGCTGGGCATCTTTCGCGCAACCGGCCTTTTCGGCGGATTGTTTCTACTCCCGCTTTTCCTGGAAAACCTGGTCGGTTACACAACGGTCCAGGCAGGACTTTGGATGGTGCCCAGCGCGATTGCCGTGGGGATCGTGATGCCCATTGCGGGCAGGCTCACAGACAGATACAGCTACCGCTGGCTGGTAACCATAGGCACGGCTCTGAGCGGTCTTTCTCTGTTTATGTACGGGAATCTTGATCCCTTATCGGGCTATGTGGAAATCATCGGGCCACAGCTAATAAGAGGGGTGGGAATGGCGTTTATGATGGCGCCCCTGCTTACAGCGGCGCTTAATGCAGTCCCTGAGGAAAGAGTGGCGATGGCTTCCAGTTATTTGAGTGTTGCTCAGCGTGTCGGTGCCTCTTTCGGCATTGCATTGCTCAATACCTATGTGACCAATTCCGCTCACATCCACGCGGTACGAATGGGAGAACTCTTGCCGGCCCAGTCCAATGCATTTTATCGTCTTTCCCTGAAATCTTCTTCACTCATCTTTCGCGGAGCACACGGCATCTTGCCGAGCAAGGGATTGCTCCTCTCCACTCATACGATCCTCCACCATGCACAGGTGCTTGGCTTTGATAATGGCTTTGTCTTTGCGGGCATGTTTCTTTTTGCCGCGATTCCGTTGGCGCTGCTCTTGAAACCCTATGCACGCCACGCCATCAGCTGACTCCCCCGCTTCTTTCCATCTTCCGTATATATGACATTGCCCCGCCGAACGCGATTGGAATATACGAGATGCCTGCTGCGACCATTTTTTCGCCTACACATAGCAAAAAAGCCCTTGACAATGTCAAACGGTTACTTTAAGTATTCATTTCAGTTTTCAGAGAAGATATCAACGCAGCAAAAAGGGAACATATGATGAAAAAACCACGGATCGACGGGCAGAAAACACGTCGGCACCTCCTGGAAGCAGCCTGCGAGGTCTTTGGGAAAAAGGGATTCCGGGCGGCCACCATCGCGGAGATCTGCCGGAAGGCCGGGGCCAACACGGCGGCTGCTAATTACCACTTCCGCAGCAAGGAAGCCCTTTACGTGGAAAGCTGGCGATTCGCCTTTGAACAGTCTTCCAAGACATATCCCCCCGATGGCGGTGTTGCTCCTGAGGCCCCTGTTGAGGACCGGCTTCGGGGCCGTATCCTTTCCATTATAAAGTGTATCATTGACCCGCAGAGCTACTACCTGGACATCGTGCACAAGGAAATGGCCAACCCGACAGGCTTGCTTATCTCCGTCATCAAGGAAGCAAAAAAACCCCTATTCCAGGATTTCGCAGCCATCGTGCGTGAGCTAATGGGCCAGCCAGCTACCGAGACCCAGGTAAACCTCTGTCTTATGAGTATCAACGCCCAATGTTTCGGTCCGTTAATGCACGAAAGACGCTCTAAGATGGGCTCGCAAGATGGCCTACCCCCTGCACTGGACTCGATCCCGTGGGACGTGGAAACACTGACGGAACATATTACCCGTTTCAGCCTGGCCGGAATCCGTGGGATAAGGGACCACATGGGAGGGTTGAAATCCCCCCCGAAGGAGTCCGAATCATGAAAATGGATGTCCATCAACCTTGATGTAATCGTAAAAAGTCCGGTCCTCAGGACTTTTTACTGACGGAATCCGAAAAGTGTGATTTTCGGCTTCCTTACAAATCAACGGGTTGCGTTGCACCCCATTGATTTGCGTGCCCGTCCAT
>CAYOIU010000150.1:0-9299 GCA_964404085.1 uncultured Desulfobacteraceae bacterium | reverse complement strand
TCATCAAGGAGATTACCGAGGCCACCAGCCGGCGTCTACAGGTGGAAAAGGGAGACCTCGACATTGCGTGGGAGATGTATCCGGATCAGATAGAGGCCCTGAAGAAAAACAAGGGGCTCCGGATTGAGAGTTCGCCGGCCACTATCATCTATTACATGGGGATGAATGTCACCAAGGGTCCCCTTGCCGACAACCGGGTTCGCACCGCCATCAGGAACGCCATTGACTATGATGGTATTATCAATGATATCATGGGAGGAGCGGCAAAACCCATTAACACCTTTATTCCCGAAGGGTTTGCCGGTTATGAAAAGACACGCTACTACAGTGAAAACCTCGGGAAGGCCAGACAATTGATGAAAGAGGCGGGTTACGCCAATGGCTTCGAGATCTCCATGGATCACGGCGATCAGACGCCCAACCCTGAAATCGCCCAGGCCATCCAGAATTCCCTCGCCAGGATAGGCATCAAGGTGAAGCTCAACAAACTGATTTCGTCCCAGCTCTGGCCCAAATACCGGGCCCAGCAACATGAACTCATCCTGGCGCGCTGGGGGCCGGACTATGTGGACCCCCACACCAACGCGCAACCCTTTGCGGACTACAAGGCCAAGCAGTTGTGCTACCGCAATGTTTATTACAACGATACCACTTCAGGCCTGATCCAGAAAGCGGGCCAGGAAATGGACAACGACAAACGTATCGCCCTTTATCAACAGGCCAACAGAATCATCCAGCAGGAGGGCCCCTATGCCATGTTGTTCCAGCCCATGTATGAGCATGCGGTGCGAAACAACATCTCAAATTTCACGGCAGCTCCCACATTTGATCTCTGGAAGCTCTATCCAATAACCAAAAAGTAATCCCTATAGGCGGCCGCCCGGCATCTCCCGTTTGATGATCGGGCGGCTGTCTGACAACCATAAGGAGATCGATGTTTCCTTATCTGTTACGTCGCATGACGACCCTGATCATTACCCTGATCGGTATCATGGTGGTGACCTTTTTCATCTCCCTCGTGATACCTGTGGATCCCCTGGCCGCCATCGCCGGTCCCCAGGCGCCACAGGAGACGGTGGAAAGGCTCCGCACACTCTACGGTTTCGATCAGCCGGTCTATGTCCAATTCGGCCGCTATGTCAAAAGACTCTTTCACGGAGATCTGGGGACATCCTTCCAAACGGGCCGTCCCGTATTGGAGGATATCCTCAAGTACTTTCCCGCCACCCTTGAACTCGCGACGGTTTCTCTCATCATCTCCATTCTTATCGGGATCCCTTTAGGGATTCTTTCAGCGGCCTACCGCAATTCCATCGTCGATCATTTTTCCCGTGTGCTCAGCCTGGTGGGAGTCTCCATGCCGGTATTCTGGCTCGGCCTGGTATTGCTCCTGATTTTCTATTTCAAGCTGGGCTGGTTTCCTGAACCCGGTCGCCTGGACATCATGTTGATTGAACCCGACCGTGTCACAGGACTCCTGCTTGTCGACAGCCTGATCGCGCTGGACTGGCAAGTCTTCTGGGATGCCCTCAAACACATGATGCTTCCCGGTATGGTTCTTGGGCTTTACGGCCTGGCAGGCATTGCCCGGATTGTTCGTTCCAGTATGCTGGATGTCCTTTCCCAGGAATACATCAAGACCGCCCGAATCAAAGGCCTCAGTGAATTCATGGTCCTGACCCGCCATGCCCTGAGAAATGCGCTGGTGCCCGCTGTTACGGTGATCGGTTTGACCTACGGGGGGCTTCTGGAAGGGTCCGTATTGACCGAGACCATCTTTTCCTGGCCCGGCCTGGGACGCTACCTGGCCACGGCATTCCTGACCCTTGACCTCAATGCCGTGGTGGGGGGGACCATGCTGGTGGCCCTGTCCTTCTGCCTGGTCAATCTGATCGTTGACATGCTTTATGCCCTCTTGAATCCAAAAATCGTCCTTGCAGAGACATGAACCTGAAAGACAAAACAACCCGTCTGGGGAAAAAAGAGGCCCGGCGTTACCGCTGGCAGGCGCGTAAACGGTATGTCAAGGACAGCTTTGTGTTGTGGCGCCGCAACCGTCTGATGGTGATCGGCACTTCCATCATCGTTTTTCTGCTGCTGGTGGCCATTACAGCTCCATGGCTGGCGACCCATGACCCCTACGAACAGGTCCTGCACAACCGTCTATCTCCCCCCTCGGCAAAGTACCTTTTCGGCAGCGACAGCCTGGGACGTGACATCTATTCCCGCGTGATTTACGGCTCACGCGTCACCCTGTCCATAGCGATCCTGGTGGCTGCCATCAGCACCCCCTTGGGCCTTGTCATCGGTGTCCTGGCCGGTTTCTTCGGTGGCGCCCTGGATGAGTTTCTCATGCGTATTTCCGACATATTTCTCGCCTTTCCAAAACTGATCCTCGCCATAGCCTTTGCCGCCGCCCTGGGCCCCGGTGTGGAAAATGCCATTGTGGCCATTTCCATTGCCAATTGGCCCAGCTACGCCCGCCTTGCGCGTGCCGAGACCCTGAACGTGCGCAATAATGACTATATTCAGGTCATTCGAAGCCTTGGCGCAGGGAACCTGCGCATCATGGCGGGGCACATCACGCCCATATGTCTGTCTTCCATCATCGTACGTTTGAGCCTGGATATGGGGACCATCATACTGACGGCGGCCGGATTGGGCTTCCTGGGCCTGGGCGCCCAGCCGCCCACACCGGAATGGGGCCTGATGGTCAGTGACGGGCGGCAGTTTCTGGTCGATCAGTGGTGGGTATCCACCCTTCCCGGAATCGCTATATTGATCGTGGTCATGGGCTTCAACCTGATGGGGGACGGTCTGAGGGACATTCTCGATCCCCATCAGCGTCAGAGTTGATGGCTTTGTAAATAGCTTATGCCCCATGGGACAACCTATGCGCAACGAAGCGGAACCGAGCCTGACAATCTTTTTCAGATGCTTTCTAAACACTTCGGAGGGGACGGACGTCGATTTGGGGTTTAGCGCTACGTAGTAAAAGCGCGTAAGGTTTGGGAGGTATAAACCCCAAATAGCCGTCCATGTAGAAGTGAGTTGCCAAGTGCACTATGAGAAAGCACATGAAAAAGATTGTCAGATTCGCTTCCTTAGATGCGCTCAATAAAGCGACTTCGTTGGGAGTCATCATCCTGTCCATGGACTGACGTTTTGGAATTTGAAATATGACATTATCAACACAAGCCGACCCACTACTCAGCGTCGAGGACCTGAAAGTTCACTTTTATACCCTGCGCGGTGTCGTATACGCCCTGGAGGGCGTCGACTTTCACCTGAATCAAGAGGAAACGCTCGGACTTGCAGGAGAGACCGGCTGCGGCAAGTCCGTGACGGCCCTCTCTGTCCTCAGACTCATAGATCCTCCCGGTCGCATTGTGGAGGGACGTATCTTTTTCGCGGGACGCGATTTGTTGCGTCTAAATGAGGTCGCCATGCGTTCCATCCGTGGCAGCCGGATTTCCATGATCGTGCAGGAACCCAAGATGTCCCTCAACCCTGTTGTTCGCGTGGGAGATCAGGTGGCTGAAACGCTTCTGATCCATGACCGGACACTGAATCGACGCTCGGCGCGAAGTATGGCGGTGAACATGCTCGCCCAGGTGGGAATTGCCGCGCCCAGGCGAACGGCGCGACGATATCCCCATGAATTGAGCGGCGGAATGGCACAACGCATTATGATCGCCATGATGCTGGTTACCCGCCCAAAACTGTTGATCGCCGATGAACCCACCTCAGCCCTGGACGTGACCATCCAGGCACAGATATTGGAATTGATGCGGAACCTCGTCCGTGACATCCAGACTTCCGTGCTGATGATCACCCATGATTTGGCCGTGATGGCGGAGACATGTGACCGTATGGCTGTCATGTATGCAGGAAATATTGTGGAAATGGGACCGGTAAGATCCGTATTGAAAGACCCTCAGCATCCCTATACGCGAGGATTGCTTCAAACGGTCCCTGACAGAGCAAATGCAAAACAGCCTCTCTATTCCATCAGGGGATCGGTTCCAAGTTTGTTTCTTCCACAAACCTGCTGCCGCTTTGCCGATCGCTGTGAATTTGTTATGGACCGATGCCGTCATGAGATACCGCGCCCCTATCACTTGAACATTGAGCATCACGCTGCCTGCTTTCTCCACGAGGGAAACCCCCTGGCAGGCCCTCATGACCTGCCGTCGATCCGTCGGACAGAGGCAAGATAGAGGAATTTTCAAACAAGATACGATGACCCTGGATCCACTGGAAAAAGAAGCCATCCTGGAGATCAGGAACCTTCATGTTGATTTTCCCATTCGTGAAGGGTTCTTGAACCGGAAGCAAAACACGGTGAAAGCCGTCAATGGAGTGAACCTCGAGCTCAAACGGGGCGATGTGTTCGGGCTGGTGGGTGAATCCGGCTGCGGCAAGACAACCCTGGGCCGTGCCCTGGTAGGCCTTTCGCCGGTTACCGAGGGCGAAATCTATTTGAACGGGCACAGCATCGTTGGTCTTAAGGGTCATGAGGCCCACGATCGGGCGCGACATGTACAGCTTATCTTCCAGGACCCCTATGCATCCCTGCATCCCCGCAAGACCGTTTGCGACCTGGTTGGGGTGGGTTTGAAGATGCACGACCTGGCTGAAGGCTATGAGATCGACAGGTTGGTACTGGCCATGATGGAACGTATCGGGTTCAGCGTCGATCACATGTACCGTTACCCCCACGAGTTTTCAGGCGGGCAACGCCAACGCATTTCCCTCGCCCGCGCTCTCATATTGAAGCCGGAGGTGGTGATCCTGGACGAACCCACTTCAGCCCTGGATGTTTCCGTTCAGGCCCAGATGCTCAACCTTCTTAAGGAACTGCAGAATGAGTTTCAGCTGACCTATCTGTTTATCTCCCATGACCTGGGCGTGGTGCGATACATGAGCAAGACGATCGGTGTAATGTATTTGGGGAGAATCGTTGAAACAGGTCCCACTTCCGACGTGTTTGATCACCCAAGCCATCCCTATACCCGGGTACTACTCTCTTCACTTCCTTCACTGGATCCTGATTCTCACTCCGACCGGATTCTGCTGGAAGGAGATCCGCCCACTCCCATCGACCCACCACCGGGATGCCACTTCGCGCCCCGCTGTCCGGAGGCTCAGGAT
Organism: uncultured Desulfobacteraceae bacterium; assembly: GCA_964404085.1. GTDB lineage: Bacteria > Desulfobacterota > DSM-4660 > Desulfatiglandales > Desulfatiglandaceae > CAYUCJ01. The sequence continues at coordinate 4,145 of CAYOIU010000150.1, read as the reverse complement.
CGATGTAAACGGGAAGAACCGACTTTGTTCAAACGGGGAGATGATCCCGCCCATCTCACGGCCTGTCATTTCCCACGGTTCTAATCCGGGCCAATCCTTTGATGGAGATTTTTCCTTGACCCACTATCTGCGTCATGGTAATACCATTATCACATAAGACAATAAACAAGGTCCGTAATGATGCCCAAAAACCTCCCATTCAGGCAAGTCAAACGTGCCCGCCTCTACGAAGAAGTCGCCGACCAGATCAAACAGGCCATTTTCAATGGACAGCTGGAGCCCGGTGACTCCCTACCCTCCGAACGTGAATTGGGGGAGATGTTCGGCGTGGGCCGACCGACCATTCGAGAGGCACTGCGGATCCTCCACCTCATGGGTCTCATCGAAATCAATCGCGGTATTCGGGGCTCCACAGTCCGGAAAATCGAGCTGACACAATATCTCGACACCATCCGTGAGCACCTATCCTACCTGATCGATGTGGATGATCAATCCATTCAAAATCTCTGGGAAGTCAGGAAATTTGTTGAGCTGGGTATTGCCCATTCCGCTGCCCACAATGCAACTAAAAAAGATTTGGATGATCTGGAACAACTCATCCGGGAAATGGAGGCATGCGGGACTGACATACACGATTACTTTCCCATTGCCGTTGAATTTCATCAGAAACTGGCCCTGGCCTCGGGCAACAGCATCTTCTACATCATCTGGAACATGTTCCATGACATACTCCTCAAGGGCTACATGCCCCAGTTGGATGAGCTTTTCCCGAAAGGGCCACGGGGACTCTTGAGATCAAACCGCCTCCTTCTCTCAGCCATCAAATCAGGGGATCCCGCTGAAATCGATCAGGCTATGAAAGTTCATTCGGAAGAAGAGCGCCTTTTTCCAAAGGAAAAATTTCCGAAAAGCGGCAAAGACCGGCTGGAACAAGAATAACCAATCCGCTTGCGCGACCCCATGTATGTTGAGACTACACCCAGGGGGAGATGAACCCGGCCTTTCCGGGCTATCCCATGCACCCCGTTGAAAAACAGATTCAGGCCATTGAACTCTTGTCCGAAAAACCGGTCGTCGCCGGTCTCCATTTTGCTCTCTCAGATGCGAATATCGCTTACGCGGATCTCGATGGACATCTTGAACTCCTGAATGATCCAACAGTGGGCGCGGTCACCCTTCAAGAGGGAATCCTGTATCCGACCGACAGCCCCGGGCTGGGGTTTGATAAGATTTTTTGAGAAAAGGCGCATTTCTTTCTTGACCCCCCCACATGTCTTATGGTAATACCATTTACCCATAAGACAATAAACAGGATCGTGATGCCTAAAAGACTTCCATTCAAGCAAGTCCAGCGTGCCCACCTTTACGAAGAAGTCGCTGACCAGATCAAAAAGGCGATCTTCGATGGCCTTTTAGAGCCGGGCGACAGCCTTCCATCGGAGCGGGACTTAGGGAAAATGTTCGGCGTTGGGCGCCCCACCATTCGTGAGGCCTTGCGCATCCTGAACGTCATGGGGCTCATCGATATCAGCGCCGGTATTCGGGGCTCCACAGTCAGGAAGGTCGATCTGACACAGTATCTTGACACCATCCGTGAGCAACTGACCTACATGATCCATGTGGATGAACAATCCATTCAAGATGTCCTGGAAATCAGAAAATATGTGGAGCTGGGGATTGCCCATTCGGCTGCAAACAATGCTGCCAGGGAGGATTTTGATAAACTGGAAAAACTCCTGGAGAAAATGGAAGCATGTGGGTCCGACATCCGGGCCTATTTCCCTTTTGCCGTAGAATTCCACAAAAAACTGGCGCTTGCCTCGGGCAACAGCATCTTCTACATCCTCTGGAACATGTTTCAGGACATCCTCCATAGGGGCTATATGCCCATACTGGAAGACCTTTTTCCAGGTGGGCCCAAAGGTCTTCTGAAAGCAAACCGTATTCTGCTCTCAGCCATCAAATCAGGTGATCCCGCGAAAATTGACCGTGCCATGCAGCTTCACGCCGAGGAAGAACTGTCTTTTCCCAAAAATACATTTTCGCAGCGCAGTCGAAACCAATGGGAGTCAGCATGATGGTTTCAGCTCTCCTGTTCACTTGACATTTTGTGTTTGAAATATGATGACTTTGTTAAGCGTCATCATCGCCCCCACGGTCGGGAGCGTAATCCAATCTTTATTACTTTCAGCTGCCAAAAGGAGGGAAATCCATGAAAATAGGGGTTCCTAAGGAAATCAAGCAAGCGGAAAAAAGGGTGGCCGCCACTCCGGCCGGAGTGAAGGCCTTCACAGATCATGATCACCAGGTATTTGTCGAAAAGGATGCGGGGTTGGGTTCCGGTTTCAGAGACGAAGAGTATGTCAAAGCCGGGGCAACGATCCTGGATAACCCTGGAGATGTCTGGGGTGAATCAGATATGGTGATTAAGGTCAAGGAACCCATCGGCCCGGAGTTTGGCCGCATGAAGCCCGGTCAGATCCTTTACACTTATCTCCACCTAGCCGCTGACCAGGAACTGACCCAGAAACTCCTGGAGCGGAAGATCGTGGGAGTGGCCTATGAAACCGTCCAGTTGGACGACCGATCCCTGCCGCTGCTGTCCCCCATGAGCGAAGTTGCAGGCAGGCTCTCTATCCAGATGGGCGCCTTCAGCCTGGAGGCCAAGAACGGGGGCATGGGGATCCTCCTTTCCGGGGTTTCGGGCGTACGACCTGCCCGGGTGACGATCATCGGCGGCGGCGTTGCGGGCTTTTCCGCGGCCATGGTGGCCGTGGGCATGGGGGCCCAGGTCTCCATCCTGGACAACAATCCTTCGCGTCTTCGTTACCTTGAAGACATTACCGACTCCCGCTTGGTGACCATCATGTCCAACCCCGCCAATATCGATGACGAATGCATCAACAGCCACCTGGTCATCGGGTCGGTCCTGATTCCCGGTGCCAAGGCCCCGAAACTGGTCACCAAAGACATCATCCGCCGCATGATGCCGGGGTCCGCCATCGTGGATATCTCGGTTGACCAGGGCGGATGCTGCGAGACCACCCATCCCACCACCCATGAAAATCCTACGTTTATCGTGGATGAAGTGGTACACTATTGTGTGGCCAATATGCCGGGGGCGGTGCCTCGTACATCGACCATCGCCCTCACAAATGTCACCCTTGCCTACGGCCTCGCCATCGCCAACAAAGGTCTGGAAAAGGCCATGGCCGGTGATCCTGCGTTGAGGAAGGGCCTCAATGTGATGAAAGGTCAGGTCTGCTACCCGGCTGTGGCGGACACATTCGGCATGTCCTGTGTAGATGTGGATTTCTAGGTTTTTCGGACGGAAAAAAAGAAAGGAGCAATGATATGTTTGAACATCTGAAGGTATGGGTGAACGGAGAAATAGTTCCGTGGGGACAAGCGACCGTGCATGTCATGTCCCACAGTTTCAGCCGGGGGTCGGCCATGTTTGACGTATTCGGTATTCATCCGAGCCCCAACGGGCCGGTTGCCTTCCGCATGGACAAGCACCTGGACCGTCTCTTCAGGAGCGCGGAACTCCTGGGGTTTGAGATGGCCTACACAAAAGAAGATGTGGCGAAGGCCGTGACAGAACTGGTCAAGGCAAACGACATCGGACGCGGCCTCGCGAAAATGCTGGCCTATTACAGCGAAGAAGCGGTGATCTCTCTGGTCATGGATTCAAAACTGGATCTTGCCGTATTTGCGATACCTGAAACCGATGAGCTGGGGCTGGATAAGGCAGATCCCATCAGCATTTGTTTGAGCAAATGGCGCAAGCTGCACCCCGCCACCGTACCGGTTGAAGCAAAGGCATGCGCCAACTACCTCAATGGTGTGTTGTCACGTAAAGACGCCGTGGAGCGGGGCTTTGATCTCGCCATCATGATGACGACGGATGGTTATGTGGCCGAGGGGGCCATCGAATCCGTCTTCATGGTAAAGGACGGTGTTGTCAAGACCCCACCCCTGGGGAATGTCCTCCAAAGTGTGACGAGGATGTCCCTATTAGAGGCAGTACCTACCTTGGGCGTAGAGACTTCGGAAGAACAGATCACGCCGGAGGAGTTCTTGGCGGCTGACGAGATATTTACCTGCCACACCGGGATCAAGGTGACCCCGGTAAAAAAAATAGA
>CAYOIU010000149.1:0-9302 GCA_964404085.1 uncultured Desulfobacteraceae bacterium | reverse complement strand
AGATAGAATTCCCCGAAATCTTCTTTAAAAAGGCGGTAACGCCATGCGCCCCAAACCAGCAAGGGAAAGAAAAGGATCCCAAGCACAAGAAATTGGCCGCCCAGGAATGCAAAGAAGGTGCCAAACCGCAGGTGAAATGTATCACTCGTCCCGTGATGGTATTGAAAGGCAAAGCTGATCCAGTCGTGCTGATAGTTCCACCAGATGACCGGAAAAAAGATCATGGCTGCGATGGCAACGGCAAGCCATGACTTCACGTCCAGGAGTTTTTTCGGCATTTTCAGGAGCAGAAAGACAAACAATGACCCAAGAAAAAGCACAGAAGTGTATTTGCTGAGCAGGAGGAGCCCGAGGGAAATGCCGGCAAGGAGGTGATACGTAATGGTGTTCTCGGTTAATGCGAGGTAGGTATAGTACATGGAAACAGCCCAGAACAGCATGAGCGGCGCATCAGGGGTGACAATAGTAAAGCCCATGTTTGTCGCAGGGAGCGAAAGGAGCATCAGCACGGCATACAGGGCGGTCTTGTCATTAAAAACCTTTCTGGTCAGGAGGTAGGTATAGATGGTTGCGGTACCCATGCAAAAGACCGCTGCCAGCCTGACGCTCCATTCTGTGCTTTTGAACAGCGTAAAAAGCTTAATCAAATAGGCGATGAGTGGTGGATGATCGTAGTAACTGAAAGCGAGATGCCTGCTCCACAACCAGTAGTATGCTTCATCAGGATGCAGGGGAAACCGTATGTTGTAGATCGCGTGATAACCGGAATAGAGCAGTATCAGAAAGGATGCTGTCCAGTCTGTCCTAGTGGCTTCAAAGCAAAATTGCATTGTGCTCGCTTTTCTACGCACCGGCACTATCATCTCAGATACTCAGCCCTGGGTTTGTTGGAGGGAACAAGAGAACCAGGACAGGAATGATGGGTGAGAAACCGGTACAGTTTCAAGTGACGATCCACCATTTCTTCTTCAGAGAATTGCTGGAGAAAGACTTGCCTGCCTTTCAGACCATATGTATGACAAACCTCAGGATGCGAGGCGAGAAAGGAAATAGCCTTCAGGAGTTCTTTTCTGTTTTCTTTTTCAACGATCAGACCATTCTCTCCATGCCGGACCACTTCAGGAATGCCCCCGGTGCGAGTGCCAATGACCGGCAGACCCATGGACAGCGCCTCAATGATGGAAATGGAGAGTGCTTCGCGCCGTGACGGAGCAATAAGGATATCCATTCCTGCCAGGAATCGGGGGACATTCTCTTTGAAACCAAGGAACACAACACGGTTCTCCAGGCCGCTATCTCTTACCATCTTTTTCATTTCCGCTGCCCACTTGCCGGTGTCATCTCCAGCCAGAAATAACTTGCAGCGATGATCCTTGAGCCCGGTAATGGTATGCAGTAAGAAATCATGCCCTTTGTCCGGGATGAAGCGTGCGACCATGCAAAGGGCGCATTCATGGTCATCGAGCCCAAGCCTTTTGCGAACGTCCTGCCTTTGTCTCCTGAGGGTGAAGCGGTCCGGTATGCCGTGATATATCCTTGTAATTTTGGAGGATTTAATCTGTTTTGCGACAAGGGAGTCTTTTACAGCTTGTGAAATAGCGATAATGTGGTTTGCCCGATGGAACCGCTTGTAACTGGTCGTCGAATGGGCGGTGGCAAGGGTTGGACAGCCGAGGATTCGTCCTATCATGGTTGCGTAATGGGTTCCTCTCACCAGGTGGCTGTGCAATAAATCGGTTTTATGCCGGAGCACTGCTTTTGTCAGCAAAAAGAGGGAAAACAGGTCGGTCACTCCGTGCATTGGCACGTGAATCAATTCTATACTGCTTTCTTCAGCCTTTTCACCCAGCCAGGAATCCCTGGGTCCCGCGAAGGCAACCCTGTGACCTCTTTTCACGAGACCCCTCATGAGCAGCAGGGCATGGGCTTCTGCTCCGCCGCAGATATGACTGTGCAATATCACCAGAATGTTCATAGAAATCTCCGGCCTGGATATGAAACGGAAAAGTCGTTTATGGCATGGGATCCTATCAGGCAGAGATTACCGGCACATGATTTGGGCATTAAAAGAAATTAATTTTCCATATGGACTATGAGGTTGAAAAATAACTGACAAAGCAATATGTTAGCTGAAGATAACCAGGGAGAGCGAACGGCAGTATGAATATTCTTTAATCTTTTGTTAATGTCTTGTTCATGTTGTTTTAGTATAGAGACAATGATGAAGAATGCGGAGGCAAGGTGACTCATGAAGGTCCTGCTTATAGAAGATGATTCCCAGCTCGTAAAATTCATTCAAAAAGGGCTCAGCCAGGCGGGATTTTCCGTCGAGATAGCCATGGACGGAAAGACAGGTCTCAACATGGCCCTGGAGTTTGATGTGGACGTTGCGGTCATAGATATCATGCTCCCTTTGATGGACGGGTTTACAATCATCCAGGAAATTCGAAAAAAGCGTCCTGAACTTCCTATCCTGGTTTTAAGTGCCAAACGATCCGTCGAGGACAAGGTTCGAGGGTTGGAAATGGGGAGTGACGATTACCTCACCAAACCGTTTTCCTTCACGGAACTTATTGCCAGGATCAGGGCCCTTGTGCGCCGAACCGGTGCACATGCAGAGGCAACCAAAGTGGAGGTTTCAAACCTCTCTCTCGATCTTCTGTCCAGAGACGTCAGCATAGGAGGGAAGAACATTGACCTGCTTCCCAAAGAGTTTGCCTTGATAAAGTATTTTGTCAGAAACAAAGGACGCGTGCTGACGAGAACCCAGATTTTAGAGCAGGTGTGGGGATACCAGTTTGACCCCGAGTCCAATGTGGTTGATGTGCATATTTGCAGACTCAGAGAAAAGTTAGAGGATACTGGGGAAAGGAGGCTCATCCGTACCATCAGGGGGGTGGGCTATGTACTAAAAGAAGATGAATAGATTCCGAAAAAGTCTGGCGTTCAAGTTGGCATCTATATATTCGCTGCTGTTTGCTCTGGCATTCGTGATCGTTTTTTCAGCCAGCTACTATATGTTGGGGCAAGCTTTGTTCCAGAACACCAGAAGGGACTTGCTGGATGATTCAGTGGAGATCATGAGAGCTTACCAAAAAGGGAATATGGGAGCACTGAAAAATTATATTTCCACCGAAATGGAAGGGGACGGGCCTGCCAGTAAACTCATCCGGGTCATCGATCTGGATGGTCACATAATATTTTCTTCCGACGCAGCTTCCTGGGGTCAGGTGCCATTGCCGAAAAAGTCGGATCTGGAGAGGCAAAGGCCTGTTGTCAGGGCCGTTAAGATACCCAAGAGGTCGGGACACGAGGCGCGGGCCGTGGCCTTTTTCGCGGGAAACCATATTGTGGAGGAGGTTGTCCCAATCGAGTGGGATGTAAGACTCCTTGCCAGGCTTCGCAAGGCCTTCGGCCTCGGGTTTTTACTGACTGTCTTGGTGGCCATCCCCAGTGGCTGGTTCATGGCCAGACGAAGTTCCGCTCAAATCAGGGGGATTGATCGGGTTGCCCGTTCCATAGCACGCAGCGCGGACCTCAGCCGCAGGGTACCTCTCAAAGGGACCGACGATGAACTGGATCATTTGGCGAAGACCTTTAATCTCATGGTGGAGAGGCTTGAACTCTTTTTAAGGGAACTTCATGATATGATGGACAATACGGCCCATGATTTCAAGACACCCCTCACGCGCATCAGGGCAATGGCGGAAACCGGCCTGGGCACAACTAATCCTGAAGAGATCCAAGGAACCCTTGTCCAGATCATGGATGAATGCGATCGTTTTCTTTCCCTTCTTAACGCCGTTATGGATATCTCACAGGCAAGAATCGGGACTTTGTCCCTGAAAAAAGAAAGCGTCCCGGTGAAGAACTTATTGCAAGTCGTTGTGGATCTTTACAGCGGGGTTGCCGAAGAAAGAGGAATCCGTTTCAATATCAACTACCCGCGTGACGAAAGGACTGTTCTTTTTGTAGACAAGAAAAGGTTGAGCCAGGCGGTGAGCAATGTTCTAGATAATGCACTCAAATATTCTTCTTCCGGCGATACGGTCGCCCTTTGGACACAGACGGAGCCGGGGTTTACGGAGATAGGAGTTGCTGACAGCGGTCCCGGCATTCCCGAGGAGGAAATCCCCCGCATATTTGAGAGGTTTTACCGGCTTGATACCAGCCGCTCCACTTCGGGAAGGGGAATCGGCCTTTCCCTCGCCAGGGCGTACGTGGAGGCCCACGGAGGCAGTATAACGGTCAAGAGCGAACTCGGAAAAGGGAGCACCTTTTGTATCAGGGTCCCGTTGTAAAGGCAGGTCGGTGGAAAATTAGGGAGTTGACAGTATAACAAATGTGAAAAGCCAAAAAACGGAGTAGCTGGCGAGGACAGCCAGGAAATTCCAGTGGCCGTGGTTCTTGCGAAAGAGACCCCATTTGAAAACCCGGATATTTCCTGCATGATTACCCCCAAGATTCGGCAGAAACCGGTTCACCTCCCGACAATAGGCGCGGTATTTTTCCCCAAACACGTTTTTCAGATGGGCCTCCTCCCGTTTGACGCGATTGACCATGTAGAAATAATAGAAGATGGAAAAAATCGCAAGAAGCCAGAAATTCCCCACGAGGAGCAGGCACCCGAAGAGGAGAAAGAATCGGCCCAGGTACATGGGATTCCTGACAAACGCGTAAGGACCCTGTATGGCCAGGGACTTGTTCTTGTCCAGGGCTCCGAAACACCAGGATTGAAATAGCGAGCCTGAAAGGGTGACGAGAAATCCCCACAGGAACAGGTTGGGCTTGATGTTCGGCACGACCAGGACGAGGGCCGCCAGGAAAAGGGGAACCCGGATCTTCAAGAGGGTCATGCGGGCCTTTTTGTTGTTGAAAAGATTGTTTATGCGCTCCATGCCAACTTGCGTCATGCTACATCTCTCCTTGCACACCTGGCCATATTCAAGGGGTCACCCCGAAAGCTTCGAAAGAACATACAGGAATCCCATTAAAAGCACAATGATTGATATCAGAAACTTCCTGCTGCCGCGGTTGCCTTTTCCTTGACACAGAAGCCATCATCTTCATAGACTCCCAGGGAGGTTTGAAGCTGGCAGGAGGGTACAAAGTCAATGAGAAAAGGGTTTGTTATGGGTTTCCTGATTCCGGTCCTGATATTGTCCGGCGGCACCCTCTTTTTTCGGGTTACAAACTTCGATATGGAAATTGAGAAACTGTTTTATTCCCCCGACAGCGGATGGTTCTTGAAGGACGCGAATCCATGGGCGTTTCTCTACCATTACGGCAATATCCCCGGTCTCATCATGGCCTCCTTAGGTTTCCTGGTTTTCATCTTCAGTTTTTTCTACCGCAGGATATCACACTGGCGAAAAGTTGGGCTCTTTCTGTCCCTGGTAATGCTGGTGGGGCCGGGCCTTGTGGTCAACGCGACATTCAAGCAACACTGGGGAAGGCCAAGACCCAGACAGATCCAGGAATTCGGCGGCGGCCGGAGATACCTGCCGATCTGGCAAAAAGGGAAAGGTGGAGAAGGAAAATCCTTTCCATCCGGCCACGCATCTGTCGGGTTTTACCTCTTTACGCCATTTTTCTTTCTGAGGAAGAAGGGTGAGAAATGGGGTGTCTTTTTCCTTTGCCTGGGAATCTCTTACGGTCTCTTCATGGGTTCTGCCAGGATGGTACAGGGGGGGCATTTCCCAAGCGATGTGTTCTGGGCGGGAGGGTTCACCTACCTGACAGCCCTTTTTCTGTCCCCTTTTTTCAGGTTTGATAAGGATACTTTCTGAGAAAGGTTCTTTCCAGTTGAGCCCCAGGAACAGCGTGTATTTCCTGGCTTTGCCGGAACCCAATGGCACATGAAGATTTTTCAATTTCCGCGTTTCTGAAAACCGTTGCCTCAATTGGGAGGGGACCTTGGCATCGGCTCTCTTGATCACGATGAGGCAATCCCATCCCTGTTTTCCCTTTGGGGCACCCCAGATTTCATACTGGGATTGTATCCTCCCGTTTTCAACCCACCTGTAGACCCGGGGCTGATCCGGCAGATAAAAGGCCAGTCCACTGGTCAGGTAGCGGTGACCTACCGTCATGACAAATGTCCGTTTGGGGTGGGGCATTCGGGATCTTACGTGCGCGACCTCTTGTGCGAGCCCCGACCATCCTTCCAGACGGATCAACGGATCCAGACGGCTTCCCTTGAGCCCGGTTGTAGAGACGGCAATGGGCACACCATAGGTGACAAGGGCCAGGATCACCCCTACCCCGATACCGGGTCTAAAAGCCCTTTTCGATTTACCAAACTTGGATCCCGTCTCAAACCGGTCGGTGGCCCACGCCGCAAGAAGCATAACGCCGGAAGGATAGAAAGCGGCAGGCCAGTTCCCGTTGATCTTCTGCCGCAGCGTCATGAGGAGGACGAAGATGAGAGGCGGGCCGCTGAACAGGAAGAGGAAGCGTTCCTTAGGGCCCAATCTGAAATAGGCGAAAAGGCAGGTGATCATCAGACCCATGAGCAGAATCCAGGTGACCGGCGAGATGAGCAGCAGCTGGGTTCCGATAAATGTCGCCGGGTGCAGCAGGATCTCTGAAAGACTGAGTGAAGCAGGCTCAAAGTGATGGGCCGTGTGCTGGAAGGTGATCCAGTTGTGCCGGGCGTTCCACCAGATGGATGGGATCATGAAGGCGAGTGCTGCAAATAACCCGAACCAGAGAACAGGTCTTTTCAATAGCCGACGGTATTCCCTTGTTGTGGCAAGAAAGAGGATCCCCGACACGAAAAACACCAGGGTCATCTGTTTGCTCAGGGAACCGAGGCCGAGGGCCAGGATGAGGGCCAGTCCCCAGGTGGTTCGGTGTTTCTCATCCATCAGGAGCTGCCAGAAGGCATACAGGCCACCGCTCCAGAAAAAGAGAAGTGGAGCGTCGATGGTCAGGAGCAGGTTCAAGGCGGCATTGCCGGGACAGGCCGCCATGGCGGTCGCCGCCCAGAAGCTCGTCCTGGAACCGTACAAGCGGCGTCCCAGGAGAAAGAGAATGATGAGGCTCCCCGTTCCCAGGAGAACGGCAAAGACCCGGATGCCGAAGGGGCTGTCCCCGCCGACCCACCCTGCTAATCCCATGAGCCAGCCGATGAGAGGCGGTTTGCTGAAATACCCCCAGTCCAGGTGTCTGCCCCAATCCCAGTAATAGGTTTCATCTCCAGCCAGGTCAAAGGGGAAAAGGGCCACGTACAGGATCCTGAACAGGAAAAGACAGGAGACCCCTTTCCAGAACCAGCCATCCCAATCGATGTCCCGGTGCCGGTTGATTTCTTCGGCCTTCAATGGGTTCCCCCGCCTGTGGAGAGTGCCTTCTGTCGCCGTTCGCGGGCGATGAGCTGAAGGTTGCGGGCGTAGATAAATACGCCTGTGGTCTGCCCCAGGATAAATACCGGGTCTTTTCTGAAGATAGCGTAGGAGAGAAGGGTAAGCCCCCCTGCCAGGCTGAAGTACCAAAAGGCCAAGGGAATGACGCTTCGCTTCATTTTTTCACTGTAGAGCCACTGGATAAGAAAACGCATGGAAAACAGGGCTTGACCGGCAAAACCGACCACGAGCCAGATGGTGTTAGTCTTCAACTGGGGTTTCCTCCACGGTTTTTGGGTGTTGGATTCGGTGCTGGAGCCACATGACGCCCAGGAGATCAATTATGCCCACCCAGAGACGATTTCCGATCCCATAGTGGGATGTCCCGCGCAGGCGAGGGCGATGGTTGACCTTAATGGAGGCCACCCTGCCGCCTCCGCGTAGGACGAGGGCCGGCAGGAACCGGTGCATGTGATCGAAAAACGGCAGTCTCAAGAAGGCCTCCCTCGAAAAAACCTTGAGTCCGCAACCCGTGTCCGGGGTGCTGTCTTTTAGCAGGAACGCTCTGATTTTGTTGGCAGTTCTGGAAGAGATCCTCTTGATGGCCGTATCGCGTCTCTTGTGGCGGTGACCGCAAATGAGTGCAAGGCCCCGGGTTCTGTCTGGGTCCTTGAGGTAGGCTGTCAGGACAGGAATGTCGACGGGATCGTTTTGTCCGTCACCGTCAAGTGTGGCGATCCATTCGGCCCGTGCCCCATTCACCCCGGTCCACAGGGCCGCACTCTGACCGCAGCAGGATGCATGCCTGAGGATACGTAGCCGATCAAACCCTTTCGCAAGCTGCATCAAACGGGGAAAGGTGTCGTCAGTGCTCCCGTCATCAACATAGATCAGTTCATAATCCACGACCTTTTGGAGGGCATTGCGTATCTCGCTGACCAAAAGATCGATATTTTCGGCCTCATTGTGAACCGGTACGACGACGGAGAGTTCTGGTATGTTTTTCATTTTTTCAATCAAGGTCCTGTTTTCTTGACACCAATGCCTGCCGACTTCGAAAGAATCGGCATCGCGCCCGCGGATGGGCGTGCAGTACATTTGGGTAGATTACAACCTATTGATTTGAAAGGAAATCGAAAATTGCATTTTTCGGATTCCTTCGGCAAAAAGCCGTGAACTGCACTTTCTAGGGTTTCATCGTGACTGGTGTCCTGGCGTGATCAAGAAAAAAGGAGTACTTTGCTCATAGGATTACCGGAGATTACGTTAAAGGAAACCTGGCTATTCGGTCTTACCCGCTTGGTGCAGGATTCCATACAGGATGGCGGCAATGGAGCGTTTGGTTTTCCGCTGCTTGCGCCATTTCGCGGGTTCCACATAATCCTTTCCCAACGCCCACATCCCCTTTTCAGTGGCTTTGGCCCGCTTTTCATCTGCATAATATCTGGCTAGTTTCAATTCTGAGGGCGATTTTTCAAGATATACCGCGGCATATCCTGCGCGGATCATTTCCAGGTTCACATTCCTGTTGCCAAGAAAGACTTCTCCCCACATGAGTCCATAGCTCTTTTCACCGTAACCTTTAATCGAAACCTGTTTATTGAGAATGAGGTGTTCGAGGTAGGTTTTTGCCTCGCGACTAAAGGGCTGGGCCACTTCACTTTTCTTGGTGGAAAGCTCAGGAGCATCTATGCCCGCCAGCCTGACGGAAAACATCGCATCCTGTCCTTTGACTAGGATGGTATCGCCATTGAAGGCCTTGACTACGCTGAATTCTTCGGCAAATGAGGCAGGCGGAACCACAAAAAGGATCAGAAACAGGAGAAGGCCGGGCCGGGAAAGACGGCCGATCAAGGCGTAAAGGGAAAAAGGAACGGTTTTTGGCTTCAACATGTCATGGATCTTTCAGGGTAAATGTCCACTTCCTCCAGCATATTTCTGCAATAAATGGGCCAT
>CAYOIU010000148.1:0-9396 GCA_964404085.1 uncultured Desulfobacteraceae bacterium | reverse complement strand
CCCTGTCCACGGGAATTGAGACAAAGATCACAGTCCAAGACTGAGCAGGGGTTCCCAACGAGATCATCACTGGTGTAGCCTGTTAAATTCTCCATGGCCTGGTTTACGGAAACAATGGTCCCTTCTTTATCGACAATCATGATGCCGTCCTGGATCGTACCCACGACGGTCTTCCAGTAGGTGTTTAAATCCTGTTCAAACATGAACCCTCGGGTTGTTAAAATTGAACATGTGTTAAAGTAGACATTAATAGGCAAAACGCAACAAGAAATTTCACTTTTATTGTTTTCCAAGGATGTGGAGAGCAAAGGAATAGGGGAAAAAGACTTGGCATTATCGTAAAGAAATTGTCATATCGGCAGGTTATAGACTTTCATACGATCTCCCTTGCGGGGCAGGAGAATTGCGGCCTGGTGAAAAAAATTTGTATTGAAATTGTGAATTTCTTGGCACAGGCCTTGCTCTACGTTCATGGCGAGAATGTCCAACCCGCTTTTCTCACAGACCTTTGTAGCGAGACGGTGGAGAGGGCGATGGATACAAGGCGGGCGAAGAAGAATGGATGCAGGCGTACTTTCAGTACGTCGAGTTCATTTTTCGAGCGCAACGCAGGAGACACGGGCCTATCCGCCGTCACAGTAGATTGTCTGTGAGAAATGCGGGCTAATACGAGGAAATCCATTGAAAACACATCCGGACGCCATCCTCGATCTGCGAGGCAGCATCATTCCCGTGGCTATGCTGGAATTCAGCAAGGCCTTCAGTGACATGAAGGCGGGCGGGATAATGGAGATCCTGGTTGGCGATCAGGAAACCGAGAAAAACCTGTTCAAAGTGCTCAGGGCCTATCCCTATGAGCTGGTGAACTTGCAAGAACGTGATTCCCTGTATCGGGTCAGGCTGAGAAAAGGCGAGAAAAAGGTGGTTGTCGCAACCGGCGACAGCCACCAGAAATAAGACACTGATCTTGGAATCCATAAACAGTGAGGTGATAGCCATGATACCCCTGGAAGAGATGCAGAGCATAGAGGATTTCGAATGGATGGACCGAAAGACTAAGGAAGTCCTTGCGGCCGCGGGAGACGTGGTGAGTGCACCGCCGGGGAAATACCTTTTCCGGGAAGGAGACCATGCGGAGTTGTACTACATCCTTAAGGAGGGCAAGGTGGTGCTGGAGTTCAGGCAGGAGGACGGATCAGTCCTTACGGAGACCGTCGGCCCGGGTATGGGGGTGGGGTGCTCATCACTGGCAGGCCTGATGACTTACACCTCTGATGCCAGGTGTGAAGAGCCGTCGAGGCTCCTCTGCTGGTCGCAAGCGGAACTTCGCCACCTTTTTAATCAAGACGATCGCTTGGGCTACCTGATGATGAGGGCATGTGCCGTGTCACTTAACAAGCGTGTGGCGGGGAAACTGTAAAGCGATCACCGGAGGGGATTTTTTCGAAATAGTTGGATTGTGTTTCGTTTGCCCTCGAAAGGGGTCTTAAAATGATACCGCTCAAAGAAATGCAGAAAGTGGGGATTTTCAAACCCCTCAGTGAAAAGATGGTTGAGGAACTTGCCGCGGTGGGCGATATCTCCACAGCGGAAAAGGGTGAGTATCTTTTTCATGAAGGGGACCCGGCAGACGACTTCTACATCATCAAGGAAGGAAAGGTCGTGCTTGAATTCGAACAACCCGACGGTTCCATCAATACCGAGACGGTCAGTCCCGGAATGGGCGTGGGGTGTTCATCTCTATCAGGGCTCCGGAGCTATGCCAGCCATGGGCGGTGTGAAGAAGCCTCGCGGTTCCTCCACTGGCCCCAATCCGAGCTCCGAAAGCTCTTTGACAAGGACAATAGACTCGGATACCTGCTCATCAAGGCATCTGCCAAGATGCTGAGCAAACGTATTGCAGGAAAACTTCACAAATAGAGGAGATCCTGGAGGCGTAGGATCAATTTTGCCGTTGCGATGGAATCGCAAGCAGGAGCTTGCTCCTACATGAAATAAATATGTTCCCGTTAAGGTGGGGTATAAAACTCAAGGAGGAAGAAAAATGACAGATGTAGATCTTAGCAGCATTGAAGTGGCAAACAGCGTGGATGCCCGGGGCAGCGCGTGCCCTGGTCCGCTTTTGGAAGCAAAAAAGGGAATCGGCAAGGTCAAGGTGGGCGACATCCTGGAGATCCTGTCCGGCGATGCCGGCACCCGGAATGATATCCCTGCCTGGGCAGGTAAGGTCGGACATGAGTACCTCGGGTTCCTGGAAGTCGATGGCTATGACAAGCTGTTTGTCAGGAGAAAGAAATAGGCGGAGAAATCATGGCGGCTCAAAAAACTGATGGAAAGATTCTTGTCCTGGCCACCGAGCATTGCGCCTATCCGGGCGCAAACTCGGTGGGGCAGGCGCATTCGACCTATCCCGCAAACACCTATATCCTCAGGGTCCCGGCACCTGTCATGTTCCCGGAAAAGTTCTATATGGATTGTTTCAAGAAGGGAATCAGCGGCATTATTATTATGTCATGCGGATCGGAATGCCCCTATGAAGGTGCCTACCCGGTCCTGGCCAAACGGATTGATCGGGTTTATGCCATGATGAAGGAAAAGGACGTGAATATTCGCAGACTGCGGCTCACGGCCATCTGCACGGTATGCAATCGCGCCTTCCTGAAAGAAATTAACGACATGAACAGCCTTATCAAGGAAATTGGGCCGCCATCGCTCAGCTGACAGCGGGTTGCCGGTAGCTCAAAGCCCAAAGCCGACCGCGTGAAGTCCCGTGGCGAATCTTTGCGGGCTATTGTCCAGGGGCTATGAGCTGATGTGGAGGAATGAATGAACAGCAATGAAACAAAGACATTTGACGCCCTTGTTTTGGGTGGCGGGATTGCCGGACTGCAATCCGCCCTGGACCTGGGAGATCAGGGCTACAAGGTGGCTGTTGTGGAAAAGGACGCCACAATCGGTGGGAAGATGATTCGCCTTTCCAAGGTGTTTCCCACCCTTGATTGTGCGAGCTGTATCACCACTCCCAAAATGGCCGCAGCAGCCCATCATGACAACATCACCCTGTTTACCTATTGTGACTTGAAGTCACTAAACCGGGGGCCAATGGGAATCAACGCATCCGTAACCCAGAGACCGCGTTACGTTGACCCGATAAAGTGCATCGGGTGCAGGCAGTGCGAATACAACTGCCCGGTCATGGTGTCGGACGAGGAGCAAGGTGGGTATTCTGCAAGGAAGGCCATCTATATACCCTTTTCCAATGCGATTCCCCAGATTGCTGTCCTGGACACGGAGAGCTGCATGCTCTGCGGAAAGTGCGAAAAGATATGCCCAACAGGGGCGGTTGACTATTTCCAGGAACCGGAAGATTTCAATATAGAGGCCGAGGCAGCTGTCTTGAGCACGGGCTTTCAATTGACGCCGGTTGAGACAAAACAACAGTACGGGCAGGGAAAAATTCCCAACGTGATCACGGCAATGCAGATGGAAAGACTCCTTGCACCGCACGGACCCTATAACCGGGTCCTGCGGCCTTCGGACGGCATGGAACCTGATTCCATCGCTTTCATCCAATGCGCCGGTTCCCGGGATAAGAGCATGGGCGTCCCTTATTGCTCGCGGGTCTGCTGTATGTATGCCATCAAGCAGGCGATGCTGCTTTCAGGTGCCCTGCCATTGGCTGATATCATTATTTATTACATGGATATCAGGGCCTTTGGAAAGGGTTATGAGCAATTTTTTCAAAACGCGCAGGCCATGGGGATACAGTTTGTTAAAGCAAAGGTGGCTACCATGAACCCCGGCGAGAACGGTGCCGTCACCTTACGTTATGAGGCGCAGGAAGGGGAAGGGTCAGTCACGGCTGATCACGACCTGGTTGTCCTCTCGCTCGGCATGCTCCCGGACTGGAACCCTGCAAAACAATGCCCTGTATCCATTGGAGAAGACGGGTTTATTGACCAGATTCAGCCCAAAATTGCCCCCACCTTAACAGACATGGAAGGCGTTTTTGTCTCAGGAGTGGCGGCAGGGCCAAAAGACATCGTAGATACGATCGCAGAAGCGGGCGCGGCGGCCATGGAGGCATCGAAATATTTGGCCGCACTCGAACAGGGAATAAAGGCTGCCTGAAGGTAATCCGGTGTCGTGAACTGATGTGGAGTTAGGATAATGACAGAGGAAAACGGGAACGAAAATCAGGGAAAAACCGAGGAGAAGGTCGGGGTTTATATCTGTCACTGCGGTGGCAACATTTGCGACCACGTGGATGTGGAGGCGGTTCAGCAGCGAGCTGAAAAAATTCCCGGCGTGGTTGTGGCCCGAAGGAACACGTTCATGTGTTCGGATCCCGGTCAGGACATGATTGCGGAGGATATCAAGAGCGGAAAGATAAACAGGGTGGTGGTGGCCTCCTGCGCTCCAAGTCTCCATGAGATGACCTTTCGTGGGGCAATATCCAGGGCGGAATCCAACCCCTATCTTTATGAACATGCCAATATCCGCGAACAGGTGAGCTGGGTCCATGAAGGTGATGCAGCGACGGATAAGGCGACGCGGTTGGTAGCGGCTGCCGTGGGTAAGGCCAAATCACTAAAGGGTCTCGAGCCCATTCGCGTTGACGCACGAAAGCACGCTACGGTTATAGGCGGTGGTGTCGCCGGCCTCAAGGCTGCCAAAGATCTCTCGGACCGGGGCATCGCGGTGGCATTGGTAGAAAAATCCCCCTTCCTGGGGGGCAGGACCGCACAGCTTGATCGGCTGGCTCCCACCGGAGAGGAGGCTTCCCATGTGGTTTCGGCGCTGGCAGAATCGGTCTTAAATGATCCCGCAATTACGGTATACACCTGCTCACAGGTTGTTGGATTCGACGGGTATGTGGGAAATTTCAATCTCAAGGTTCAGGCCGTATCTCCTTTATCGAATGGGGATCAGGAAAGGCTCGACCGGGTGAAGGAATCAGGGAAGGCGGCAGGTGAATATGTCCCTTTTGTGGGTGTCTACCCTGGTGACGTTCCCGAAGAACAAGGGGAAGCCGGCATAGAGACCGGGGTTGTGGTCTTGGCGACCGGTTTCAAACCGTATGAGCCCGGAAAGGGAGAATACGGATTCGGGGAACACAAAGAGGTTGTCACCCTGCCGGAATTCATACAAATCCTGGCGGAAAATCAGAATGACGGCAAGGTCCTGGAAATCGACGGCAGAAAAATTCGAAGTATTGCCATGATTCATTGCGTAGGAAGCCGGCACATCCCCGGCGTCCATGAGCCTGATGAGGCCGGCAACTTGAACGAGTATTGCTCGAGAACGTGTTGCAGTGCGACACTCAATGCCGCCCATACCATCCGCCGGTCCTATCCGGAAACGAGTGTTTATGAATTTTACAGGGACATCAGGACCTATGGAAGGGGACAGGAAGAGCTCTATAACGACGCCTCGGAGAATGGTGTCGTGTTTTTGCGGTTTCTGCCCGAAGAACCTCCCGTGGTGACTGGGGACGGTACGTCGGAAGGTTGTCCCCTGAAGGTAAAAGTGAAGGACACCTTGACATTCGACGAGGAAGTCGAGGTTCCGGCAGACCTGGTAGTGCTTGCTGTAGGCATGGAACCGACTCCTATTCCTGATCTGGTAGACATGATGAAACTTCCCGTGGGGGCCGACCGTTTCCTGTTGGAAGTACACCCCAAATTACGCCCTGTAGAGTTGTCCATTGCCGGAGTCATGCTGGCCGGGACCTGTCAGGCTCCCATGGATGTCGGCGAGGCATGTAATGCGGCCGGTGCAGCTGCGGTAAAGTCATCAGGCATACTTGCCAAGGGCTTTGTGGAGCTGGATCCATTTGTCGCGGAAGTCAACCTCCGGAAATGTAAAGGGCACGGTGCGTGCGTGGAAGCGTGTCTGGCGGAAGGTGCCCTTAATCTGGTGGACATGAAAGTGGACGGAGAGGATATGCAACGGGCCCAAGTATTTCCCGCCCTCTGCCTGGGGTGCGGGGCCTGCGTAGCGGTATGTCCCGAAAATGCCATTGACATCAAGGGCTGGACCCTTGAGCAGTATGAGAACATGGTGGGCATGATCGTAGCCGATGAACTGGCGGCATGAGTGCCGCCTTGAAACAGTGTTGTTTAGATATTCTGTGAAAAAGTTGAGAGAGGTTCCCATGACGGAAAACATGCCTGAAAAGGAAACGCGAAAAGAGGCCATGAAAGCGCTCCGCAAGGCCCGCAAGAAACAGATTGCAGCGGCTTCAACCAGGATAAAGGAACAGAAGAAGGCCATGAAGGCCATAAAAGAGGCATTGGGCCTTGATGGTGCTACCGTACCCGCGGTTGCGGAGGAAACGAACATGCCTTCTACAGAGGTTTTTTGGTATCTCGCCGCAATGAAGAAATACGGCGAAGTCGTTGAAGGGGATAAAGACGGGGCCTATTTTCGCTATAAGCTTGCTGCAGGGGAGGGTTCTCTGGAGGAAGCGGCTGAATAGCGATAAAGATCGGTAGAAAAGTTTCATGTATTGATCCTGAATTTTCTAGGTAGCGTAACTGCCAAAACTGAAAGCCTTGAGCAGTTACCAGGAGGAAAAGGATGACTGTTGTTGACTCGGGATTTGCACAAGAGCTGGACCGGTTTGGTGTTGATACAGCCCTTGATTGTTTCAACTGTGGCACCTGTGCTGCCATATGTCCACTCATTTATGAACATTTTCCCAGGAAGATGGTCCGCTACATCCAGTTGGGCGCCAAGGAACGTATTCTGGAAAAACCTGAAGAGCTTTGGCGGTGTCTCCATTGTGGTCTTTGCACAAAGACCTGCCCGCGTGAGGCTGACCCCGGCGAAGTGATCCTCGGTCTGAAACGATACGTTGTCGACCACTGGAGGAGGTCCTGAGATGTATAACCCGAAAGATATCATAGATGCTGTTGCCGCCAATGTGAGAAAGACGAGAGGCCCGTTCGGCATTCCCAAGTGCATGGACAATACCTGGTGGAAAAAGATACCCCTTCGCTCGGAGGGTGATGCCCTGCTCTTCACCGGCCTGATGTATCAGTTCAACCCGTACATTGAAAAGTCTACCCGGTTTCTAGAGAAATACGAAGATACCAAACTGGGCGGTTTCCTGAGCAGGTTTGCCAAATATCAGCCAAGCAGGCTTTCGGGCATCGGCCTCGCCATGATGACCCCAAGGAAAGAGAAAAACAGGGCAAACGAGATTCTCAAGAACATCGCCACGATGCTCGTCAAGTCCAACGTGGATTTTTTCTATAAACCCAAATTGGATGACTATAGCGGGATCCTGCTCTACGATTTGGGTGACCAGGAAGGGTTTGTGAAACATGCAAAATATGTTGCAGGAAGACTGAAGAAGGCAGGGGTGGAAAAAATTATTACCGTGGATCCCCATAGTACGTATGCCTTGAAGGTGCTCTACCCGAAATATACGGGAGAAACCTTTGAGGTGAAGGCATACTTCGAAGTCCTCAACCTGAAGTCCAATAATGGAACGAGCGGGTTGCATGTGACCCTCCATGATCCCTGCTTCTATGGCAGGTACCTGGAACTTTCCGAGGCGCCCAGGAAAATCCTGGCCAATATGGGCGTGACCGTAGACGATGTACGGAATTCCGGGATGTTTACCAGTTGCTGCGGAGGCCCAGCGGAATCCATTTCTCCCGCTTTGTCGAAGGAAGTCATGGGGAGAAGGGTGGACGAACTTCGTTCCACAGGACAACAGATTGTGGCCATGTGTCCTATTTGTCTAGGAAATCTGAGAAAGTCGGGAGCAAATGTGGAAGATTTGTCGTCGTTGATTGCACGTCATGCATTTTAAATGAATTGACACGGAAAACAAACTTGAGATGAGAGGAGAAAAATCATGACAGAAAAGAAAGAAAAGGTGCTCTATATCGCAACGCATGCAGGGGAGGATCCTGAACGGGCCTCGTTACCATTCGTGCTGGGAGTCGCAGCATTGGCCATGGACGTGGAGGCCACAGTGGCCCTTCAGGGTACCGGTGTTTATCTGGCGAAAAAGGGAATTATGGAGAATGTGTTTGCTGCGGGGCTTCCCCCCTTGAAGCAACTGGTGGACGATTTTCTGGAACTGGGAGGCAATCTCTGGGTTTGTACGCCGTGCATAAAGGAAAGGCAGATCAAAAAGGAGAACCTCATCGAAGGGGCGGAAATCATGGCTGCCGCTAAACTGACCGAGGCGTTGCTTGAATCGAATGTTGCCTTGGTCTATTAGAAGGACAAGCAAATGAGGTATTAGTATGTCGGATCCGAGAACAACAATTCATCGTATCGCTGATCTTGCCTCCTGGAAAGAGAAAGGTTCCAAGGTCACATGCAAACCAAGCTTTGACGTCATTCCCGTGGATTTTGTGCACCGGAATAACGCTTTCCGGGCCCATGTGTTTCTCTGCCATTACGAAGGGGAAATAGACGGTGAAAAATATTCGTTCAGAAAATGCTACGCCCGGGGTTGTCCTCATAACCTCTGCCCCCATGTGTCCCAGGCGGTGATGATCGCAAACCGTTACCTGCAACGGGATTATGTCCTTCTCAGGAAAGCCGGCATGGAGGTGGAAGAGCGGCTCTTCACCCTGGAAGATATGCTGGTCAAATTTGACGGCTACCAGGAAGAAACCGACCCGACATTGACCATAGACGATTATATCCACATGGCCAAGGAGGGGACAGAGGTATCGGTCGATATTGATCTGGAATATGTCCCAGCGGTCGAACACTTTGCGAATTATCAGAATTCACAGACTTTCTTGAACGCTGATTTCGTCGTGGAGAGCCTGGGGAAAAGGCACAACTTTCAGCGGTGTTTTGCCTGCTACCAGACCGACCGCCAAGAAGCGGAAAAGGGCGATCAGGTGGAAGTAGCCAATGCGCGCCTTCGGGAGCTCTATAAGGAGTTCGATGCGGCCTCAATCAGATATGAAAAGTGCTTTTTTTGAGGCGCGGCCGGGGATGTCCCTTCAAGATTACCTCTCTTTTTCCCGGTGATGATCTCACCGGGATTTTCTAAAGGACCTGGACGTTTGGTGGAATAGCATGCATCATATGCATTGGACAAACGAACAAGTGTGTAATATGGTTTCGTGATGAAGATGGACCTGATTAGGCATGTCCATCGAACATCACTGGAGGAATCAACAGAATGGAAAAAACAGATTACGATCTCGTGATTATCGGGGGTGGACCGGCGGGACTCACTGCCGGTCTTTACGCCGCCCGTGCAAGGTTGCATGTGGTTTTGTTGGAAAAACTGATGCCGGGCGGACAAGTCGCCACAACGGACTGGATAGAGAATTATCCCGGTTTTCCGGAAGGCTTGAGCGGGGCTGACCTGGTTATGAAAATGACCGAGCAGGCCAAGCGTTTTGATCT
>CAYOIU010000147.1:0-9396 GCA_964404085.1 uncultured Desulfobacteraceae bacterium | reverse complement strand
GGAGATCGAAGAAGTGCTCTTCACCCACCCGAAGGTGGCCCTTGCGGCGGTGGTTGGGGTGCCCGATGAAAGAACCGGCGAGTCTGTGAAGGCCTTCGTCCAGCTCAAGCCCGGGGTTGAGGCCACGGAAGCGGAATTCCTGACCTTCTGCAAGGAAAACATGGCCGGATACAAGCGGCCTAAGGCCATCGAATTTCGGGACGAACTCCCCACATCGGTGGTGGGAAAGGTCCTGCGAAGAATCCTCCGGGACGAGGAAAGGGCGAAGCAAAAGGCCTCATGACACTCCAAAAGCTCTCCAGCAGTGAAAGGGCGCCCGGGACCGTTCTAGGACGCCTGAACTGGCCGCCGCTCCTGGGGGGTAAGCTCATCAGGCGCTACAAGCGCTTTATTGCAGACGTGAAGCTCCGGAACGGCCACGTAGTGGCCGCCCACTGTCCCAATTCCGGGAGCATGGAGGCCTGTTCCGAGCCGGGCCGCCCGGTCTATCTCACACGCCACCACGACAACCCCAATAGACGGCTCAAATATACTTGGGAAATCATCGCCATGCCCACCTCCCTGGTGGGTGTCAATACCCTGGTGCCGAATCGGCTGGTCAAGGCCTCCATCCTGGCCGGGAAGGTGAACGAGCTAACCGGATTTGACCAGGTGCGTTCCGAGGTGAAATACGGGCGGAATTCAAGGATCGATCTCCTCCTCCAAAAGGAAGGACTACGGTGCTATGTGGAGGTCAAGAACTGCACCCTGGTCACCGATGGCAAGGCCTGTTTCCCGGATGCCGTCACCACCAGGGGACGCAAACACCTGGTGGAACTTCAGCACCAGGTGCAACAGGGCGATCGAGGTGTCATGTTTTTCCTGATCCAGCGAATGGACGCGGAAACATTCAGACCGGCCGATCACATCGATCCTGGTTATGGCCGTGAACTCAGGAAAGCCAAGGCTAACGGGGTTGAAATCCTGATCTACGACGTCCGTCTGGATCTCCATGGGATTGAACTGAACCGCGCACTGCCCTTTGAAATGTGATGAAAGCCAAGAGAGGGTTTCTTTAGAGCCATGTTATTCACTCGAAACCAGACCATCAAGCAGGCCCTGAAACGGTACCACCTGGACGAGCGTATACTGACATTGATCCTGGCCGCATTCATCGGCTTCTTGAGCGGATATGGGGCCGTCCTTTTCCGCCTTCTGATCAAAGTCACCCAGTACATCTTTTACGGACATACCGGTGATATCCTCTCCTTTTCTCACGCGCTCCCTTTGTACACTATCGTAGGGATTCCCTGCCTCGGGGGGCTCATGGTCGGTCTGATCGTGACCTTTGCAGCCAGCGAGGCCAAAGGGCACGGTGTGCCGGAAGTCATGGAAGCGGTGGCCCTGAGAAACGGCCGGATCCGCAAGCGGGTGGCCGCGGCCAAGATCATGGCCTCTGCCATCTGCATCGGATCGGGCGGGTCCGTGGGACGTGAGGGTCCCATTGTTCAGATCGGATCCTCTCTTGGTTCAACCGTCTCCCAGGTATTCAACGTTGCGCGGGCGAATCAGAAGACCATGGTGGGGTGCGGGGCCGCCGCCGGTATTGCCGCGACCTTCAACGCCCCCATCGCAGGCGTCCTGTTTGCCCTGGAAATCCTCCTGGGTGACTTCGGGATTGCCTCCTTTTCTCCGGTGGTCCTCTCTTCCGTGACGGCTACCACCATTTCCCGGCATTATTTCGGAGATTTTCCCGCATTTACCATCCCCGCCTATCATCTCAAGACCTTGTGGGAGTTTGCGATCTATCCCTTCCTGGGTCTATTCGCAGGTTTGGTCGCCATTCTCTTCATCATCACGCTTTACAAGGCCGAAGACCTCTTCGACAACCTTCCCATTCCCCAGTGGCTCAAGCCGGCCCTGGGGGGACTTCTCCTCGGTCTCATATTGATCAAATTTCCCCAAGTCTTCGGAGTGGGTTACGGCGCCATCAACGAAGCCCTTTTCAACAGGTTGTCCGGTGTTTTCCTGATCTCACTGGTTTTTTTAAAAATTGCCGCCACATCAATCACCCTGGGAGCCGGCGGATCAGGGGGCATCTTCGCGCCCTCGCTATTCAT
Organism: uncultured Desulfobacteraceae bacterium; assembly: GCA_964404085.1. Taxonomy (GTDB): domain Bacteria; phylum Desulfobacterota; class DSM-4660; order Desulfatiglandales; family Desulfatiglandaceae; genus CAYUCJ01. The sequence continues at coordinate 7,297 of CAYOIU010000147.1, read as the reverse complement.
TGGGGCCATGGCGGGGGGCTTTTTCGGGTGGGTGGCCAACCTCCTGTTTCCCTCCCTGACCGCATCACCGGCAGCCTATGCCCTTGTGGGGATGGGCGCGGTGGTGGCCGGAACGACGCATGCCCCCATTACCGCCATTATCATTATCTTTGAGATGAGCGGGAACTACAAGATCATCCTCCCCATGATGATCACCTGCATCCTGAGTACGATGCTGGCTTCATCCCTGAAGAAGGGTTCCATTTATACGATCAAACTGCTGCGGAGAGGTGTGGAAATCTCGGGCGGCATGGAACAGAACCTCCTGAGGTCCATGGAGGTGGGACAATTCATGATGAAGGACCCGCCCACGGTCCCCGAGGGAATGCCGTTGCTGGAGCTGATAAGAACCTTCAAAACGGAAGATGTCTCGTACCTCCACGTGGTGGACGGAAAGGGAGACCTGACCGGAATCATCTCCTTCAGGGATATCAGGCCCCTCTTCCAGGAAGAAGAGTTACACCTGCTCGTCGTGGCAAAGGACGTGGCCACCACGGACCTGAAGACCGTGATGGCCCATGACAGCATCCTCAAAGCGCTCCAGGCCATGGGCGACCTCGGTATCTCGCAGCTTCCCGTCATCGGCGGGGAAAACGGCAAGAAGGTTATCGGCATCCTCAGGGACAAGGATGTCATAGCGGCCTACGACAAGGCCATCATCCGCCACGAGATCGAGACCGGCTGAAATTGCGAGGAGCACCCCATTTTCCTCCCATTCAAATCCACCATCCTCTCCAGATTTCTTGCCGCTGATGATGCCCTGGTGCCGATTCCTGCTCCATAATCCCGCTTGACATGGAGTAAGCGGTGTAGTTTGCTTGACACCATGAAATTCATTGCCGATCTTCACATTCATTCCCGCTTTTCAAGGGCCACCTCAAAAGCCCTCGATCCTGAGCAACTCTCTTTCTGGGCCAGGAAAAAGGGCATTGCCGTGATCGGCACGGGTGATTTCACGCATCCTGCCTGGACTTCCGAACTCGGGGAAAAGCTGGTGGAGGCGGAGGAAGGGCTCTTTCGTATGGCCCCGGAGCTTGAAAAGGGGATGGAAAAAGAGATCCCTCCCAGTTGCCCCGGCCCCACACGGTTCGTCCTCACAGGAGAAATCAGCTGCATCTACAAGAAGAATGGAAAAACCCGGAAGGTGCATCACCTCATCCTGATGCCCGACATGCCGGCGGTGGAGCGTTTTCAGAAACGGCTGGACCGGATAGGGAACATCACTTCGGACGGGCGGCCCATCCTGGGGCTGGATTCCCACGATCTCCTGGAAACCACGCTGGAGGCCAGTGAAGGGGCATTTTTCATACCGGCCCACGTCTGGACTCCGTGGTTCTCCCTCTTCGGATCGAAATCCGGTTTCGATACCATCGAAGAGTGCTTCGAGGACCTCACTCCCCACATCCATTGTCTTGAAACGGGTCTTTCCTCCGACCCCGCTATGAACCGGCTCATCTCCGCCCTGGATAGATACCTCCTGGTCTCCAATTCCGACGCCCACTCCGCCTCCAAACTGGGCCGCGAGGCCAACCTCTTTGACACGGACCTGGATTATCCCCACATGGTCGGAGCCATGAAAGGGAAGAAAGGTTTCTCGGGAACCATTGAATTCTACCCGGAGGAGGGCAAGTACCACCTGGACGGGCACCGCAAGTGCCACGTGAGGTGCGAGCCCCTGGAGACACGGGAGAGGGCGGGGATTTGTGCGGTATGCGGCAAGCCCATGACGATAGGGGTCCTGAATCGTGTGTACGAACTGGCCGACCGGGAAACCCCTATCCTCACCAGGGAAGTCCACAGCCTGATTCCTTTGACGGAGGTCCTCTCGGAGCTTTTGGATTGCGGCCCTGCCACCAAAAAGGTCGCCTCTCACTACGAGACGCTGCTCCATGACCTGGGTCCGGAACTACGGATCCTGATGGAAATTCCTCTGGACCGGATAGAGAAGTCGGGCGGCCCTTTGCTTGCGGAGGCCGTCAGGAGAATGAGAAAGGGTGAGGTGATCCGGGACGGTGGTTACGACGGGGAATTCGGCCATATACGCCTCTTTTCGCCCACTGAAAAAGATGATCTTGCAGGCCAGCTCGCCCTCTTTCGAACTTCCGCCGGAAAGACCTCCACAAAAAGAACGACACCTGGAAGATTACAAAAGTGGAACCGGATCCGGGAGGACACGGGCCCTGCTCCGAAAGCCCCATCCTCAAAGGCCGACCCCATCCTGGGGCCCCTGAACTATGCCCAGAGGGAGGCCGTCCTACATGAAGGAGGACACCTGCTCGTGGTCGCCGGACCCGGCACCGGAAAGACCATGACTTTGACCCATCGCATGGCCCACATGATCCGTTCCGGGCAGGTCAGACCGGAAGAGATCCTGGGACTCACCTTCACGCGAAAGGCCGCTGGGGAAATGACCGAAAGGATCGTCTCCCTCCTGCAGGGAAATGGGACATCCATTCCCCGAATCACCACCTTCCACGGCTTCTGCCTGGAGGTTCTCAGGGAAGAAGGGGGGAGAATCGGATTTCCGGCGGACTTTTCCCTCTGTGGAGAGGGGGACAGAGAAGCCATTATTGCCGAAATCGTCTCTGAAACAGGGGACCGGAAAATCAGCACAAGGACCTTCCTGAAAGGCCTCCCCGCCATGAAATGGGCCACGCTTTCTGAAGAGAACGAAAGCACTGCCGAGCCTCGGCTTCTAACGGCCTTTGGCGCCTATCAAGGGAGGCTGAGGCAACTCGGGATGGTGGACCTGGATGACCTGGAAGTAGAGACCCTGAGGCTCCTTGATCGGTACCCCACGGTGGCAGGGAAATTTGGAGAGGCGTTTCCTGATATCTTTGTGGACGAATACCAGGACACCAACCGGGTCCAGGTGAACCTGCTCAAGGCCCTGGTAAGGTCCGGCGGCGCCAGGATCTTTGCCATCGGGGATCCCGACCAGGCCATCTACGGTTTTCGAGGGGCCGAGGTCGAACACTTCTTCCGTTTTGGAGATGATTTTCCGGGGACCAAGGCAATAACCCTCACCAGGAATTACCGCTCCGGCAGTTCCATACTGCGAGGGACGGCTGCCCTGATGGGAAGAGAAAAATCCCTGGTGGCCGCTTCAGGGAAAAAGTCCACCCTATCCATTGCTCCATGTGGCTCGGAAAAGGAAGAGGCGGAAATGATCGTTGCTACCATCGAGAGACTTTTGGGTGGCACCACGTATTTCTCGCTTGACAGCGGCCGGGTGGCCTCCCACGAGGATGGCATTTCAGTGGGATTCGGCGATATCAGCATCCTTTACCGCCTCAATGCCCAAGGTGATGCCATCGAAGTGGCCCTGAACCGGGCAGGCATCCCGCTGGTCCGCTCCGGGGAAACGCCCTTGATCGAAACACCCCTCGTCAAACTCGTCTGGCGCTTTCTCCAAACGATCCAGTACCCTGAGACACCCTTCTATTTGAATGCGTATGTCCGGATCCTTGATGAGATGGAACTGGGGAGGCTGGATACTTTCGGGACATTTGATCTGAGAGGAAATCTGCCCGGACTCATTGAAAAGGTCATCCGAATTCACGGTTTCAAGAGGGAGAATGGGGAGGACTCAGAAGCGGTTGGCCGCCTGATGGAACGGGCACAGCATTTTCAAGGGAATCTCGCCTCGTTCCTGGATTCCCTGGCCCTCGAACGGGGCATCGATCACGGCTATCTTACGGGTGACCGGGTCGGACTCATGTCCCTCCACGCGGCAAAGGGTCTGGAGTGGCCGGTCGTTTTTATCACTGGGTGTGAGGACCGACTTCTGCCCTGCACCCTCTTCGGAGACCGGGACGATGCGGAAGAGAGGAGGCTCTTCTACGTGGGCATGACGCGGGCATGCTCCACCCTGATCCTTTCTCATGCCCGGCGGAGGTCGCTCAACGGAAGGGTCCTGGAAATGGGCCCCTCCCCGTTTCTCGAAACGCTCCCGCCCGACCTCTGCCTGCCCCTGGAACGCGGCAAGTGGAAACCCAAGGGCAAGCCTCATCAACAACTGAAGCTTTTTTAGTCCGGGTTTCCAAATCCGACCTCCCCGTGACCGGTTGTTCCCGGGATCACATCAGCAGGCCAGGATCGGCACATCAACATTGTTCCTATTCCCACTAGTGATTGGCTGGGTTCTCGGAGCCAAAAAGGCGAGAGGCGTGTGGCATCGATATAGCGCATGGCGTTTCTTTCCCTTCTATGGTTTCAATGCTTAACCCGCATTTCGGCGATGTATTGAACTCATGGCGGCCTGTTGTCCTGCAATCCGTCCGAATACGATGCATTCCGTAAGCGCACAGCTGCCAAGACGGCTTGCACCGTGAATGCCGCCGCATACCTCACCTGCGGCAAAAAGGTGAGGGATAGGTTGATTATTGAAATCAACGACTTGTGCTTTTGAATTAATTCCTACGCCTCCTGAAGTATAATGGACTTTAGGCCACAACCGTATTGCATAGAATGGGGGCTCGATTAATGGTTTCGCACCCTGGCGAATCGGTTTTCCAAACGGGTCCTGCCCTCTTCCCATAACTGCCTTATTATAGCGTTTTACCGTCTCCTCCAATTGACCATCCGGCATAGCAAATGACGCCGCAAGATCCGTCAATGTTGCGTACCCCTTCACATACCCCCGTTTGAGACAGTGTCGGAGGCTTTCACCATCTAATTCCGCCCCGGTTGCGTCTACTATCCCGACACACGCATGACCGGCTTTGAAAATAGCGTCACAGCGCCGTCTCCGATCCGACCATTCGTCGACAATGCGTTGACCGCTGACGGGATCGACCAGTATACCAGCAGGGTACACACTATATGAGGCGAATCTGCCTCCCCTGCCGTACCCCTCTTCATCGGGACACCCCCATGGGCCCAGTTGTATCCAGGAGAGATGAACCGGAGCGGCATTTAACGCTAAAGCAGAGATCAGGCCCTCGGCAGTTGCCCCTCGCTGGTTTGTTGAGTTGACAGATTCATTCAAGCCAGGGTTCTGAATCATACGGAATCGAATGTCGTTACCAAATCCTCCGGTTGCCAGGATGACGGATCGGTTGGCGCGAATATTCTTTACAGTCCCGCTATCGGCGTCAGGGAATTTATAGCCGGAACGGATTGCTACACCGCGCACGACGCCGTGGCTATCTGTATGGAAACGCGTCAAAAGACAACCGGTTCGTATTTCAACACCGCTTTTTTCCAATATTCCGCATTGCGCCTTTATTAAATCTGCTCCGACATGGTTACGGGTTGTCAGGGAACGCGCCACGGAGTGCCCCCCGAAGCGGTCCAGTCGATCCAGATACTTCACACCCAATGTGTCCCGTGTCCAGTCGATGGCTTCGGTCGCATTCTCTGCCACGACTTTTACCAGATCCGGATGATTTAGGCCCAACCCGGCCCTCATCATATCTTCATAGAAAAGTCCCGGCGAGTCTTCTATTCCCCTGCTTTTCTGCAGATAATTATTCGGCGCGGCCAGACCTCCATCGCTGATCCGGGTATTTCCGCCTGTCAATTTCATCTTTTCCAATACAATAACAGAGGCGCCCGCCTGGTTGGCTTCTATAGCCGCGGACAGTCCTGCGACACCGCTGCCAATTATGACCACATCCTTTTGTTCATCCCAATCGAGCATTTGGCAATCTCCATGAGTCCGGCTTTCTTGCATTATGGTTGACGGTTGAGACGCAGTTCTTTCAGAGTTATGAGCTGTGGTGCAGCTTCCCGGAAGTGTCTATGCGTGCTCGTCTTGTCACGTTTCATAGTAGCAGAAAGACGGGCAGCCTGTAAATGGCATAGAGGGTTCGGCAGCGTAGGCTATTTGTGAGATCCACTGGCCTGGTCCAGAGGGTTCAAGAGATCGTGGTCTCAGGGATGTGCTGAAGGAAACTACAATGATCGGATGAAGGACTCAAAATTCATGGTTCCCGTGGCCAGGTAATGATGATTTCCCGCTAGACGTATATCCCCGCATGCTTCCAATAACTCGCAGTGGCAGAAAATCTCGTTTTCAGCCATCAGGATGCCGTAGCCTTTCAGATGCCGCTCCTCAAAGTGTTCCAGAGCGATCTCCCTGGCTGTCTTCTGCTTCTGCTGGACGATCTCCAAGACAGCGCTGCATCTCTGGGTATGATGCTCCACAAGCTCATCCACCCGTTTTCCCAGGACAACCTCGTTCCATTGGTTTTCATAAAATAGCCGATGCGCCGGCAACACAAGCAATTCCTCGAAATCTCTGCTGATCTCCTTCAGCCTCTTGAGAGAGCGGATGTAGGCCCTGAGGCCGAAGATCTGTTCGGCATGCGTATAATCGGGACTCAGGATCTCCTTTACAGGATGGAAAAACGCCTCTTGGCTGGGCCACGGCGTAATACCTGGGAGCACGGTATCTCCTATCAGGATTGCCTCTCCTCCCATGATCATGGCAAGGGCGTCCGGACTGTGTCCAGGAACATGATAGATGTCTACAGCGTCGCTCAGTTCACCGTTCCCCTCACGGATGGCTCTGATCTTCAGCCTGCTGCGGGTCCTATGATATTCGAGGCAGTTTTCCGATATGAAGGACTCCGGCATGAAACAACGCCAGCAAAAGGCCGGAAACCCCTTCCTGAAATCCGGCGGCGCATCTTCCGGATAATATCGGATCAATCGATCATAGACCGGATGGGCCTTCACTTCAGCCCCGGTATGTTCCACCATTTCTGCCAGCGCACCATCATGATCTTCATGGCCGTGACTGATGAGAATCGAATCCAGGTCCTTTCCCTCGATGCCGACCGCTTTCATCATTTCCAGTAACGTTTTGCCCATGCCGAGCCTGCCGGTATCCACCAGAAAGGGTTTGTCAAGCATTACCAGGTAGTTCCATGTGGGTCCCAGGTCCCAATCACCGCCATAGCCATTCTCGGTTGGAAGCCCGAAAATCTCTATTCCCGAAGGGAGCTTCATCCTCAGCAGCATTCCGTTTCCGTTTGCATCTCCCTTTTGAATGACTTCCACAATTTCCTTCAGCATCAATTACTTCCTCCTTAATGACGATCCGACCGACAGACGCCTTATCTATAGAAACTTGGGTTTGTTTTTTTCATTTCGTAGTCATCATAAAATGTGGCCCACCCTTGGGCAAAGGTGTGGTAAGCTATCTTTATGAGCTCACCGGTGAGTAAAATCCTGGAAATAATTCGGATTAAAACATGTGATTTAATATTAACAAAAGATCTATCAGTCATTTTTTAATGAAGCATTCTTT
>CAYOIU010000146.1:0-9400 GCA_964404085.1 uncultured Desulfobacteraceae bacterium | reverse complement strand
TCACGTCCCCTTGCATGATTTCCGTGATGCTTTTTCCAAAATCAATGGCACCCGAGTTAAGGTATGCCTGACTTAGGCCATAGCTTGCCACCACCTTCAGGTCAAAGGTCCCCTGTTCCAGTACGCGGATGGTGCTCCCCTTGGCCGCGGTGAGTTCGGCCGCAAGAGAGACAATAAAATGGAGGGTGTCTCCCAGTTCGACTTCGTCTCTGTAGATGATGTCGGTGACCCTTACCAGGGAAAAGAAAAAGGAATCCGTCCTTGATTGTTCCATTTGTCACCCTCCGTTCAATGTTCACCACATTGCCGCAGTTTACACTCAGCCGGTGGAAATTGACTACCCTTCAGGGCATCCCTCGCTTCACCTGAAATTACCCTATTGCCGTCCGAACTTTCTATAGACCGCCATGGCCTCCGGAAGATAGTTCCTAATGCCGATGATTCGAGAGGACGATGCCGGGTGTGTTGACAGAAATTCGGGAGGCCGTTTCCCCCCCTTCTTTCTCATCCTTTCCCAGAAAGAAATGGCCCCTCTCGGATCATACCCCGCCCTCGCCATGAGCGTCAGACCGATTCTGTCAGCCTCGGATTCGTGAAGCCGACTGTAGGGAAGCAGGAAACCGATGCTCGTTCCCATGCCGAAAGCGGCCATGAAAAGCCCCCTGGTTTCACGCGGTTTTTGTGCCAATGCGGCTGAAAGGGCCGCTCCTCCCAAATTGACCAAAAGGCCCTGACTCATTCTTTCGTCCCCGTGATGGGCGATGGCATGACCGATTTCATGCCCGAGAACCACCGCAAGCCCGTTTTCGTCCCGAGTGATAGGAAGTATGCCGGTGTATACAGCCACTTTTCCGCCGGGCATGCACCAGGCATTGACCATCTTGTCATCATCAATGAGATTGAATTCCCATCGGTAATACCGGAGCTGATCCCCCAGGCCCTCATCCCTGAGGAACCATTCCGCGGCCCTTGCAACCCGCTTTCCCACCTTTTTCACCAGTGCACTCTTCTGCGGGTCGTTGGAGAGCTTTGCCTTCTTTATGACCTGATTGTATTGTTGATAACTGAGGCTCACCATCTCCGAGTGGGGTATGATACGAAGACCTCTCCTCTCGGTCAGCGGTACTTCGGCACAGCTGACAAAAAGGATAATAATGGCCAGGGTAACGACAATATGTCTCACGGTAATGCTCTTTCCAGGGCTTTTTGCAATCGCAAAAAGCCCATCTCCACTGGAGTATTTAGAAAGCGTCTGAAAAAGAGTGCCAGGTTCGGCTCCACCTCGTTCCTCACAGGTTGCCGTTTGCGGCAAAAACCAGCTAACAACGAAGTAGTCTTAATCACCGCAGTTCAGGAGGAGAGCCTGAGGGTCTTTTTCGGACGTTTTCTCATAGTGCACTTGGCACCCAACTCCGACATGGATGCCTATTTGGGGTTTACGCCTCCAGAAGCCTTGGCGCTCTCTATTAGCTACCCTTAAACCCCAAATAGGCGTCCATCTCCTCCGTTGTGTTTAGAAAGCGTCTGAAAAAGAGTGTCAGGTTCTCCTCCACTTCGTTGCTCATAGGCTGCCGTTTGCGGCATAAACCAGCTCTTTACAAAGTCATCATATTTCCAAGACCCTGCCGGGTTTGTCCTGTGAGGCGACAGTCACCTCCACATGGGTGAGCCCGAGCTTTTCGAGCGCTAGAATCGCCTGGCCGTAAGCCTTTTCAGGCCTGTTATTGATTTCACTGAGGTGGGCCAGGACCAGGTGTTTGAGGTTCTCTTGGACCACGGATACCAAAAGATCACCTGCCTGGTCATTGGAAAGATGCCCTTCCGCCCCCTTGATGCGTCGCTTCAGCTCAAGAGAGTAAGGTCCTTCCTCCAACATGACTGGGTCATGGTTGAACTCCATCACCAGTGCCTCGCACCCCTTCAGGTGATCTTCCACCACCGCGGTACTGCGACCCAGGTCCGTCGCCACACCCAGTTTTTTGCCGTTTGAACGCACGACGAGGCCAAGGGGATCCGAGGCGTCGTGGCACTTTGTAAAGGTCTCCACGGTGATGTCATTCAATTGGATTTTTTTCCCTGCGTTCATCAGAACCGCGTTTTGAAGCTTTCCCAGTGTCCGCTCTCCCCTTTTCAGCGTCCCTTCGGAGAGATAGACCGGCAAGCCGAAGCGACGCGACAGGGGTCCTGCGCCCTTGATGTGGTCCTGGTGTTCATGGGTCAGGAAGATGGCATTCAGCGTTTCTGCTTCAATGCCGATGAGACCCATCCTTCTCACGATTTCCCGTCCGCTCAGGCCGGCATCCACCAGGATCCGCACCTGAGATGTCTCGATGTAGCAGGCGTTTCCGCTACTCCCGGAAGCCAGCGTGCAAAACCTGATGGACTTGTCTTTCAATGGGTTCACTACGCTGATCTAACCTTTCCCGGTATGTCCAAATCCGCCGTCTCCCCGGCTTGTGTCATCCAGTTGTTCGACTTCGAGGATCTCCGCCCGACAGGTCCTGGTTAAAATAATCTGGGCAATCCTGTCGCCATTATGAATAATAAAAGGCTTTTCCCCCCAGTTGATTAGGATAATACCGATTTCTCCCCTGTAATCGCTGTCTATGGTCCCGGGAGAATTCACCATGCCGATGCCGTGATGCAAGGCGAGGCCACTCCTTGGGCGAACCTGTACTTCGAAACCGAACGGGATGGAAAAAGCGAGACCAGTTGGGATGAACTTGATTTTGCCCGGTTCCAGGCAGACCGGCTGTTTCAGGGATGCCCGGATATCCAGCCCGGATGACCCTTCGGATGCGTATTCGGGAAGGGGCAGATCCCCCCGCCCATCCACTCGTTTGACCCGCAATACTACCTTATCACACTCCACAGGGAATTTCTCCAAAGTTCAGAATCGCAGATGGTCCGAATCAAGCCTTTCACCACCAAAGGGGCCCAGAGTAACGAGGGAAGTTCCGCTGCCCCTGAAGATGGTTTTTGCCTCCTGGATGACTTCGTCGAGGGTGACCTGCTCGATGTGTTTCACCACCTCTTCATAGGTCACATAACGACCAAAGACAAACTCATTTCTTGCAAGACGCATCATCCTGTTGTCCGGATTCTCCGAGGAAAGGTAGATGCCGCCTACGATATGCTCCTTCGCCGCGACAAGGTCCTCTTGAGAAAGGTCACCGTCCTGAATCTTGCGGATTTCTTTGTTGATGGTTTCCAGGGCGGGGTTAACATTGTCGCCGTCCGTGCCCAGGTAAATCCCCAACACACCTGAATCGCAGTATGAAGAGAGGAAGGAATAAATGGAATAGGCAAGCCCACTGTTCTCTCTGATCTCCTGAAAGAGACGGGAACTCATGTTGCCTCCGAGGAGCGTATTGAACAGGGCACACGCGAACCGCCTGTCGTCCGTCAAAGAGGGGGCCTCCGCCCCGAGGCACACATGGACCTGTTCGTGTTCCTTTTCATGGTGGAAAATTCCCGCACTTGAGTGAGGCTCCGCCCTCTCTTCCGGCCTTTCACCCGGTTCCAGGTCCTCGAAAAGCGGACCGAAACGTGAAACCAGGGCGTCATGCCGTATGTTGCCGGCAGCCGCCACCACCACGTTTTCAGGGCCATAAAACCTTTTGACGGACTGAAGGATCGTTTCTCTACGGATCGCGGAAACGGTTTCGTTCGTACCAAGTATCGGCAGCCCTAATGAATGGCTCTTCCAGAACTGCCGGTTGAAAAAGACATGGACTTTTTCATCAGGGGCGTCCTCCACCATACTGATTTCTTGGAGGATGACCTGACGCTCACGTTCCAGATCCTGCGGATCGAATAGGGAATTCAGGAAGATATCGGAAAGGATGTCGGTCAGTCGGTCAAAATGTCGACCCAGTACCCTTGCGTGAAAGCATGTATTTTCCTTGCCAGTGAAGGCATTGGACATGCCCCCGATAGCATCCAGTTCCTTTGCGATCTGGAGGGTCGTACGATTACGGGTCCCCTTGAAAATCATGTGCTCAATGAAGTGGGAGATGCCGTTCTGTTCAGGGTGTTCATCCCTTGAGCCGGCATTGACCCATATACCGATGGAAACGGATTTCAGATGATCCAGCGGCTCTGAGATCATCCTCAATCCATTTCCAAGAACCGTCTTATGAACCATTATCGAGACTCTCGCCCAGCGCGGCCTTCCGGGAAAGACGGATCTTTCCTCGTTCGTCCACATCAAGGACCTTCACGAGGACCTCATCGCCTTCCTTGAGCACATCCGTGACCTTTTCAACCCGGCCCTTGTCAAGCTGCGAGATGTGGATAAGGCCGTCCGTCCCGGGTAATATCTCTACAAATGCACCAAAATCCATGATTTTCTGGACTTTTCCCATGTAGAGTTTCCCGATTTCAGCCTCCTGCACCAGATCGCTGACCATCTTCTGAGCCAGGTCCGCACACTCCTGGTCCGCTGCCGCGATGACGACCTTTCCGTCATCGTCCACCTCTACACGGGCCCCTGATTCACTGGTGATCTGTTTGATCATCTTCCCACCCGGGCCGATCAGGGTCCTGATTTTGTCCGCCTTTATCTGCATCTGGACAACCACTGGGGCATATTGTGAGACCTGGCCTCTGGCGCTGGGAATGGCTGCGTTCATCTTTTCCAGTATGGACAGCCTCCCCTCCCGGGCCTGTTCCAGGGCCTTCCGCATGATTTCTTTGGTAATTCCCTCCATTTTGATGTCCATCTGAAGGGCCGTGATGCCGTCAGTAGTACCCGTGACCTTGAAATCCATGTCCCCGTAATGGTCTTCATCCCCGAGGATATCCGTAAGCACGACCACCTTGTCATTACCGGAGACCAGTCCCATGGCCACGCCTGCAACCGGTTCCTTGACCGGCACACCTGCATCCATGAGGGAAAGAGAGGCGCCGCAGACGGTTGCCATGGAGGAAGACCCATTTGATTCGAGGATCTCAGAGACAACCCGCGTACAGTAGCTGAATTCCTCTTTGTCAGGCATGACGGGTATCAGGGCACGCCTGGCAAGGGCACCGTGGCCAATCTCCCTGCGGCCGGGCCCACCCAGTCTCTTGGTCTCGCCCACACTGTAAGGGGGGAAATTGTAGTGCAGGATGAACGATCTGAAATGGTTCCCGTGGATCGATTCGATTCTCTGCTCATCATATTCCGTACCCAGGGTCGTCAGGACCATCGCCTGGGTTTCTCCCCTGGTGAAGAGGGCCGATCCATGGACACGCGGCAAAAGGCCGACCGTACACTCGATGGGCCTGACCTCTGTAAAGGCACGCCCGTCAATTCGTTTTCCCTCGTCCAGGATCATTTCACGAACCATTCGCCTTTCCACGTCATGAAGCTGCTCTTTGATGAAGGCCTTTCTGTCATCCGTCTCGTCAGCAAAGGCTTCCAGGACGGCAAGTTGCGTTTCATGCCTTTTCTTATGTCTGTCCATCTTATCCGCAGTGGTGATGACCTCCCTGAGCTTGGGAGCGGCGACCTGGGCTATACGCTCGCAAAAGGATTCATCAACGGGGACTTCCGATACCACCCGCTTCTCCTTGCCCACCGATCGCTTTAGCTCTTCCTGCATATCCAGCATGGGTTGAATGGCCTCGTGCCCGAAAAATATGGCATCGATGATATCCGACTCGGATACGAACCGGCCACCTCCTTCAACCATGACGACGGCATTGCGATTTCCCGCGACGATAAGGTTAATGTCACAGTCCTCCTGCTGGCTGATGGTGGGATTTGCAATCAGTTGACCTTCCAGGCGACCTACCCTGACCCCGGCAATAGGGCCCTTGAAAGGGATATCGGAGACTTCCAGGGCCGCAGAGGCCCCAAGAATGGCCAGGACGTCTGCTTCGTTCTCCTTATCCGTGGAGAGCACCGATGCGATGATCTGCGTCTCGTAGTGGTAGTTATCCGGAAAAAGCGGGCGTAACGGCCGGTCAATCAACCGTGATGTCAGTGTTTCCTTTTCACCGGGTCGGCCCATATCCCTGCGGAAAAAATTCCCGGGTATCCGGCCGCCTGCATAAGACATCTCCTGGTATTCCACTGTCAGTGGCAGGAAATCAATCCCCTCACGGACCTCATCGGTTGAGACAGCCGTAACGAGTACCACGGTTTCCCCCAAGGTCACGACTGCTGAGCCACTCGCCTGTTTGGCGATGCGGCCGGTTTCCACATACAGCTTCTGACCATTGATTTCCATTGAACAGTTCTTTATCATTTCTATTTGTTTCCTTTCAGTTGACACAGCATTCCTCTTCCAGGATATGTTGGTCTACTTTCTAATGCCGAGTTCTTTGATAATGATTCTGTATCTTTCCACATCACTTTTTTTCAGATAGTTGAGGAGCCTCCGCCTCTGACCCACCAGTTTCAGCAAACCGCGTCTTGAATGGTGATCTTTCTTGTGTACTTTAAAGTGGTCAGTCAGGTATTTGATTCTATTGCTCAAAAGGGCAATCTGGACCTCCGGAGAACCCGTATCATTGTTGTGAAGTTTGAATTTTTCAATAATTTCCTTTTTATTTTCGGCCGTTAAAACCACCTTTAGTTCCTCCTTCCATGTGTTGACATGTTTGATCAGACAAAAACTCTCATTAGTTTGGTTCCGGGACCGCCTTGCGCCCCTTTCATCTTTATGCTCATCACGGCAACCAATTCCTCATCGCTCACGATCTTTACATATCCATCCCCCCCGTTCAATATGCAAGGCCCGGAGGCCAATTCTGTCCAAGCAGGTTGGTAACCCTGCCTTATCCGCCTTGCCATAGTGGCATCCACATCCCATTTCCGCATGCCCGGCAGCGACCGGTTTAAGGGGAGCACCCTGCCCTTCAGGCCAACGGGACTCAGACCCCGTTTGAGCCGGTCAGAGGCCAGGGCGTCTTCTGAAAGGAAACTTCCGCTTGCCAGTCTCCTGAGTGATACCATATGTGCCCCGGTGCCCAGACTCCTGCCGATATCCGACGCCAGGCTCCTGACGTAGGTGCCTGCCGAACAGCATGTTCTGATGGTTATATGAGGCAGATTCATGGAAACCACCTCGAGGGATTCGATGGTAACCTTCCTTTTGGGAAGGGCAAAATCCACCCCTCTGCGCGCGAGCTTGTAAGCCCGCTGGCCCTTCCACCGGAGCGCAGAATAACGTGGCGGCGTCTGCTCTATCTCTCCGACAAACTTGCGGCATTTTTCGAGCACCTCTTCCCGTTCCAGTTCAGGAATCGGCCTTGCTTCCATGGTCCTGCCGGTCCCATCCAGGGTGTCCGTCTCAACACCCAGCTTCAGGGTCCCCTGGTAGGTTTTTTTCTGCGACATGAGAAAACTGGAAAGCTTCGTCCCCTGCCCCAGCAAAATAACCAGAAGACCGGTCGCGAAGGGGTCCAGTGTTCCGGCATGTCCCACTTTTCGGGTCTGGAAGACACCTCTCGCCCGTCTTACCACGTCGAAAGAGGTTTCCCCTTCCGCCTTGTCCACAAGCAAGATCCCGTCAGTTGGATGTTCCATCAAAAAAACGAACAGCTTCCTCTAAAAAATCCCGTTTCAAGACCTCCAGCGGGCCCCTACCCTGGAACCCGGCTGCCCTCGCATGCCCACCGCCACCAAAACAGGAGGCCAGGTCGGCTACGTCCACCAACTTGTTTGATCGAAGGCTGAATTTGTGCTCGTTATCGTTTATCTGCCTGATCAGGACGGAAAGCTCCACTCCCGAGACAAACCGCGGATAGTCCACGAACCGTTCGCTGTCGATCTGCCTGGCACCTGTCTCCTCAAACATCGTGGAAGAAATGGTCATCATGCCGATCTTGCCGTCCTGGTGAAATTCAAGCGTGTCAAGTGCCCTCTTGAGCAGATCGAGACGGGAAGAGGAATACCCTTCAAGGACGATCCTGGAAATCTCCCACGGTGTTGCACCAAGTTCCACAAGCTCAGCCGCGATTCGGAAGGCTTTGGCACTGGCATTTTCGTATCTGAAAGAGCCGGTATCCGTTTGAATGGCGGCAAAGAGGTTCTTGGCTGTCTCTTCTTCCAGAGGAAACGCCGCCTGCTTGATGATCTGGAAAATCAATTCACCGGTCGAAGAACTCCGGGGGTCAACCAGATTGATATCCCCGAAAAAACTGTTCGTCTTGTGATGGTCGATGCATATGACCTTTTCTTCTCTCTCAAGGAGGGATCGATGCGCCCCGAGTCTTTTGGGGTCTCCGCAATCCAGCGCAAGAATGGCGTCGAATTCAAGTTCCCTATCAAAGGACTGAAGAATCCGGTCGGCCCCGGGCAACTGGTTGAGGGGAGATGCCAGGGGTTGCTCGATCAATAACAGGGTTTCCTTGCCTCGTTTATCGAGCGACCCGCCGAGCGCAAGCATCGAACCAATACCATCACCATCCGGGTCCACGTGAGTCGTCATCAGAAAGCGGCTTCCCTCCTTTAGGATGGCCACAATCCTGTCTATGATCTCGTCTCTATTCATCATCGATTATTTCATCCAAGAGCTGTTCCATATGGCTTCCAACGGCAAGAGAAGGGTCGTGAATGAACCTCATTTCGGGCACATATCTCAGCTTCAGTCGAAGGCCGATCGCTCTCTTGATAAACCCCTTGGCACTCTCCATGCCCTCTTGGGCCCTGGCAATCTGCTCCTGATCTCCCATGACACTATAGTAAATTCTGGCCTGCTTCAGGTCATTGCTGAGTTGAATCCCCGTCAGTGTCACGCTTCTGACACGCGGGTCCTTCACCTTTTCCAGGATCAAGGAGGCCGTTTCCTTCAGGATCTGTTCACCAACCCTGGTGGCTCGTCTGCCGGGTAACATGCATCACTCCACGGTACGCGTTGGTACTCAATCTGATAAAAACACTCTGGTTGAATGGACATGGTTGTTGGCACTTTGAATCCGACCAGTCAGAGGTTAACAATCTCCATGTCCGTTCCAACAATCTCTGCCAGGCAGAGCGACTCAAGAAAGCTCAAAACGTGGTTCAGAGACGAATCAATAAGCCGCCTGTCATTTCCGACCGCGCAAACTCCCAGTTCGATCTTCTGCCACTTGTCATTTGATCCGACCTCAGCAATGGCCACGTTAAAGCGGGCCTTGACTTTGTCTACCATACTCCTCACGATTTTCCGCTTTCCCTTGAGCGAACGATTCCCCGGAAGGTGAAATTCTATTTTCAGGCTGCCCACCACCATAATCCTATCACAATTGTGCCTCGATCTCCTTCATGTGATAGAACTCCAACACGTCACCGGGCTTGATATCCTGAAAGTTTTCAAGACCGATCCCGCACTCATATCCTGACTGGACCTCTTTGACATCATCCTTGAAACGCTTAAGGGAGGCCGGTTTTCCATCAAAAACAACTACCTCGTCCCTCAGCAAACGG
>CAYOIU010000145.1:0-9544 GCA_964404085.1 uncultured Desulfobacteraceae bacterium | reverse complement strand
ACAAAATTGAACATTTTGAAACTGGCTCTTATGGCTTCAATTTCCTGGATATTTTGTGCACCCCGGTCAGGGAATCTGCAAGAAAGATGCCTAATCTTTTCAATGGGCCATAGGAGGGCGGTTCAATTCCGGACAAAAAAATCGAAATCACGGTGGTATTGTCGTGTCCTCCCCGTTTCAGCGCTTCATCGACGAAATTTCGGCAGAGAATATCCGGGCTGTCTTCCTCCTGGATCATTTGCAGAATTTCCTCATCAGCCAAAAGATCGGTCAGACCGTCCGAGCAGAGGAGAAATCGATCTCCGCTCGCCGGTTCAAATTCAAATATCTCGGCATTTACGGTCTCAGAAGAACCCAGGTTCTTGGTCAAAACGTGTTTGAGAGGCGACGTTTCAGCATCTTTGGGGTCCATAATGCCCATTTCCACCTGCTCGGCGACGATGGTATGATCCTTGGACAGCCTTTCCAGATGGCCGTTTCTGAGCATGTAGATGCGACTGTCACCCACATTGGCCGATATGATGAGCCCCTGGAAGACCGCCAGCAGGGCTACGGTCGTGCCCATGCCCTGGTACTGGTCGTAGTTGACGGCCATTTCATGGATGACCCTGTTGGCCAGGCGAATGCTGCCCAGTATGTAATTCCCTCTTGTTGAAAGGGTCTGGTCCGGCAGACCGAAAACGGCCTCTTCGTTTGCATCCGATTCTGTCCATTGAGCGAAGCTCTTGTTGATGAGTTCCACAGCCACTTGGCTGGCCACTTCTCCGGCCAGGTGGCCTCCCATCCCGTCCGCCACCACGTAAAGACCCAGCGTGTCGTCCGTGGAGAAGCAATCCTCATTCGCTTCCCGCTTGAGACCCACATCGGTAATGCCTGACGCTCTGATCAACACGTTGCTTGTCTCCCTTCATTCAGTGGTCGGCGGAATCATGGCCGATCTTGGACATTTCTTTTATTTTTGAAAGCAGCATCGAAAGATACCTCGCCATCTGACCGGCATCCTTGAATCGCTCTGTGGGATCTTTGGACAGGGCCTTGTCGATAATCTGCTCGCAGGCCTTGGGAATTCGCGATTCCAATTGCCTGACGGACGGATGGCTTCCCTGGGTGATCTGGAAGAGCAACCCGCTCAAGTTGTCCCCGTGGAAAGGCAATTGGCCGGTGAGCAGCTGGAAAAAGAGAACCCCCAGCGAGAAGATGTCCGTGCCTGCATCAATCCTGTGGCCCATGATCTGCTCAGGTGACATGTAGTTGGGCGTTCCCAGGATCACCCCGGTCTTGGTCCTGGATGACGAAATGGCCTTTGCAATCCCGAAATCCGTCACTTTTACACCGCCACCTTTCAGGAGCATGATGTTGGCGGGTTTGATATCCCTATGGATGACACCCTGCTGATGGGCGTAATGGACGGCGTCAGCGACTTTGGCCATGGCGTCCAGGATGGTCGTCAAGGGGAGCCTGCTCTCTTTTGAACAGTATTCTATCAGGTTATTCCCCTCCAGGTATTCCATGGCCATGTAGGTCAAATCGCTGTCTTCTCCCACATCGTGAATGGTCACGATACCCGGATGAGACAACCTGCCGGCGATTTCCGCTTCCCTCAGGAAACGTTCCTTTATTTCCAATATTATCTCTTCATCAAAATCGTCGGAAAAACGAATGATCTTGAGGGCGACGAGCCGGTTCAGCTTGGGATCAAGTCCTTTGTAGACCAGACCCATGGTCCCCTTGCCCAATTTTTCCATGATCCGATAACGCCCGATCTGCTTTCGGGCCTGGATAAGGGACTCTGAAAGGCTCCCCTGCCGGAAGGGGATGCCTCCCGGAACAAGTTCGGGAAGTTTTTTTGATTTCAATTGGCGGATACGATTTTGGGAATCCTTGAAATGAATGTTTCTGATATGTTCGTAAGCCATGAGGGCCTTTCCCGGCATGCCTCGTTCCTCGAAATCCAGACCCAGCTGATAGAGGAGTTCCCGGGTATCCTTGTCGGGGGGGCAGGCCTGGAATCTTTCAAGCGCCTGATCAAGGTGCCCCTGCCTCTGGAGGTTCAGCCCCAGCGACCTGTTTGCATCGAAAAATTCACGGGCGACCGTTTCAAGGGTGTAGGCCCTGTAAAAGGTGAGGGCAAGATAGATGGCTGCGAGGGATGCGAGTAAAAGTGCCAATGGAAAGGGTGCGCTGAAAAGGGTTCCTGAAAAGGAAGCCGTCCCGACGGATATCACGACGAGGCCAAGAAGGAGGTACGCCCTCCTGGATTCATTGAGTCTCGGAGAGAGGAAGGACATGACGCCCCCCAGGAGGATCAGAAGGGCCAATCCCAGGTATTCTGATCCGGGATGGGAATCATCCTTTGGGCCCGGCTGAATCGCAATGGTTTTTGCGGCGACAGGTGTGTGCGGTCCGACAATCGATCTGTTCCATTCAAAAAAAGCCTGGTCGAATCTCTTGAACAATCCCAGGTTCGCGAAAAAAAGGGCCATAAAGAGGGCTGCCACAAGGAGAGCAAGTATAATCTGATGTATGGTCGTTTTTCGAGTCATGGGATTTGTGACATTGCACTCATTGTGCCAAAACAGTGGCTTGAAGGATATGCAACCTCTATATATCAAACAAAAAATTCATGTCAAAGAAAAATGATGACCTCGCAGAAAGTTATCATGATTCAAAGGCTGATTTCATATTGCTCCACATGAAATTGTTCCTTGGCAATGACGATGATGCGTTTTTTTGTGCGTCTTTCGAGATCCATGATGGAATCCCGCTCCTCCTCCCGCATGCAATTTTCAATCTCCGGGTGGACCAGGACATAGACAGGACCATCGTCCGGGAGATCGGCACATTCCCTTTCGATATCCCTGAAGATTTCGTAACAGGTGGTCCTGTTTGATTTGAGCGTCCCCCGGCCTTCACAATAGAAACAGGGTTCACTCAACATCCTGTTCAGGTTTTCTCTGGTTCTTTTCCGGGTCATCTCGATAAGGCCAAGATCGGACATGGGAAGGATGTTGGTCTTGGCGCGGTCCTTATCCATGGCCTCTTTCAAGGCGCCGAACACGCGTTCCCGATTGGATTTTTTTTCCATGTCTATGAAATCAATAACGATCAGGCCTCCGATATTGCGGAATCGCAACTGATAAGCAATCTCTTTGAGGGCCTCCAGGTTGGTTTTTAGAATCGTTTCCTCCAGGTTCCTCTTGCCTACATAACTCCCCGTATTCACATCGATGGAAGTGAGGGCTTCCGTCATTTCTATGACGATATACCCTCCCGACTTCAACCAGATCTTTTTTTCGAGCGCCCTCGATATTTCCATTTCAATGCCGTAGGCGTCAAAAATGGGATCGGTTCCCTCGTAAAGCTCAACCGAATACTTCAGACTCGAGGCAAAGGTGTCGATAAAGGAAAGAATGTTTTTATATTCGTCGCGGGAGTCCACGATCAAGCGATCCACCTCTCTTGTGAAAAGATCCCGCACGGCCCTGAGAGAGATATTCAGGTCCTTGTGAAGGATGCCGCGGGCGGAGGATTTATCCATTTTTTTCTTGATGTTGTCCCAGAGTTTCAGGAGAAAATCCATTTCGGATTTGAATTTTTCTCTTGAATCGCCCTCACTCACGGTCCTGGCAATGAACCCGAAGCTGTTGGGTCTTATCTCTTCAATGATATTTCTCAGCCTTTCCCTTTCCTCCCGGTCCTCTATTCTGCGGGAGATGCCGATGTGGTTGACGGTGGGCATCAATACCAGGTGCCTCCCGGGCAGGGATATGTGGGAGGTTACCCTTGCCCCTTTGGTTCCCAGCGGCTCTTTGGCGACCTGAACCATGATATCCTGTCCCTCGTGGAGTAACTCTTCGATCTGAAATGTAATTTTGTCCAGCTCGGAGGAATTCTCCTCATCATGCTCTTCCGATTCGTCCTCTTTTTCCTTACCTTCCAGCATCATCTGCTCAAGGCCCAGGATGTCTTTGTGCACATCGGCAACGTAAAGGAATGCCGTTCTGTCAAGCCCGATATCCACAAAAGCGGCCTGCATGCCGGGGAGGACCCTTGCGACCCTTCCCCGGTAGATGTTGCCCATGAGTTCCTGGCCTGTTTTCCGCTCAATATGAAGTTCCACCACGGAACCGTTTTCAACCAGGGCAACTCGCGTCTCATAGGGTCTCGTATTGATAATAAGGTCGTTGGACATGGGTCTATCCTTTACATGACATTTCCAGAAAAAAGATCACTCTACTATCTGTCCGGTCTTGATGATCCTTAGACCGGCCATCTGTGCTTTGTTAAGTGAAAAGACGGCAGCCACAATTTCCCCGGCACGCAGCTCCGGCCCCGGGCCGTGGGAAATACGCATGGTCACGGTATGGGAGGGAACCATTTCCATGGACTGAACCAACGCTCTTGCGTCGACTTTCTTTTGCCCCTTCGGACTCCTCTTGACAACGGGGAAGCTATCAGCCTCCAGAAAGGCTTCGAGAGCCTCCTTTGGTGGTGTGACCCCGTCGAAAGTAACGCGGAAAAGGCTTTCCTTGATCCGGTCCTTTTTCTTTTCTTTCAGTACCCGTGCGATGGCGGTCACTTCAATTCCCCGGGGCAATTGTCCATTGACCGACCGCATGAACAGGTTGGGTTCTTTTCTTCCCAGGGTTTCGATGTACATGGTCTCGACCAGGCTTTCCATTCCCACGGATAATGCCGTGAGAAAGGATATTTTCGGCATGGGATGGAACCCCTGGGAATAGGCAAGCCTTATGCCCGCCCTCTTGAAGGCCCTGACAAAGACGCGAACCAGTTCGAGGTGGCCAAGGAAGCGTGCCTCATCCGTCTTGCTGAAAGTCAGACGATAGTTGTGGTTTACGGCCGGCAGCGGAAGAGGTTTTTTCAAAGGCCTATCGTGGGACCATGAGGTCACGAGCACAGGGTCGATCTTTTCGTGATCGCATACACCACACTCCAGACACCCTTCCCTGCAATCCGGCGTTTCGGCCTCACGCTGTGCCTTTTTCCATTCTTTCTTGAGGTAGGCCTTTGTGACGCCGGATTGAATAAGTTCCCAAGGAAAAACCTCGTCCAAAGGCCTCTCCCTGTGCAGATAAAAGACAGGATCGATGCCTTCCTTGGAAAAGGCCTTTGTCCAGAGCTCTTTTCGGAACTGTTCCTCCCATGCATCGAACCGCGCCCCCATCCGCCATGCCTCGATAAGGGCGGGAGTCAACCGCCTGTCCCCCCTTGAAAAGACACCTTCCAGCCAGCTCAAAGCCGGGCTGTTCCACTTCACGCGCACACGGCCGCCCTTAAAGGCGCGTCTGAGAAATTCAATTTTTTCCCAGGTCCCCTTCTCTGAAATCTGTGGGGCCCACATGAAGGGGGTGTGAGATTTGGGGACAAAGGCGGCCACACTGGCGTTCACCTTGGCCCTCCTTCCCTTTTTACCTCCCATCAGGGCCACTTCTTTCACGAGCGAGACCATATCCTTGAGATCCGTTTCTTTCTCCCCGGGAAGCCCGACCATGAAGTAGAGTTTGATCAGGTTCCAGCCCGCGCCAAAAACCCGTTCAGCCGTTCGAAGGATCTCCTCCTGGGTCAGCCCCTTGTTGATGATTCGTCTCAAGCGGTCATTCCCTGCCTCCGGCGCCAGGGTGAACCCCGTTTTCCTGACGCGCTTGATTTGCTCCATCCAGGCCGGATCCAGGCTGTCTATCCTGAGAGAGGGGAGGCTTACCGAAACGCGGTCCTCTTCGAACCGGTCCATGAGCACCCTGAGCAGCGGCTGGAGGCAGCGGTAGTCTCCACAACTCAAGGAAAGGAGGGAAAGGTCTTCATAACCGGTATTCCTGAGGGCCTCCTCAGCGTGGCGGAGCAGGGAATCAGGGTGGCGTTCCCTCACGGGGCGGTAGATCATCCCGGCCTGACAGAACCTGCATCCGCGGGTACACCCTCTTGAAATCTCAATGGTAAGCCTGTCATGGACAAGTCCCGTGAAGGGCATGACAGGGAAATCGGGTTGGGGAAAGCGCTCTATATCAGGAACAACGGCCTTTTTGACCACCTGGTAATCCGGGATCAGAGGCTCTATAGCCTCCACGGGTCCACTGTCTTTGTAGTTTACCCGGAACAGGGAGGGTATGTAAACACCGGGGATATGCCTCAGATCGGCGAGGAGCTTTTCACGGTTTTTTCCATTGGATTTCTTGGTCTCTCGTACAACACGACAAATGGAGAGGGTGGTTTCCTCTCCATCTCCAATGACTACGGCATCAAATATGTCGGCAACAGGTTCCGGGTTGAAGCAGGCCGGGCCGCCGGCGATGACCAGTGGATGTTGACCATTCCTTTTTCGAGAGAGGAGAGGAATCCCGGCCAGATCAAGCATGGTCAGGACGTTGGTATAACAGAGTTCATGCTGGAGGCTGAAACCCACCACATCGAAATCGGAGAGGGGTCTCTCCGATTCCAGGGACATAAAGGGAAACCCCGATGTCTTCATGGCCCTCTCAAGGTCCACCCACGGGGTAAAAAACCGTTCGGCGGCGAGCCAGGTTGGGCCGTTCAGAATATGGTAGAGTATTTTCAGTCCCAGGTGGGACATCCCAATGTCGTAGACATCCGGAAAACAGAGGGCAATGGAGACCTCCGTAACCGCCCCGTCCTTTCTGACGGCATTGATCTCATGCCCTAGGTAGCGGCTGGGCCTTTTGATGTCCGAAAACCATTTCTGATCAATTAATCTTGTCATCGCTTACTGATATTATAAGTCCGTTAGGTGGCCGGTGATGGTGAAACGGCGCTTGAATATTGGTCCTATATTGGCAGATTCTTCAGGGATTGCCAACCCCCGGCGCGGGAATTTCTTCTGCCGGAGGCACTTCAAGGGAAAGGGAGGGCAGAAGGATGGTCACCAGGGCCCCACCTTCCGGGTGATTTTCTCCAAAGACGCTTCCGTGAAGCGTGTCCACAACGCGTTTGACAATGGCAAGACCAAGTCCTGAACCCTGTTCCTTGGTCGTCCAGAAGGGCGTAAACAGGTGGGGCATGAGCGACTCATCAAAACCTTTTCCGGTATCCCGGATTTCAATTCTTACGGCTATTTGTTGAAAGATCGCACCGCCGTTTTCCTTTCGGGCCGAAATTTGCAACGAGCCACCATCCGGCATGGCCTCGAACGCATTGATGAAAAGGTTCCACAAGACCTGCTTGACGAGTTCAGGATCGGAGACAAGCATGGTGCCATTTGAAATCCGTGTGGACAGATGGATTTTCTCATCCCGGTGCTGGCTGTTTTGAAAAAGCTCAAGCGATTCCATGATAAGTTCATTCAAATCAAATGCTTTCAGTTTTATTTTTTTTGGCCTGGCAAACAGGAGAAAATCATTCACCAGCCTGTTCAATCTCTTGATCTCCCTGAGGACGATTTCCATCAATCGGCTGTTGATGTCATCATCGTTCAGACGGCCCCGGATCAATTGAATGGAACCGCTGATGGAGGCCATGGGATTTCTGATTTCGTGGGCGATACCTGCAGCCAATTCGCCGATTAAGGCAAGACCTTCCACTTTTTTCATTTCCTGTTCGATTTTCTTGGTCTTCGTCATATTCTGAAAGACCAGGATATGGCCCTGATCCGGGTTGGAACCTAATCGCAGCGGCGATACGGAAAGACGGAGGTGGAGCTGTGTCTGATCGGGCCTTTCAAAAGGGATATCGACAAAGGGGGCGTTATCCCGAAGCATCAGTTCGTGCGATGCCTCCGCACGGTCCAAATAAGCGCTGATAACAGGAAGGATTTCGTCGATCACCATTCCCAGTGAATGTGACGGCTCTGTGCCGAAGAGGGATTCAGCCGCCGGATTGAAGAGGATGACCCGGTCCCGGTCATCGAGGGCTATCAGACCGGAATCTATGCTGTTGATAATGGCATCTTTGAGGACCTCCAGCTGATCGAAATCGATCTGCTTGGCCTTCAATTCCGCGCGGCTCTTACGGGTTTGTTCGGAAAGATAGGAGCTGAGAAAGGCGACCAGATAAAAAGCCGTCATGTTGACGACGATGAGATAGAAGAGCCGCACACGCTGGTAGTCGGGAACCATAGCGCTGGAGGAGCCCAGAGGGTGAACCCAGCCATAAAATTGCAGGTCGAGAAGCAGTCCGAAGAGGATGCTGCTTACCGAAGCCATGAGCATGGCACCCCTTTTATAGAGGATAATACTCGCGTTGATGATGGTGAGGATGTAGAGGAATGAGAAAATACTGTCCATTCCACCGGTGGAATAGATAATGGCTGTAATAAAAAGCGTATCCAGAAGAAGCTGCAGGTAGGCAAACCAAAACAACCGCTCGGCAACCCTCAGGACAATGACGTAGACGAAAGTCAGCAGGAAGACGGCGGCGAGGAGAAAGAAATGAAAATTCTGGATATAACCGAAATAGGTTCTTGTTTCCCTGATTTGAATAAATATGGAAGCCCCGAGGAGGAGGGAAACAAACAGAATCCTCATAAACATCAGGGTCTGGATGCGCTTGAAAAGCTCTGACCTCGCGATGTTTGGGGTGGATTCGGCCATATGGGCAGACTTAACCGAATGCCGCCGCCATCTGGAATATGGGCAGGTACATGGCAATTACAAGACCACCGATAGCGCCTCCAAGAAAGACCATGAGAAGCGGTTCCAGCATGGCGGTCAAGGCCTCCACGGCCGTGTCAACCTCGTCTTCATAGAAGTCCGCGATCTTTTCGAGCATGGTATCCAGTGCTCCGGTTGCTTCGCCAACCGCGATCATCTGTGTGACCATGCTGGGAAAAATATCCGTTTCAGAGAGGGGTTCAGCGATGGGTTGGCCTTCAGCGATACTTGAACGTACCTCGAATATAACCTGCTCCAGGATCACGTTGCCTGATGTCTTGGCCACCACCTCCAGGGCGTCGAGGATGGGAACACCACTGCTGATCATGGTCCCCAGCGTCCTGGTAAAACGCGCGACCGCCACCTTTTTCAGTAAGGGGCCGAATACCGGCAGTTTCAAGGAGATAGTATCGGTCACCTTCCGTCCCTTTTCAGTATCCCTGTACTTCTTGAAGGCGATGATCAGTACAATGATTGCGCCGATAACCCAATGGATGTTGCCTTTGAAGAACCGGCTCATGGAGACCACCAACTGTGTGGGAGCGGGAAGGGCCGATCCGGCGCTGGCAAAAAGATCTTCGAAGACCGGGATGACGAAGATAAGGATCACGGCAACAACAATCACGGCGATACAAACGACGACGATGGGGTAGGTCATGGCCCCTTTAATGCGAGATTTAAGCTTCTGGGCCTTTTCGATGTAGGCGGCCAGGCGCTGAAAAATCGTATCCAGGATACCGCCCACCTCACCGGCCGCCACCAGGTTCACAAAGAGGTCATCAAAGACCTTCGGGTGCTTCTTAAGGGCCTCGGCCAGGGTGGACCCTCCTTCGACGTCTCTGGTGACCTGCTTGAGGATCTGCCGGAATGTTCGGTTGTCAGCCTGTTCCGCGAGGATAGTCAGCCCCTGAACGAGGGGAAGA
>CAYOIU010000144.1:0-9591 GCA_964404085.1 uncultured Desulfobacteraceae bacterium | reverse complement strand
TTCATTATCTTTAGATATTTCTTGATAGAAATCTCCTTTTTGGCTCTTCTAATCCGCAGGCCGGGTGTTCGAATCACCCCAGGCGCACCATTCCGATTTTGATTTTCCTTTAATACCTCTTCAACTGAAACAGTTTCCTGTCCTGGGTCGCAACGATGTGATAGAACTTGTCCTGAGGGATGTAGATGTAGGGGACGTCTTCCCGGCGCCGATAGAGGAAGTTTGCGAGGATCATACGGTTGACGGCCCTGTGACCGACAATCATAATGTTTCCGGCGTTTCCGCTCAGATACAGGGCCTTCTTGATCCCCCTGTCGATTCGCTCCTGCATGGTGACATACCCTTCACCTCCGGAATACACATAATTATACTTGTCCTGCTTCCTCGATTCATACACATGGGGCATCTTTTCCCTTATTTCCTCATAACTCATGCATTCGCAAACACCGCTGTCGATTTCATTGAATTCGCTGAGCCGAATGATCGCACAGCTTTTCTGGAGATCCCTGATAGGCTCCGCTGTTTCAACCGTACGCTTTTTGTCGCTTGTGAAGATGACCGGAATGGTTCTTTTCCGGAAATAGTAGCCCAGCGAAGCGGCCTGGGACTTCCCATTTTCTGTTAACCTAGAATCTCCCCCAATACGGTTTTCCAGGTTGAAATAGGTTTCCCCGTGACGTATGAGGAAAAGATTCTTGACGCTGTCGGTGACCAGAAAATCCCGGATGCGATCGTAAAAGGGCAGGGTATCGTGTAATTTTTCCTGCAGGATCTTGTTATTCAGGGAATCCAACCGAACGTAGTTTCGTTCTTTTTCAAGGGGAGAGTAGATGCTGTCATAATAGCGGATACGCTGTTCAAAACTCCTGAGTGCCATTTCCTCCGTGAGATGTTGAAATTCGGGAAGGAGGATTTTCCTTCGAATACTGGCGTCCAGAATGGCCCCATCGTTGTTGATGCACTCAATGAAAAGAAGGGGATGGCTTTTCAACAGTCCGATGATGGTTTTCCTTCTCTGCCGGCTAACGTTCGTGGCATCCAGGATGGCCACGTTTCCCTTTTTCCCCAGGTAATTTTTTGCCCTCTCAAGGTTGATCAGCGCAATTTCTTGTCTTAAACTTACGCCTTCCCTGTTCTCCGGGTCGTAGAATTCGGGGTCGGAGGTATTTTCCCGCAGCATTTGCCTTCTCAAATCGCCGTTGTTGTAGATACGGGCCTTGATGTCATCCTTGAGAAGGTTTTCCTTCAATTTGATGGCAATGGTCGATTTTCCCCTAGCGGGGAGACCAACCATGATGATAAACAGTTTTTTTGAATTCATGACCATGGGCTGGATTGTGACTTGCTCGCCATAAAATTTCAACCCAAAAAAATAACACACGATGTGGGATACGGGATTTGAGATGTGTGGTAGGGACAGAGCGAGAGGGATGGGAATTCGCTTCGATTGGGGTTGAAGTTTCCGTGAATACACTTATAATAAAAACGTGATCAAGTTTCCAAGAGCGACAACCGATAAATGAACAGGAGGCGATAGAACATGCAGCAATTGACTACAGCAAGACCGAGGACTGAAGTCCAGGTCAATGATTTTGTCCGGTCCGTTTACAACTGGATGGGCATAGGCCTCGGGCTTACGGCCTTTGTGGCATTCTATGTATCCAGCAGTGCAACGATGATGCGGTTTATTTTCGGCAATTCCATGGTCTTTTTCGTACTCATTTTTGCCGAGCTTGGCCTGGTCTTTTACATAAGCAGTATGGTCAACCGGATAAGGGCTGGGACAGCCACATTCCTCTTCCTGCTCTACTCCGGGTTGAACGGCGTGACCCTTTCTTTTGTTTTCCTGGCCTATACGCGCACTTCCATCGCGAGCACCTTTTTTATCTGCGCCGCCACTTTCACGGTGTGCAGCATTTACGGCTGGACCACCAAGAAAGACCTGACTTCCTGGGGCGGTTTTCTCTTCATGGGCCTCATCGGCATCATCATCGCCTCCCTGGTCAATATGTTCCTCAGGAGCAGCGGGATGAGTCTCATCATAAGCTACATAGGCGTTATTGTCTTTGTAGGGCTCACCGCCTATGATACCCAGAAGCTGAAGCAGATGGCTCGCACACAGCCGGACGGGCTTGACGGCGGTGTGGTGAGGAAAGGGGCCATCCTGGGGGCCCTCTCCCTGTATCTGGATTTTATCAATCTCTTTCTCATGCTTCTCAGAATATTCGGTTCTGGTCGGGACTAGGTCTTGCCGGCAGGAATCGATCTTTTTCATTAAACGTCCCCCTGGAAGGGCAGTGCTGCCTTCAGGGGGATGTTTTTTACAGCGGCCAAGGTCATGGAACCTTCCTATATTTCTCTCTACAGGGATGGAACCCTCGGAGAAAGGGTCGAAAAGGGCCTTGAGGTACTTTCATCATGCCATCTTTGCCCGCGGAACTGCGGGGTAGACCGCGTGGCCGGGGAGTCGGGGTATTGTGGCGCCGGCAGAAAGCTGAAGATAGCAAGCTTCAATGCCCATTTTGGCGAAGAAGCGCCGTTGGTTGGGAAATTCGGTTCCGGGACCTTGTTTCTCAGCCAGTGCAATTTGCTCTGTCAATTTTGTCAGAATTATGATATCAGCCATCTGGCCGAAGGATTTGAGGTGGAGCCTGAACAGGCTGCGGCCATGATGCTGGAACTGGCCGACAGGGGGTGCCACAACATCAATTTCGTGACACCCACCCACATGGTGCCTCAAATCCTTGAATCTTTGCTGCCGGCCATAGAATCAGGTCTCAGAGTGCCTCTGGTTTACAATTCCAGCGGGTATGACAACGTGGAGACGCTTGGGCTTCTTGATGGCATCTTCGATATTTATATGCCGGATTTCAAGTTCTGGGACAAAAAATGGGCTGAAATATTGTGTGATGCCCCCGACTATCCCGAAATGGCTGGAAGGGCAATCAAAGAAATGCATCGTCAGGTGGGAGACCTGGTCATGGACGAGAAAGGCATTGCTGTCCGGGGGCTCCTGGTAAGACACCTGGTCATGCCGAACCAGATAGCCGGTACGGAAAACATAGCCACATTTCTGGCAAAGGAGGTTTCCCCTAACACCTACGTCAACATCATGGACCAGTACCGTCCATGTGGTCATGCCGGCAAAGAACCCCTGATCAACCGCAGGTTGACGGATGGGGAATTCAGGGAGGCGCTCGATGCTGCAAAGAGGGCTGGGTTGAAACGTTTGGATCAGAGGGAGCGGCCCCGACTGCTATTCGGATTTTGAATGAATAATGAAAGAACATTTATCATAGGTGACATACACGGCTGCCTGGATATGCTGAAGCGCATGATGGAAAAGATCCAGTGGCAGCCGGATAAGGACCACCTGATCTTCCTAGGGGATTATATCGATCGTGGTGAAGACCCCAAGGGCGTCGTGGACTATATCCTTGCTTTGCAGAAATGTTCTTCCCGAATCCAGTGTCTCCTGGGAAATCATGAAGCTAGTTTCCTGGATTACCTGTCAGGACGGGACAAGAGACTCTTCCTCATCAACGGCGGCTACAATACCCTGGAAAGCTACGATTCAGACCGTGAAGGGGGTAACAGCCTGATACCTGAAGATCACCTCGCTTTTTACGAATCGTTGAAGACCTATTGTGAACTGGAAAACTACTATGTGGTCCATGCCGGTTTTCGGCCGGGTATTCCCATCCCGGAACAGGACAGGGAGGACATGGTCTGGATTCGGGACCCGTTTATCTTTTCATCTCATAATTTCGGAAAAAGGGTCATTTTCGGCCACACACCCTTTTCAGAACCCCTCGTGCTTGAAAACAAGATCGGCCTTGACACGGGGGCTGTCTATGGCAACAAACTGACCTGCCTGGAGCTTCCAGATTTTATCTTCCATTCCACGGAGGCCTGATCCGGTGATCGGGATCACGACCACTATCCCGGTGGAGATCGTTTATGCTTCCGGTCTCAGGCCTGTTGATCTCAACAACCGTTTCATTACTTCATCCAATCCGGAGGATCTGGTCGTTCGCGCGGAGAGAGATGGCTTTGCGCACAATATCTGCGCCTGGATCAAGGGGATCTATGCGATGGTGCTGGAGGGTAAATTCACCCGGGTTATAACCGTCACAGGCGGCGACTGCAGCAATACCATAGCCCTGGGAGAGGTTCTGGCCTCCAAGGGCGTCGAGGTGATTCCTTTTGCTTTTCCCCTGAACCGTTCCCGATCCGTACTCTATGATGAAATGGATCAATTGAGAAAACGACTAGATACATCCTGGAAGGAGATCTATCTCGTAAAGGAGAGACTGGAACGGATCCGCAGGAAGTTGAAAAGGCTGGACGAGTTGACCTATCTTGAAAACCGTGTTTCCGGATTCGAAAATCACCTTTTCCTTGTCAACAGCTCAGATTTCAACGGTAACCCGGAGGCATTCGAAAAGGACCTCGATGGTTTTCTTTCAGAGACAGAGGCAAGAAGGTCCAGAAAGGAAAGGGTCCGACTGGGTTATCTTGGTGTCCCGGCCATCTTCGAAGGCTTCTACGAATTTATTGAATCCCTTGATGGGCGCGTGGTCTACAATGAAATCCAGCGTCAGTTCAGCATGCCCTTCGGCAAAGCCGATATGGTGGATCAATATCTGGCCTATACCTATCCTTATAGGTTAGAGGAGCGCCTCCATGACATCCGGGAGGCCATAAAGACACGGAAGCTTGACGGCCTCATTCATTACAGCCAGACCTTCTGCCACAGGCAGATCTACGATATCCTTTTGAGGGAAAACCTCCAGATCCCCATCCTCACGCTGGAAGGGGACCGGCCCGCCCCCCTGGACAGCCGCACCATTCTGCGGATCGAAACCTTCATTCAGATGCTGAAAGACAGAAACCCCTGATTCCAATTCGCATTCAAGCGCTACCGGCGTTGCCTGCGTCGCAGTCTCCTCAACGTACTGTTGATGTACGCCTCCGTAGCCTGCTCCTTGTCGCCTTGGTATCATCTTGAATGCAAAATGGAAAGAGAATTAAGCGCCTTTTTTCTTGCCGCTGATAAAGCCTTCGGCAATCTCCACATCTTCTCGGCTCCCTATGTAAAGGGGAACCCTTTGGTGCAGCTCGGACGGCTTCACTTTCAGGATGGGGCCGTGCCCGTCACTGGCATAGCCTCCTGCCTCACTGACGACCATGGCAAGGGGATTGGCCTCAACCATCAACCGCAGTTTTCCGGTAGGTTTATTCGGGTCTTTCATGTCGGCCGGATACATGAATATGCCGCCTTTAACGAGGTTGCGGTGAAAATCCGCCACCAGACTCCCCACGTAACGGGCGGTATAGGGACGACAGAGGGAATTGTCAGGCCCTTTGAAATATTCAACCATTTCCCGGGTCTTCTCATCCCAGTATTGATAATTTCCTTCGTTGATACTGTAGATTTTCCCCGTCTCCGGGATCCTTATGTTTTCGTGTGAGAGGAGGAATTCCCCTACGCTGGGATAGAGGGTAAAACCGTGAACCCCTGTCCCTTTCCCCGTGGTATAGACCATCAGGGTACTGGAGCCGTAGATGAAGTAACCGGCGGCCACCTGCCGGATACCGGGCTGAAGAACTTCGTCCAGCATAACCTCTGCCTCGGGGTCTTTATTTTTTCTCTTGTAGATTCCGAAGATGGTTCCGATGCTCACATTGACATCAATGTTGGAAGAACCGTCGAGGGGATCGAACACCAGGATGTACTGCCCCTTGGGATACTGAGAGGGAATTTCTATAAGATCGGCCACTTCCTCCGAACCCATGCAGCAGAGTTGCCCGATGTGCTGCATCCGTTCCACAATGACCCTGTTTGCGAACACGTCCAACTTCTGGACCTGCTCGTTCTGGACGTTCACATCTCCTGTTCCACCCAGGATATCGACCAGGCCGGCCTTGTTGACCTCCCTGGAAATCACTTTCGCCGCCACGATGAGTTCGCTCAAAAGAGTGGTGAAGGCGCCGGTTGCCTCAGGGTTCTGACGTTGCTGATTCAAGATATGTTGTGTAATGGTAATTCCAATGGCTGTTTTCTTCATTTGCATTCCTCCTAAAGGCTGAGTCAGACTGGGATTGGATGGCTTCGCAACAGGTGATCAACGCGCCCAGGGACGGATATCTTGCCTTTCATCAACAGATTGGGTCGAGGGTTGTCGGTCTCCGAGACTTCTGTTTCGGGGATGGGCGCTAGATCGGGCTTTCCTTGTATTCCACCCTGAAAATTTCCGCCATTGTAATAAAAATAGTGATGATGAGAGGACCGTAGATAATGCCCAGAATGCCGAAGAGTTTTATCCCACCGATAATGCCGATAAATACAAGCAGGGAGTTCAGTTGCATGCCCTTACCGATAATGCGGGGCTTGATAAAATATTCCACGGCAGAACTGTAAAAGAGATTGTAAAAAAGGAATCCCAGGGCCAAGCTTGTTTTTCCATGTAGAAACAGGATCACTGCGGCGGGGATAAATATCACGGACGCGCCGATAACAGGTAGAAAGGCCATAAAGGCGATGATAGTCCCCCACAGCAAGGGAGATTCAAGCCCGAAAAAGTAGAAACCGATTCCACCCAGCACCCCCTGAATGGTCCCGGAAAGACCATTTCCCACGAAGATGGCCCTCCCCATCTCCTGGAATTTCTGCACTACCTTTTCAAGTTGCTCTCTGGGAAACGGCAGGAGTTCGATCACATAGTTCATTAGACGGCCGCCGTCTTTAAAGAGATAGTAGATGGTCATGATCATGAGAAAGAAATGTATCAGGAAACTCAGGAGGTTTGAGGCCACGGAACTAATCTGTTTGTAAAGGAATAAGCCGACCTTTTTCCCAACCGAAGACGACAGTTCCTGGATGTTCTCCGGAGTGAATTCAATTCCCGTCATTTCTCCCCACTTGCGGACTTGCCTGGCCCAGAGGGAGTCGCTGTTGATACCTTGTTCTATTTTCTTGAGGGAGACGCTGTCTCTCGTCTTCTGATAAAAATCAAATGCCTCGCCTGAGAGACTGCCAATGAATCCTCCAACCGGTATGATGAGGACCAGGAGTATGAAAAAGGTCATGATCAGCGACGCAAGGGTCATGCGCGCCTTGAGAAGGCGGGCGAGCCATTCGTACATGGGATAGAAGACACTGGCCAGGAGGAGCGCAAGCACTATAGAGGAGATGTAGGTCCAGAAAAGCCTCAAGAGCAGCACCAGGGCCAGGAGCATCAGGAGGATAAAAAATCGGGAGCCATAGTGGTTTTTTTCCATATCCACTCCTACAGGCAGGGATCGGTTTCAGCGGCAAGGTATCTGCATGACCCTCGGATGATTCGGAAATGATAAACAATATAGGGCAGAACTCTTTGATAGTCAAAAGTATTTTGAGATTGTACAGGGCCTTGATCTTACGTTTTTTTGATGATATGAAGCTTGATCAGTCATTCATGAAAGCATTTACATTCCTCTTAACGGCTATAATGGTTGTCCCGCCGGAAGGGTTTGCCGATGCATGAAAGGGATCTCTTACTGGCCATCGACAACGGGACTCAGAGCCTGAAGGCACTGGTTTTCGACCTTCATGGGCAATTGTCTGCCGGAACGCAGGTCACCTTCCGCCCTTACTTTTCGAAACAGCCGGGCTGGGCCGAGCAGGACCCCGAGGTCTTCTGGCGTGCCCTTTGTGAGGCGTGTCAAAAGCTCTGGCGGGAAAAGGGCGTTGAACGGGAGAGGATTGCAGGGGTTTCCCTCACTACCCAGCGGGGCACGGTCATCAATGTGGATGCCGCCGGAAAGCCCCTCCGGCCTGCCATGTTATGGCTCGACCAGCGAAAAACCTATGGGTTGCCTCCTCTGGGAGGGCTGTGGGGAGTTCTGTTCAGGATCCTCCGCCTGCGTGAGACCATAGGGTATTTTCAGGCGGAGGCGGAGGCCAACTGGATTCGCATTAATCAGCCCGAGATCTGGAACAGGACGCACAAATACCTCCTTCTCTCCGGCTGGCTCACCCATCGGTTGACAGGGGAGTTCAGGGATTCAAAAGGGTGCTGTGTCGGCTACCTGCCCTTTGACTACAGGCACCAGCGCTGGGCTCCCGGCTGGGACTGGAAATGGCGGGCCCTTCCCATGAACCCCGCCCTCCTTCCCGAACTCGTACCCCCGACACAACCGCTCGGCGCGATTACCCGTCAGGCTGCTGATGAAACCGGCATCCCACCCGGCCTTCCCCTGATTGCCGCAGCCGCCGACAAGGCTTGTGAGGTGATCGGGTCGGGGAGTCTCGCTCCATCAACCGGATGCCTGAGCTACGGGACCACAGCCACCATCAATGTAACCCACAAAAAATATGTGGAAGCGGTACCACTGCTCCCTCCTTATCCATCCGCCATTCCCGACTACCATGCCATCGAGGTTCAAATCTATCGCGGTTACTGGATGGTGAGCTGGTTCAAGGAGGAGTTCGGACATCCGGAGATAGAGGAGGCGGTCATG
Source organism: uncultured Desulfobacteraceae bacterium (assembly GCA_964404085.1). GTDB lineage: Bacteria > Desulfobacterota > DSM-4660 > Desulfatiglandales > Desulfatiglandaceae > CAYUCJ01. The sequence goes on along the minus strand of CAYOIU010000144.1, from coordinate 1,086 downwards.
AGGGGCATAGAAGCCGAGGCCTTGTTTGACCGATTGGTCGAGGATGTCCCCCCCGGCGCCATGGGGCTGATCCTTCAGCCCTACTGGTCACCCGGACTCAAGCTTCCGGGACCCGAGGCCAAGGGGGCGGTCATTGGTTTCGGAGATGTTCATACGCGTGCCCATCTTTACCGGTCCATACTGGAAGGCATAGCCTTCGCATTAAGAGAGGGCAAGGAACGGATTGAGAGAAAAACCAGGGTACCGGTCACTGAACTCAGAGTGTCAGGTGGTGGAAGCCGGAGCAGAATCGCCATGCAGACGACCGCCGATATCTTTGGACTGCCCACCATACGCCCCCATGTTTATGAGACTTCGGGCCTTGGTGCGTGCATTGATCTGGCCGTGGGTCTCGGGCTTCATACCGATTTTGATTCGGCCGTCAGGTCCATGACACATAAGGGAGATATTTTTGAACCTGACCCGGCGGTAAACAGCATGTATGATGCCCTCTACCGGGAGGTCTACCGGAAGATGTACAAAAAGCTGAGACCTCTATACGAACGTATCCGTGAAATTACCGGATATCCGAGGTAGAAAGGAATCCGAGAAATTGAAAAAAAGATATCTTCTCCTTCCCTTGTTGTTTGTGGTTTTCGGTTATATGTTCCTTTCCGTTTACAACGACGTGAGGAATAGGACAATATCGGAATTCAATGCCCAGCAGATGCTGCTTGCAAAACAGGCTGCCAAGGGCATCCAGAGCCTTTTTGACCAACTACCACCGGGAACTCACCTATCTTTCAAGCCTCGATCCGTTCATCCCCTTCAGTAAGCAGACAAAGGCACTCATGGACTCCTTCTTGAAGAGGCACTCCGACGATATCCTTGCGGTTACAGCCGTGGATGCAGTGGGAAGGATCGTCTACACTGTCCCATTCGACAAGAAGGCCATTGGCGCAGACATATCCTACCAGGAACACGTCAAGACCATTTTGAGCACCCACAAGCCGGTTGTCAGCGATGTTTTTATGGCGGTCCAAGGTTATCGGACCGTGGCCTATCATGTCCCAATCCTCAGGAAGGGTGTTTACCACGGCAGTATCG
>CAYOIU010000143.1:0-9696 GCA_964404085.1 uncultured Desulfobacteraceae bacterium | reverse complement strand
ACCGGCCAGGGCGATGCTCCGTCTGCCCGATTCCTTGGCCCTTTCACCCAATTCACCGAGGGTGAATTGCTTGCGATCCTGAGCAACGGATATAACCATGGGCAGATTCACACCGGTCAAAACCTCCACCATCTCGTCTGCCAGAAAAGACAGGCTGAGGTTAGAAGGCGTCCCTCCAAACATATCCGTCAAGATAAGAACACCTTTGCCCTTATCCATGGTCTTTATTTTTTTCGAGATGGCCTCTATCATTTGCTGGCAGTTGGTCGTTTGCGTGATAGATAGGGCATCTGCGTTCTCAAGACGACCCATGATAAGCTCGGCCGCGTTCAGGAATTCCTTCCCCAGATCGCAATGAGAAATGATTAACAGTCCGATCATGATTTCCCTTCACCGCGATTTTTTACACGGTTTCACCCTCTTCATCGTTCTGGATTATGGCCTCGTAAAGCTCTTTCCTGGATGCCGCTTCGATCAGCCGTCGTCGGAACGAGCTGCTTTTCAAGGCCTTAGCGATCTTGGCCAAGGTCTTCAAATGAATACCTGCCGAATTCTCCGGTGCTACCAGCAGAAAAAAGAGATGCGCAGGCTGAGCGTCCATGGAGTCGAAATCCAGACCCCGTGGGCTCCTTCCGAATGAAACCAAGGGTCGGCTCACGCTGTTGAGCTTGCCGTGGGGGATGGCCACACCTTCGCCAATGCCCGTGCTTCCAAGCTTTTCTCTATCGAGAAGCACCCTCACCAACGCCGCCCTATCAACAGAAGGCTCATATTGGCAGATGGCTTCAGCCAGTTCATTGAGAACGCCTTCCTTGTCCTTTGCCTTCAATTCCGGGATGATGCTGTCTTCTATTATAATATCTGAAAATTTCATCATGGGTTTATCACATCTGAGGTTCAATGAGGCCGAGATTGCCATCCCGCCTCTTGTAGATTACGTTTATTTCCATGGATCTCGCATTTCGAAAAACGAGAAATCCCCTCGCGGAAAGATTGAGCTGCATGGCAGCCTCCTCCGCGTCCATGGGCTTGGCCACCATGGGCTCCGGCTCTATGACGGGCTCACCCACGACCTTGGCGTTTGCTTCCTCGGTGGCCAAGGCGTCTTCGCCTTTGATATTTTCCGGTCTTCGGGACCTGATCTTGGATAAATGCCGCTTGATCCGCGTCTCCACCTTGTCCATGACCTGATCGATGGCGGAGTACATATCCCCCGTTTCTTCAACCGCCTTGATCCGTGTACCATTCACACTGATCGTCACATCGGCCTGATGTCGAAATTTTTCTACAGTTAAGACCACATTGGCTTCCATTGGATAGTCCAGATACTTTTTCATCTTTGAAACCTTTTCTACGGCGTAGGTTCTCAGACTCTCAATGGGTTCCGTGTGTCTGAACGTGACGCTAATATCCATATTTGTTCCTCCTGGAAATCTTCAATTTTCAATTTGTGAGGGCTTCACTCCATGGATTGATCTGACACCACGAACGAAGTCACTCAAGGCTGTCTCCGCTTACGTGACGGCAGAATACCCATACTTTCCCTGTACTTGGCCACCGTTCGCCTTGCAACATCTATGTTCATCTTCTTAAGGATATCCGAGATCTCCTGATCGCTGAAAGGCTTGTGGGCATCCTCTTTTTTAACCGTGGTACGGATATATTCTTTCACACTCTCCGAGGCAATGGCATCGCCTTCAATGCTGTTGATGGCGCTGTTGAAAAAGAATTTGAGTTCATAGAGTCCCTGGGGCGTGTACACGAACTTGTTGGTGGTTACACGGCTTACCGTCGACTCATGCATCTGAATGTCTTCAGCCACATCCCTGAGCACAAGGGGCCTGAGACAGGTGATGCCCCTGTCCAGAAAATCCCTCTGGAAGTGTACGATGCTCTCTGTGACCCGGTAAATGGTCCTTTGACGTTGGTGAATACTCCTGATCAGCCAGGCAGCGGACTTGAGCTTTTCCTGTATGTAGGCCTTTGCGCCGTCCGGCACGGACTTTTTGTTGGAGAGGACATCTTTGTAGTAGGCGTTGACCCGCAGCTTCGGCAGCCCGTCTTCATTCAACGCAATTTCGTAATCATCACCCACCTTGAAGACATAGATATCCGGGATTACATAAATGGTTTCATCATCATTGAATCTCCTGCCGGGTTTCGGCTCCAGTCCCTGGATCACGGAGATGGCGGAAACCACCTCTTCAAGGGGAACCGAGAGGCCCTTCGCAATGCGCTCATATCTCTTGTTCTCGAGTTCATGCATATACTCGGAAAGGATATGCTCGACGATGGTTTCCCCCAGTCCCTGAAACCGGGCCTGAATAAGCAGGCATTCGCACGTGTCCCTTGCAGCAACGCCCACAGGATCAAATTGCTGTATAAAATTAAGGACGTTGCAGACTTTGTCAATGGGAAGTTCGGTGGTCTCCGAAATCTCTTCCAGGGAAACCTTCAGATAGCCGTCGTCATCGAGGTTGCCGAGAATATGCAATCCGATTTCCCTTTTTTCCTCATCCAGGTTGCTCATGTTGAGCTGCCACAGGAGATGGGAGGAGAGGTTTGTCCTGGAGGCTGTCATGCTCTCGAGAGGAGGGAGTTCCCTTACGTCGTGCGGCACATCCGCCCAGGCCGTGTTGTACTCGGCCAGATAGTTTTCCCAGTCCACATCCTCGCGGGCGGTTTCTTCAACCTTGACCTCGGCCAGTTCGGGGGGTTCATTTTCGGCGGTCTCTTTTGGCGCTTCAGGCCTATTTTCGTCCTCCGTATCGGGGGAGAGCTGTTCATCCAGCAGGGGATTGGTCTCAAGTTCCTGATTGATGGTATCAAGCAGCTCAAGCCTCGACAATTGAAGGAGCTTGATGGCTTGCTGCAATTGAGGCGTCATGATGAGCTGCTGACTCAAGCTCAATGATTGTCTAAGTTCCAAAGCCATAGGAGTCTTTCTGAGCCGTTCCCAATCCTCCGCTTGCAAGGTATTCGCGGATGGTCAGGATGATGACTTCTTACAAAGTCATCAAGTTTGAAATAAACGTAAAGGGTTTACATGGAAAAATCATCACCCAGGTATGCCCCCCGCGCGACCTTGCTGGCGACGATTTCACCGGGCCCCCCGTGTTCAATAATCTTTCCTTCACTGATAATATAAGCTACATCACAGACGTTTAAAGTCTCTCTCACATTGTGGTCCGAAATAATAATCCCCAGGCCACGGCTTTTCAGTTGCCGAATAATCTCCTGTATGTCACTCACAGCGAGCGGATCGATGCCGGCGAAGGGTTCGTCCAGAAGCATGAACTTTGGTTCGGTCACCAGGGCCCTCGTAATTTCCAGGCGTCTTCGTTCACCTCCGGAGAGTGAATAGGCCTTCTGTTTGGCCAGATGGCCGATATTCAACTCATCGAGAAGGCCTTTTATCCGTTCCCTTCTCTCCCCCGGCGAGACATTGAGGCTTTCCATGATGGCCAGCAGATTTTCTTCCACGGTGAGCTTGCGAAAGACCGACGGTTCCTGCGCCAGATAGTTGATCCCCTTTCTTGCCCGGACGTACATGGGATCGCCGGTAATCTCCTCTTGGTTAAGAAAAACCTTGCCCTCCCCGGGTTGTGTCAGTCCGACAATCATGTAGAAGGTGGTCGTCTTTCCGGACCCATTGGGTCCCAGAAGACCTACGATCTCTTTTCGTTTGATCGCCAAGCTCACACGGTCCACGACGCGCTTGCCGTCGTAGATCTTGACCAGTCCCTGTGCCTCCAGGGTCTGACCCTCCATTGTCAAGGGGCCTCCTTTTTCCTGGTCTTGGGGAATATGATGGCCTGGGCCCTTTCTCTCCCGGTACTTTCGACTATGCTTCTGTTTTCCTTGAGAAAAATAGTGATACGGTCCCCTTTTACCAGATCATTCCCCTGTTTGACGGATGGATTGCCGGTAAGGACCAGTTTCTCATCTCCTTGATAATATACGGCTTTTTCAGCTTCCGCTACGCCACCGCCACTGCGGGTAATCCTGACCTGACCTGTGGCCACGATTCTGTCCACGCCCTTTGCAAAATCGCCCTTTTCTTGTTCATCGGACGAAGCGGTGTAGTATACAAACATTTTTTCACAATCCACAACAAAATCATCTTTTTGGGCATTCACATCGCCCGTAAAGGTCACCGTTTTCTTTTCATCATCCCATTCAAGTGTCTTCGACTTGATGATCATGGGTTTGGGAGAGACCTTGTCCTGGAGGCCTTTCTTAGCATCCGCTTCGCCCGGAGTCGGCAGAAAAAAGACCAGCAGGGTCAGGAGAATGAAAAGGAACGGCAGTCTTGTGTTGTGTGTCATCTTGTCACGGACCTCCCTTTTAATACGGTCGTCACCCGAGAAAGGATCTTGAGCCTCTTTTTCCTGAGGTCCACAAACATGCCCTCGCCCTTGACGGAAAAAAAAGGGCCCAATATCTGCACAGGCTTGTTGTTCGTCAGGATACCTTTTTTTTCATCGAACCGGATACTCTCGGTGATCACCCTGTACCCGTCTTCTGATATCCCCTTCAGATCGCCCTGGAGATTCAGCTCTCCGGTGGCCCTGGAATAATCACCGTTCTTCCCAGTCACCTCAAAGGAAGATCGATCAGAGGGGCTCACCTTCAACCTGAAATCGTGGAAAGAAATGAATTGTCTGTCACCTGAGAATTTCACTTCACCGGCATCGAGGACCCACTTCATCCCCTTCTCGGGGTCATCCTGGGTGTAGTGAATATCCTTCAGTTTGATCCCTTCACCTGATATCACCTTTTCGAAAGTGGCGTTGCGAAAGATGTCCTTTCCGGACCTTATCAGGTAAGCCGCAACTAGCGCCAATAGGACCCCCAGGCCGATCAGGGGCCAGTGTTTCTTAAAAAACGGTTGCATGAATACGATTCAGTTTTTCCTAACCGGTTTCCGTCCATCAGTGGAGGATTCCCTGATGGAGGCACCGACAGCCGGCTCTGAGCAATGAGCTTAATCCGTTGTTTTTTCATCGTTTTTCAGTAGAGGTCCAAGATTCTTGAACCCTTGAGCCGAAGTGATGACATTATATCAACGGCTAATTTCGTATGTAAAGACTATTTTCCCGACTTGTTGCAAGGGCGTCATCACCGTCCACGTACTTAGACCTTTAAGATCCACTCGCAGGCCTCCCGCACAGCGCCGCGACCACCTGGAATCCGGGTGGTAAAATCAGCAGCGTCGCGAACCTCACTGACTGCGTCAGCCACTGCAATACGAAGCCCTGAGTACTCAAACAAGGCAAGATCAGGCACGTCATCCCCGATGGAGGCGACCTCCGACCTGTCCAATTCCTTCCGGGCCATGACCTGTCGGCAGATCTCGCCCTTGTCCTTCACACCCTGATAAACCATGCGAATCCCGAGTTCTCTCGCCCTCAGTGTCACTGCCTCGGAATTGCGCCCTGAAATGATCACCACTTCCACCCCGGATTTCATGAGCATCTTCAAGCCGAACCCGTCCCTGACGTGAAACGACTTGATCTCCTCGCCCGACGCGCCCATGTGGATAGTTCCGTCCGTCATCACACCGTCCACATCCAGGAAAAGCAGCTTAATGGTTCCGGTTTCTTTTTCCATTTCTGAAAGCCCTGTCTCTTTACAGTTAACCATCCCTGCCTCCTTCGGGCATACGCGCGGCCCCAAGGCAGGCATCCCTGACAATCCTGTATGATTTTCCGCCCAGAGGAGGACAGGAAGGGGGGATTGGGGAAGAATGAATTTCAAAATCTCTCGTTCAAGGCCTCACCACACCGTGGATGGCCTTCAGGGATCGCAGGAGACCGCTCACATCCTTTAGGGGCAGGGAATTGGGGCCGTCGCAAAGCGCCGAGTCCGGACGGGGATGCACCTCCATGAAGACGCCGTCCACACCTGCGGCCACCGCCGCCCGGGCCAGGTGACCCACGTATTCCCTCTGTCCCCCGGAACTGTCTCCAAGACCGCCGGGCAGCTGGACGCTGTGGGTGGCATCAAAAACAACCGGAAATCCAAGGCTTTTGAGGATCACGAGAGATCTCATGTCCACCACCAGGTTGTTGTAGCCGAAAGCGGTCCCACGTTCAGTCAGGATAAGACGGTGATTTCCACCTGAAAGTGCCTTCTGAACAACGGCTGACATATCCCACGGCGCAAGGAACTGGCCTTTTTTGATGTTCACGGGAAGGCCGGTCCGAGCAGCGGCCAGGATCAGGTCCGTCTGGCGGCAGAGAAATGCGGGTATCTGGATGACGTCAAGAACCCCTGCAATCTTTTCGATCTGACCCACTTCATGAATGTCGGATAAGACCGGCAGACCGGTCGCCTCTTTCACCCGGCTGATAATCTCCAAACCCTTTTCCAGCCCGGGGCCCCTGTAGGAGTCTAGAGAGGTGCGGTTGGCCTTATCGAAAGACGTCTTGAAGATAATGGGGATGGACAGCTCTTCGCCCGTTTCCTTGAGGTATCGGGCCACCTCCATCGTCGTGGATTCGTCTTCAATAACGCACGGTCCGGCTATAACAAAAAAAGACCCTTCGTCTCCCAGGGTCAACTCACCGATCTTAAAAGGTTTTCTCTCTATTTTTTTTCCCGTCACTAAAATATTTCCGCGTCAACCACCTGAAAAAATAACAGGGTCTTCGGCTCCCTTCTTTTAACGGAATCGCAAAACTCCGCCCATGGCCACGATAATGACTTATTTTGAAGTCATAATCATTGTTATAAGATGGCAGCCCAAAAGTCAAGGATTCGGGACGCTTCAAAAATGAAGAGCCGCCGGAAAACTTTTTCTTGTCATGATGGCCTCCAAGTCTTAATATGTCCTCTTCACTGCACAAAGACCTTTTGGGTTGGCGGGCCCGAGCAAAACGCCCGCCTTTTCAAATCGTGCCGGGAGGACACCATGGCCAAAAAAAAGGTTGTCAAGACCATTCGGGAGATCAATGACAGGATCAGGACGGGAAAGGTGGTGGTGGTCACCGCTGATGAGATGGCTGAAATCGTCAAGAGACAGGGTCCCGAAAAAGCGGCCCGGGATATCGATGTCGTCACCACCGGCACCTTCTCCCCCATGTGTTCTTCTGGCGCCTTCATCAACTTCGGTCATGCAAAACCGGGCATCAAGGCCTCCCGGGTCCTGCTCAACGGGGTACCGGCCTATGCAGGGATCGCAGCAGTGGATATCTATCTTGGAGCAACCGAACCGGCCGAAGACGATCCCCTGAACCGTGTCCATCCCGGCCAGTTCAAGTACGGCGGAGGGCACGTTATCCAGGAGCTTCTGGAGGGAAAACGGATCCAGCTTGAGGCCTTCGGCTATGGTACGGATTGCTATCCCAATCGTGAGTTCAGGAAAAAGATAACCCTCGCCGACCTGCCTTACGCCAGTCTATTCAACCCGAGAAATGGTTATCAAAACTACAACTGCGCCGTCAATTTGTCCAAAAAGACCATCTACACCTACATGGGAGTCCTGAAACCCCACGCCGGGAACGCCAATTACGCCACGTCCGGAGTCTTGAGCCCTCTCATGAATGATCCCTATTATCTGACGATGGGCATCGGGACAGCCATATTCCTCGGAGGAGCAAGGGGCCATATCATAGGCCCGGGAACGCAGCACAAACCCCAGGTCAAACGGGGGGAAAACGGGGTTCCCCTGAGCCCCGCGGGGACCCTTATGGTCATGGGGGACCTGAAGGCAATGGACCCCAAGTGGGTTGCAGGCGTGAGCCTCCTGGGATACGGCTGCTCCCTTGCCGTGGGCCTCGGCCTACCCATCCCCATCCTGAACGAGGAGATGGCCCGCTTTACGGGCGTGTCGGATGAAGAGATTTTTACCCAGATCATTGATTACGGCAACGATTATCCCAAAGGGGAGGCACGAAGCCTTGGCCAGGTCAGCTATGCCGAGTTGAAATCCGGGACAATCCGGTTCAATGGACAGGACATTCCCACAGTCCCCATGACCTCCTATTTGCGATCAAAGGAAATCGCCGGCCTTTTGAAAGGATGGATTGAAAACGGTGAATTCCTGCTTACGGAACCACAGGACAGGATGCCTGGAGCAGAGGAATTTGCGGCCTATTCCTGATTCAGCTTCTTGTCGTTAAGGGCCTTTTGCAGCTTGTCTCCCAGTGAACCTGTGATCTTTTCCGTTTTCGCAAAGGCGTGCCAGTCCCCCTCGCCTCCTGAATCGCCCGGAGCGAGGCTGATCTTGCGCTCCCCCATATTGACGGTCTGGACGATGACCTGTATGTGATCTCCCTCTTTCAGTTTTCCAAGTTCCCCGGCTTCCGGAGACTTCTCGATAGTTGAATTTGGGAGCAGGCCGGTGACCCCCGGTTCCAGTGAAACAAAATATCCGAAGGATTCTTTTTTCTCGATCCGCCCCTCAACCATTTGGCCCGTCCGGTAACGCTCTTCTACATCCACCCAGGGGTCCCCTTCCACATCCTTGATGCTCAGCGATATCCTTCGGGCTTCGGCGTCGATCTCCTTGATCATGACGCTCACCACGTCTCCCGCGCTCACCACATCCTCGGGACTGACGATGCGTTTCCGGTAACTCATCTCACTGATATGGACCAGTCCCTCTATTCCAGCGGCAATCTCCACAAATGCCCCGAATTTCACACATCGCCTTACTTTCCCCATGACCTTCTGCCCCGGGCTGAAGGATTCTTCGACCGTTTTCCACGGATCCCCGGTCAGCTGTTTCAGGGAAAGGGCAATCTTCATCTGCCCGGTCTTTTCCGCCTGCTCCATTCCAATGATCTTGACTGTGACCAGATCTTCCGGGTTGATCACCTCGGAGGGCTTTTCCACCCTGGACCAGCTGAGTTCCGAAAGGTGAATCATCCCTTCCACTCCTTCTGAAAGGGCAACAAAGGCACCATAAGGCATCAACCTCGTGACCCGCCCTTCCAGGACGTCGCCGATCTTCACTTCACTGAGGAAGGCATCTCGGGCCTTTTTCTGCTCTTTCTCCAGGAGCTTTTTTCTCGACACCACGATATTGCGGCCATTTTCCTCAAACTGGGAGATCAGAAACTGGTAGGACTGCCCGGTATAATCATCAGGGGTCCTGATGTAAGCAACATCCATCTGGCTGATGGGACAAAAGGCCCGCCTTTTCATCACTTCAACATGAAAACCGCCCTTGCAGGGGCCTGTGACTTTGCCCTCCACCGGCATGCCGCTCCCATAGGCATCTTGCAGGAGATCGAGACCGCCGGCGCCGGAAAGGGCCCTTGAAAGCCTGATCTCATTGCCGTTGTTGGACACCACGTAGAGTTCCAGCAGATCCCCGACCTTGTAAGGAAATTCCCCATTTTCGTCCAGGAGTTCTTCTTTTTCCACAATCCCGTCGATCTTGGTCCCGGTCTCTACGAACACCGTGTCCTTGCTCACGGAAATGATCTCTCCCCGAATCTTGTCTCCCACACGGACGTCGTCGCCCATGCCGGTATCGTAAGACTCCAGAAGTTCCGCAAAACTTTCTTCTTCGTTTTGATATTCGCCGTTTTCTTTATCTGACATCTTTTGCTCGCTCCAAAACTGTTGAATATTGATGCAACGTAAAAAGCGCGTCCATGGGCACGATGATGACTTCCAACGAAGTCGCCTAATTAAACGCGTATAAAGAAGCGAATCTGAGAATCTTTTTCATGTGCTTTCTCA